>NZ_JBNIIX010000019.1:0-51610 GCF_050106635.1 Levilactobacillus sp. LN180102
ATTTAACGACGACGTTACTCCAAATTAACCAGCGACCGCTTAAAATACTCGACTGGCAAACACCGTATCAGGTTATGCTGACAAATTTGTCCAAAAATTCGGATTAAATTTGCAATCTACCAAACTCTTAAAATAGAGTTTTAAGTCTCAGAATATTTGGTCTAATTTTGTGCGTTCGTTAGCTTTTGTTCATCTGTCACATCAAACTTATGAGAAACTAAACCATACAAAGTCCAACCAGCAAAAGTTGCAATAGATCCACCTACCAATGCCGTAGCACCAGCCGTGTATAACGCATACAAACTGTAGAGAGCTGCCAGGAAAGCAATCAAGTTCGTCATCTGACGTCCTTTCATTGGCACATTCTCCTGAATTTGCATTGTTTTTAGCGCACCCATAGATAAAATATAAGGAATAATATTAGTTACTACGGCCAAGTTGACCAAAATAGTAAACTGTTTTGATAAAGAAGGACTAATTGTCATCAAGGCAAGTAAAGATTGTAATGCTGTAATGATAACCATTCCGATTAGTGGCGTTCCATTACCAATCGTTTTCCCAAAAATCCGAGGGAAGTAACCTTCTTTAGCAGAGCTACGAAATACTTCAGCGATAGTAAACTGCCATCCTAATAACGAACCAAAACAAGAAATAACCATCAACCCCATTACAATCTTACCGATCGTCGGGTTGAACATTTGACTAAAAGCCAATCCGAATGGTGCATTAGATGCAGCTAACTTGAAAGATGGAACAATCCCAGCCATAACATTTGTCGAAATAATGTACATCACTGCGGCACCAATCGTTCCACCTAAAACGGCAATTGGGACGTTTTTCTTAGGATTTTCAACTGAATCCATATTGGCAGAGGCAGATTCTAGTCCCAAGAAAGCCCAGAGCGTAATAGAAATAGAACGACTAATACCATCAAAGAACCCAAGGTTATGTGGGTTCCAGTTAGCCGCATACATATGGCCACTAAAGAAGAACCATCCACCGATTGAGATAACCACTACTGGGATGATAACACCCCATACCGTAAACGTACTAATCTGTCCAGTAATTCGGGCACCACCAAAGTTAAGAACCGTTGCCAACCATAACGTAAAAATGGTTCCTAAAGCTACTTCTACTGGGCTTAAGTGAACCCCAAGTAAAACTGCTGCATACCCAACGGCTGAGATTGCAATCGCCGCATTAGCAATCACTAATGACACACCATAGGTATAATTAGCCATAAACGATCCGGCTTTGCCATACGAGTATTCGGCATAACCACCCATACCGCCGTCTTTAGAGGTATACATACCTGCACGAGAAAACGCATAGGCTAGTGCCATAGCCCCAGCAACTGTTACCACCCAAGACATGATGGACATAGTTCCCACCTGTGCTAAGTTAGTTGGCAGCATAATAATACCAGAGCCCATCATGTTAATGGCAGTGATAACTGTTAATTGAACCACGCTCATTTTCTTTTTTTCCTGAGCCATTTTTTCACTCCTCACCAAATCAAATAATTCACCAAAATTAGGAATAATAGCAAAACACGACGGGCGACCATGCACCCGCCATGTTTAGTGAAAACTACTTATTTACTTTTTATCTGGATCATATACATAGCCATAGGCTACTGTCTTGCCATCCTCTTGTTCGAAGTAAACACCTTGAATTTCTGGTGCAAATCCTGGGAACCGGTTAATACCCTCTTCAAGAATCATAAAGTAGGTTTGTGCAACCTTAGTCCATTTCTCACCAGGAGCAACACAGAAGATACCAGGTGGGTATGGCAACGCACCTTCAAGGGCTGTTTCTCCTTCAATATCACTAAGCTTTACGAGTTTTGCATTGTTGTGTAATAACTCAACATTCGCATCGAAAGGCGTCATCTTTTGTTCTGGGAAATAATCTGCTAAGAACATTTCTTTTTGATATTCTTTAGCATTATTTCCTTTATAGAAGTTATGCAATTCTTGGCAAAGTTGCTTAATCGTATAGCCATTGTAACGGTCCTTATTCTGTGCATAAAGCCGTGGCAAAACATCTTCCAGAGGGGCATCAGCTTTCACTAGGGACTCAAATTTAACAATCTGCGAAACTAAATTATTCATCTTAGCTGGCGTTTCGGCTGGCGTCATCAAGAACAGAATCGAATTCAAGTCATTCTTTTCTGGAATAATCCCGTGTTCACGTAAATAGTTTGCCAAAATCGTTGCTGGAATACCAAAGTCTTCATATTCACCAGTTTGGACGTTGATTCCGGGAGTCGTTAACAGGAATTTGTTGGGATCAACGAAATATTGGTTATCTTCATACCCATCAAATCCATGCCATTTGGCACCTTTTTCAAAACGCCAATAATCAATATCGTCGACAATCTTCTCAGTATCTGCATCTTCCCAATTCTTCCCGTGAACAACTGGCGGTACAAATGGCTTAATCATGGTAGCGTTTTTTAGTAAATTCTTTCGTGCATTAACTGATGTTACTAATGCATCATGCCACAATTTCTTACCAGCTTCGCCTTCTTGCATTTTCGCGTTAACATCTAGTGTGGCGAATAACGGATAGAACGGTGAGGTTGAAGCATACTGGTTGTATGCGTTATTGAAACGTTTATGGTCAATATAACGTTTCTGACCTTTAATATGTGAATCTTTCTTATGGATTTGAGATGCCTGTGAGAAACCGGCTTGTTGTTTATGCGTTGACTGTGTCACTAAGATACCTGGATCTTCAGGTCCTAAGTCTAATAATAATGGGGAAGAATCACGCATCATTGGAATAAATTGTTCATACCCAACCCAAGCAGAGTCAAATAAAATATAATCACATAGGTGCCCAATCTTTTCGACAACCTGCTTGGCATTGTAGATAGTCCCATCATATGTTCCTAACTGAATAATGGCCAAACGGAAAGGTCGTTTTTGCTTAGCCTTGACTGGATCAACCTTAGCAGCTTGCTTACGAATGTAATCTTCATCAAAATCTCGAGCATAAATTCCACCAATAAAGCCATAAGGATCTCGCGATGTCTCTAAGTAAACTGGACGACCACCATCTTTAACCAATGCAGCGTTATAAATTGATTTATGATTATTCCGATCAAATAGCACTAAATCACCGGGGGCCACAGCAGCAGCCACAGCCACATTATTAGATGTCGATGTCCCATTCATAACAAAATAAGTCTTGTCGGCATTAAAGACCTTAGCGGCATGCTTTTCAGCATCCATCGCTGGGCCTTCATGGATCAATAAGTCCCCAAGGTCCACATCGGCATTACAAATATCAGAACGAAAAACATTTTCACCATAAAAATCATAAAGTTGACGGCCAGCAGGGTGCTTACGGAAATATTGCCCGCCTTGGTGCCCAGGACAATCAAATTGAATATTCCCACGTTCAACGTATGCTTTTAATGACTTGAAGAATGGTGGCAAAACACCATCCTCATATTTAGCCGCTGCCGATTCAATCTCTCGGTCATATAACTGTTCATCATACTGATTGTTTAAATCAATAATATGATAAATTTTTTCCATTAAATCTGCTTGAATACGTGAACTATCATCACTAATGACAAAAACAGGTACACCAAACTTCGTGTCACTAACTTTGTTGATTGGATCAATATCACTGTCCATAACAACAACAGCTGCGACATCAACAAAATCAGTGTTGTAAGCGCTGACGATTTCGCGTTTTGTTGAGAAATGTTGCTGAGCTTCTTCTGTAGACGCAATCTTTAAATTATCCATGATAGCCTCCTTCTATTTTTACTAAGAACATTCGTCTGAATTCCTTAGTAAAACTTACAGCCTTATTTTTACCCCTTTTTTGAGATATTGACAAGTGTATTCTTACACATGTGTTTTGAAAACACTTACATTAATTTTTTCTCATAAATTATAGACACCATTAATTTAACCCGACCATATGTTTATCCTATAGTTTTATCACAAGCTTTTTCTTATCTGCAAGTAATATTATCAGCGTTGTATGCATCATTGTTATTTTCTTTTATATCATTTTTAATGAAATAAAAACAAAAATCAGGCAAAATTATAGATGCCCATCAATATTTTTTATAAATTATCATCTAAAAATAATTTTTACTTTTTTTTACTTTCCTTAATTAAGTTCAACTTTTATAGCCAAGATCGATGCCTTTTTGCGTTTAAAAACTCCTTTCTCCAGTTAGTCACTACTTTCAAATAATGATTTTTGTATAGTTTTACTTAAAAAAGGAGACCAATCCATCTTGATTGGTCTCCTTTTACTTTTTTTACCTATTTTAGAACTGAACCACTAATGTTAACTTAAACATTTTTACTAGATATGCTTAACACTGAAGCGCTTATTAATTCCAATTGGTAGCAGTAGGTTTTCTCGTGAGGCACTATTATTTTTACTCAACTCTTCCAATTTATCAAATGCAGCTCTACCAATATCCGACGAGGGAATGTCGATCGAAGATAGTTGTGGTGTTGTATAGTCTCCTAATTCTGAGTTTCCAAATCCCAACACCGATTGATCTGCCGGAAGATGACGACCATTAGCAACTAAGCCTCGCATAATTCCAATCGCCATCTCATCGCCGCCGGCAAAAACAGCTGTGTATTTGTTTAAAACAACTTTCTTTGCTAGCTCATATCCCGCTTGTAATGTTGGCACAATCGGATATATGTCAGCCTCAGCTAACTCCTCATGATATTCCTGCATACCTTCTTTAAAGCCAGAGAGAAGAACCTCATTAGTCACTGTATAGTTTTCAGGAACCACAACTGCAATATCTCGATGACCATTATCAAGTAAATATTCTGCTGCCAACTGCCCCGCGCGATGCAAATCGATCCACACATCAGAATCATCTACGCTTGATTGGCTATTAACAATAACTATAGGGAGCCCTTCAGTCTCAGCCCATCCATATAGTGTTTCCACATCAATAAACGGACCGCATAAGATCAATCCATCTAAGGATTCCTCGAAAATCCAACGTAATCCTGATTGCATTTCTTCAGAAAAATTTGCCCCTTCATAAATTGTAATCAAGACATTGGGCCCGGCTGATTTCTGTATGCCAGTAATCACCTGATTATAAAATGATTGATTAAAATTAGGAATCACCACACCTATTCTCTTCAATTGTTTATGTTTGGGAGAACTCACTTGCTTTTCAACACGATAACCTAGTCTATCTCGTAAGTAAAAAACTCGTTCACAAGTTTCCTGGCTAAAGCGCTCACCCTTACCATTCAAAATCAAAGAGACCGTTGTTGGTGAGATTTTCGCCGCTTTGGCAATATCCGTAATTGTCACTCTTTTTACCATAAACACGTCACCCCGCCACAATTCATATTTATTTTTATCATAAACTATTCTAAATATTAGAAAAAGTAGTTCTCAACATTTATTTCAAAGTACCTAAGTATACCTTGGAATAAATGATAACTACTCTGTATACTACTACTTTATTCTATATCACATCGTTACTAGATGCTAAATTTTATTTTCATATGCACCTTATGTCACTTTCAAATAACCTTTAAGAAAATCCAAATTCCCCTCATCAATCAAGCCAAACCCAAGACAAATCCCAAAAAGTCAGTTATATTAAAGGTTCGGAACCCTATCGTAAAGGAGAGTCACCATGGCAGAAGAAGTTGTTATTGTCAGTGCGGCACGCACCCCCATTGGCAAATTTGGTAAAAGTTTAAGGGGCTTAAGCGCCGAGCAATTAGGTACTATCGCTGCCAAAGCCGCGATTACCCGCAGTGGGTTAGACCCCGCCACAATTCAGCAGACCATCTTTGGTTCAGTCTTACAGGCTGGTCAAGGGCAAAACATTGCCCGACAAATTGAACTTAACGCTGGTCTTCCCGTCACTAGCACCGCGATGACCATTAATCAGGTTTGTGGCTCCAGCCTAAAAGCCATCCGTTTGGGCCAAAGCGCCATCCTCATGGGTGATGCCGACATTGTTCTAGTCGGTGGCACCGAAAGCATGAGCAATGCCCCTTATCTCACACCGCAAACACGTTGGGGTCATAAATTTGGTGATATTACGCTCACTGATAGTCTAGCCCATGACGGCTTGACCGACGCCTTCACCGACATCCCCATGGGGATCACCGCTGAAAACGTTGCAGCTCAATTTCATATTAGCCGTGCTGATCAAGATGCTTTCGCACTTCGTTCCCAACGGCGTGCAACCGCTGCACAACAAGCCAATCGTTTTGCCGACGAGATCGTTCCCGTCTCCTTAGGCACCACCACGTTAACGACCGATGAAGCCGTGCGCACCACAACTTCACGCGAACAACTTGCCGCACTCCGGCCCGCTTTTAAATCCGTTGGCACCGTTACTGCCGGCAATGCCGCTGGCTTAAACGATGGGGCCGCTGCCATGATTCTCATGAAAAAATCAACCGCCCGAGCCGCCGGTATTGCGTATCTCGCAACGCTCCGTGGCTACCAAGAAGTCGGCATTGACCCGGCCATCATGGGCTACGCCCCCGTCACAGCAATCCAACAACTCTTAACCAAAACCCAGCGATCCGTCAGTGACATTGATCGTTTTGAATTAAATGAAGCCTTTGCCGCCCAATCCGTCGCGGTTGGTCAGGCACTGGCACTTCCTGATGACCGCCTAAACGTTAATGGCGGGGCCATTGCTTTGGGTCATCCACTAGGTGCTTCTGGGACCCGCATTGTAGTCACCTTACTCTATGAACTCCTGCACAGTGGCACTCACTTAGGTGTCGCCTCAATGTGTATTGGCGGTGGCATGGGGATGGCGCTGATGATTGAATCCAACTAACGTCAATCTGGTATAATAAGTGTAATTGTCAAACGAAAGAAGCGTGACGCATGCTCTCAACCGATTTTGATGTCAAACTTAAATTACTGATTCTTTTCGCCACCGGTTTAATCGTCCTAGCCATTGTGTTAGGTTGGCTGTGGCACCGTGATCACCACTTTTCTCGTTACTTTGGTGGTGTCCTCGGCGTCATGATTGTCCAAATTTTTTTACTCATTTCACTCGCCCTCATTCATCAATGAAACTTCAACAAAACCGGCCCTGCCAGGCATTTATGCCCTGACAGTGCCGGTTTTTCGATGATGTTAATTTTACTCCAATTGTCGCTGGTGCCAAACACCCCAAACATTCGGTAAAATGACCGCAAAAATAATCACCGCCACGCCAACAATCTGGGCCCAACTGACCGTTTCCCCTAGCAATATAAATGCCACCACGATCGACGACGGCAACTCTAATGATGACAAGATCGGGCCAATTCCCAACTCTAGGTACGGCATAAAGATGGAATAGGCCACCAGTGGAAAGACCATTGAAAATAAAGCAATGAGTACACCCCACTTAATGGTCGCCCCCGTTACCGGAGCCGTCATAATCTGGGGCCCCCAAACGATCGAAATCAACAAAAACGCCCCGATGCACAACAACCAAGTCTTACTCAACGCATCCAAATTATTACCCAGACTCGCCGTAAACTGCATGGTACAAGCATACGCACAGGATGCTAAAAAGCTAAAGAATAAGCCTAATGGGGATAATACTTGCGTAATGGGAAATAATCCCGCGGCTAAAACCGTCCCCACTAATACTAAGATAATGCTAACGACCTGTAATCGAGAGGGTAACCGCCGATGAATCACGGCTCCCAACAGAACTGACAGCCAGACCGCTTGCATCAGCATGACGGCCGCAGCCGCTACCGGAATTAATTTTAACGACTGAATATAAAACGTATTCGTAAATCCAGACGCCGTCCCCGCAGCCATCACCAACACTATCTGACGCCAACTGGTTTGTTGGTCACGCAACCAGTGATGGCGCGCAACGTGAATGATGCCTAAGATAATCACTGCACTCAGAAATGACCAGAATAGCAGTGGTCCATTCACTACCCCCTCATGCCGGGCAATCTTAAACAACGACGCCGGGATTCCAAAGCTAATGGCACCCAAGCCGACAAATAGTGGTGCAATTTTTTTCAAAATACCCCATCCTTTTATGTAAAAATTTCCGTATTCCTCACCCAGTTTAACACACGCCTGCATCGTCTAAACTGGGATAAAAATTATAAATTCCCAGTGAAATCTCCCATGTTCACTAAGGATTTCCTTCGTTATAGTAAAGGTAACTTTTTAAGTAAGCGCTATCATTATGGAGGTCAAACGCATGCAAGGTTCTACAAAGATTCAAATCCAAGACGTTGTCGCCCCAATCGACCGCCGGCTATATGGCGCCTTTATCGAGCAATTAGGACGTGCTGTTTACACCGGTATCTATCAACCTGATCATCCCACCGCCGACTCAGATGGCTTCCGAACCGATGTCATTGATGCCATAAAAACGCTGAACGTACCGCTCATTCGCTATCCTGGTGGGAACTTTCTTTCGCAATATCGATGGGAGGATGGCATTGGTCCCAAAAGCCAGCGTCCCGTCCGGTTGGACTTGGCTTGGCGGGAGCTCGAAACCAACCAGTTTGGCCTTCACGAGTTTATGCGTTGGGCAGATAAAGTCAATGCTGTCCCCAATATGGCCGTCAATCTCGGCACTCGGGGAATTCAAGCGGCTGCTGACTTGATCGAGTATTGTAATTTTCCTAAAGGCACTTATTTAAGTGATCTTCGTCGCCAGAATGGTGCTGAGCACCCCTTTGCCATTAAAACGTGGTGTTTGGGTAATGAAATGGACGGGCCATGGGAAATTGGTGCGAAATCGGCAGGCGAATATGCCCACTTGGCTAACGAGACCGCTAAGGCCATGCGTCGCGTTGATGACACTCTGGAACTGGTCGCCTGTGGCAGCTCGTCAATGGACAATCCCACCTTTGGTAATTGGGAAGAAACCGTCCTTGATGCTTGCTACGATAACGTCGATTACCTGTCGCTCCATCGTTACTACGGCTACTACAATGATGACGACCCAACCGAACTAGATAATTTCTTAGGCAAAAATCATGACTTAGATGACTTTATCAAGGGCGTCGTTGCTATGTGCGATGCCGTTAAGGCCCGTAAACGGTCAACTAAGACGATTAACTTATCCTTTGACGAATGGAATGTCTGGTATCATTCCAACGACGCTGATACCCAGGTTACCCCATGGCAAGTCGGCCCCCATCTCTTAGAGGATATCTATAATTTCGAAGACGCGCTATTAATTGGCAGTCTCCTCATGACCCTCTTGCGCAATGCTGATCGCGTCAAGATCGCTTGTTTGGCACAACTCGTTAACGTGATTGCGCCCATCATGACGGATGAAAATGGCGGTGTCTGGCGGCAATCCATCTTCTATCCATTTATGCAGGTAGCCAACTACGGTCAAGGGGTCGTCCTCACCGATCACAGCACATCACCCACCTACAATTCCCGTGAGTTCACCGATGTGGCTTATCTGGATACCGTCACCACCTATGACGCGGCTACCCAGACCGTCACCGTCTTTGCCGAAAATAAACACCAAACAGAAACGCTTGACTTTGAGCTTAATTTCGGCGAGCTGATGATTGATCGGCTACTTGATGCCACGCAATTTTACGGTTACGATGTCAAAGCTGATAATCGCGATGGTCATATGCAGCTACAACCATTGCCTGCTAGGACTGACACCCATCATGCGCACACTAAATTACAACCACTATCTTGGAACGTCTTGCGGTTTAAGCTCCGAGATTGATCACTAAAAAACCATCATGCCCTGATAGAGAGACATGATGGTTTTCACTCATTTTATTCTTCAGACCCAGCCTCAAAATCTTTACGGACATCATCAACGAGGTCCTTTGCTTCGCCTTTGCCTTCGTCCCAGTTGCCTTTCAGCTTATCGCCAGTGTCACCGGTAATGGCCCCTTTGATTTGTTCGGCTTTACCAGCTACCTTATCAGCAGCATTGTCGGCGCGCGATTGCAGTTCCTTTAATTGATCTTTGTCCTGCAATAACAAATATGCCAAGGCTACGTTCGTTGCTAAGCTAATACCCAATACAAGATTTTTCATACCAGTATCCTCCTTATTTATGACGAGAACCCATAACTGCCGACACGATTAAGACTAAAATAATCGCACCCAGGATTGAAGGCACTAAAGCCATCCCGGCCAGTGACGGTCCCCAACTTCCCAGTAAGCTTTGCCCTAACCAGGAACCTATCAGTCCTGCTAAAATGTTGGCAATCCAACCCATTGACGCACCACGATTCGTAATTGCTCCCGCGATAGCACCAATAATTGCACCAACGATTAATGACCATAACCATCCAAACATTGCCGTCACTCCTTTCAATCTGACTTGTTAATCATCTATCTGTTAAACCAGTATAACTTATTAATTAATCTTGAATCAATGAATATGCTCACGCTACCTGAGAATGGGACAAAGGGCGGTTAACTGGCGTACATTTCAGCCCCCAATATTTGAAAACGCAAACAGGGCCCGGGACTTTGATCAGTCCCAGACCCTATGCTGGTATTTTTTATCAATGCCCACGCCGTTTAGCCTGCTGTTTTTGACGAACTACCGCGGCATGCTGAACCCGCGCTTGCCGCTGCCGTTGTTTTTTCAACTGCAAGTTTTGTCGATGCTCTGTCTTAAGCATCACAGTTGCCCGTTGTCGGGCCCCGTGTTGCTTAAGCTCACGCTGGGCAGCGCGTTGGCGTTGTTTGACCCGATGATGGGTCTCACTCACCACAATCTTCGCTGGAGTCGTCCATTGCAAAGTCGACCACCGCCGCCAAATCACTTGTTGCAGTTGTGGGGCAGACGGGGGTTGGGTCCCAAAGGTCACTCGCGCCACCTGATAGCTGGTTGGCGTCCACCGTTCGAACACGCCCCGATAGAACGCTTGATCAAAAAATACTGTTAGCTTGCTATGAATCACCAAACTAACACCTCCCTAAAATGACTAACAAAATAGGGACAACCAAGGAGGCAGGTTACTGACGGCTTTCAGCCGCGCCTGGACTACCAACCAGACCGTGTTTTTTATTCTGTCACTTACATTTTCAAACGACCAATCAGCTGTGTCAAGTAAAATACCGCGATCGGCCACCGACTCACTGGTTCAAGTAGTTAGCTTGTGACTGAGGCCGCCGCTGGGTTTGTCGAAAATTACTGGGCGTCATCCCCGACCACAACTTAAATTGTTTGCTAAAGCTGGCTTGACTGCTAAAGGCTAGGTCTGCCGCAATATCGGCCATTGATTTTTCGCCAATCTCTAACAGCACCTTGGCACGGCTGAAACGTCGTTCTTTCGTGTAGGTACTTGGCGTAATGCCGTACACACGCTTAAACACGGTATGACCATACGTCGTGCTAAAATTAAGCGCTGCACAAACGGCTTGAAATGACTGCGGTCGCGGCCCCTTCTGAAATAACAACGTCGCCATTTTTTGCGCCAAGATGACCTGCTGTTCTGGTAATTGGGCCACCGGTGCAATGACTCGGGGTGCTTGACTAACAACTGCCATGAACTGCAAAAAAGCAATTTCCATATTTAACGTCCAGTCCGGCTGTTGTTGGGCTGCTTGTAACGCACTAAACCGTTGAATCAACCGCTGGGCGGCCTGCGCTAACGGCGTATCAGCAGCTAATACCGTATTTCCCAAATTTTGAATAATTTGCGTTTTCAACGCCAAATCGCCGACACTAAAGTGAAAACAGAAGAAGCGTAGCCGATTACCACAGAAATTAAAACTTTCATGCGCGGTTTCAGGAGTGATAATCATGGCTTCCCCCGCAGATAATACGCACCGCCGTGTTCCCATAAATATGGTCTCCGTTCCCTGCAACACCACAATCATTTCAAATAATTGATGTTGTTCTTGCGGATAATGCCAATTGGGAAAATTCTGTTGAAAATGCCCACCATATAGATAAACGGTTGATTCGATAGCCTGAAATACTTGTGACTGTGCCACACCGGTTTCCCCCAAGCTTTTCCATCATATTCTTACGACCAAGCTTATCATGATTAGTACGCGCTCACAATCAGTCACTACTTGCCATTAGGACAAATTTACCACAGTATTCGCTATGGACAGCTTTTAAGAAAGCGGTTACGCTAGAGTTGTACATCTTTACTGACTGGAGGCTTTATTTATGAAGAAGTTCCAACATGAATTCTGGACCGCCACTTCCGGCGATCTAACGCAGCGCCGCACACCGCTAGCAACACCCGATTATCAATCGACCAGCGCGGCGGCCGTGAAAATCATCATTGACCCCGCCGACCGTCATCAACCATGGTTAGGTGGCGGGGCCGCTATTACGGACTCAGCTGCGTATCTCTTATGGTCCGTCATGAGCGCTGAACAACGGCGTGCCCTGTTAACTGAACTATTTGATCCCGATCAAGGCGGCTTTTCTAGCGTGCGGGTGCCTCTAGGATCTTGCGATTTTCAAAGCCAAGATTTTTATACCTACGATGACGTCCCATATGGTGAACACGATCAGAAGCTGGAACAGTTCTCCATCGGTACTGGTCAGCCAGGCGCACCAGATGCCACCAAAGATTTAAAGCACATCGTCCCCGTCCTACAAGAAATTTTGGCCATTAATCCGGCCGTGAAAGTCATTGCTTCACCATGGTCCGCCCCCGCATGGATGAAAAACACAGGTCATTTGACCCATGGTGGTCATCTGCGGTTTGGCGAATTCACTGGCAATGGCTATACCGAGGAAAATCGTTTCGAATATATTTATGCCCAGTACTTTATTCGGTATATTGAGGCCTATCAAAAACTGGGCATCCCCATCTATGGGCTCACCATTCAAAATGAACCGTCGAATGCCGCTCACTGGCCAGCTATGATTTGGACGGTTCCCCAGCTAGCTGACTTTGGTTACCGTTATCTTCGCCCGGCATTAAACCACAGTTTCCCCGATACCAAACTTTACCTATTAGATGATAGTTTTCATGCGTTGACCAAGCCAATTACGGCAGAAGTCACCCCAGAGCAGGCCGCCGCATTTGACGGACTTGCCGTTCACACCTACTCGGGCCCCTATGACAATCTCTATCACGCCAACCGTGCCTATCCCAATTGGTCGACAATCATGACTGAACGCCGATGCATGATGACCGACACGCCTGAGGAAGCCGCTCATATTATGTTTGGAATTATCGGTAATTGGTTAGTTCACAACGGTCTCAGTATGATTACCTTGTGGAACCTAGCGCTCGATGAACGAGGTCTGCCCAACGCCGCGGATTCCACTGGGCGAGAAGGTGTCGTCACCATTGACCATACGACCGGGAAAGTCCAGCGTAACCTGGAATACTTCATGCTGCGAAACTTCGGTCAGGATGTTAGCGTGGGCGCAACCGTCATTGGTTCCACCAACTATACCCGTGATGGCTATACGGGTGGGCTAGGCTCTGTGGCCTTTTTAGGAACCGCTGGCGACATTGCCGCACACCTTTACAACCCAACCGCCCAACCGATTCAGGCCGCCGTCACCATTAATGGTAACGGTGCTAATTGGCAATTGGTCACCGTTCCGCCATATGGGACCGTCACCCTGCACAAGTCAGATGCCCCGCTTAACACCACGAACGTGCCTGTGGATGATGAATTTCCTCTGAATCCAACACCCGCTAATCATAGTGATGTCGCCCCTGGACAGCATTAATCAAAAAGTCAGTCACACTTTCTCAATATCGAAAAGTGTGACTGGCTTTTTAATATGCTACGATAAGAACAACTCTGAAAGAAACGACGTGGATTTATGAAAATGATTATTGCGCCGGCCAAACAAATGGCCGTGGATCTCGACAACTTTGCACCCGAAACCCAGCCCCAATTTCAATCACAAGCCCAACAACTACTAGAAGTTCTACGACAACTCACTTACCCAGAAGCGCAGCAGCTATGGCATTGTAGTGACAAGCTGGCTCAACGCAACTTCGATTGGCTCCATCAGATGGATTTAACTCGTCAAGTTACTCCCGCCCTCTTAAGCTACCGTGGCCTTCAGTATCAATACATGGCACCGGATCTCTTTACGGCACCTGCTTTAGATTACGTTCGCCATAATCTCCGGATTCTATCTGGGTTTTATGGTCTGCTACGACCTTTTGATGGTATTGTTCCCTATCGCTTGGAAATGCAAGCCCGATTGTCAGTGGGTGAAGCGACTAACTTATATGCTTTCTGGGGTGATCGCCTCTATCACGCTCTAGTAGCACCCACGGAACCAATTATCAATCTGGCCTCTCAGGAATATGCCAAGGCCATTACCCCTTATCTGCAGCCTAATCAGCCCTTTATCACCGTAGTTTTTGCTAGTCTGGTAAACGGCAAGCTAAAGACCAAAGCCACACTAGCTAAAATGGCTCGGGGCGCGATGGTGCGTTACCTGGCTGAAAACCAAGTCACCACCATTGATGCCGTAAGAGACTTTGATCATCCCGACTACCGGTTTGATGCATCGCACTCAACCTCAGAACGACTGGTGTTTGTGTATCAGAAATAACTGTTAATGAGTCAATTCACCGCAATCAAACGGACACCCAGCCCCACGGATCTTCACGCCACTGCCGCAAGGACGCCATTTCTGGTGCCGTTATTTTGGCTTGCTGCTGCGCTACTGTAATCAGTGTACTGTACGTTGTTAGTGGCGTCAGGGCCAGCCCCGCCTGCTGAAAGTTCACCACGCTATCTGGTAATTCATAAGAAAAAATAGCAACCACGCCTAGCACTGTGGCGCCAGCCTTGCGAACGGCTTTAGCAGCGGCTAAAACACTTCCTCCGGTTGAGATTAAATCATCAATCAGAACCACCTGATCACTAGCCGTCATTTGGCCTTCAATTTGTTTACCCTTGCCATGATCTTTGGGTTTAGCACGCACATAACTCATGGGTAAATTTAATCGATCTGCGACTAAAGCGGCGTGGGTAATTCCCGCCGTGGCCACCCCACTAATCACCGTGGCTGTTGGATAACGGTGTTTAATCAGGCTAGCTAGACCATCGGCGATATGTGTTCTCACTTGTGGAAAAGCAATTGTTCGCCGATTATCCGTATAGATTGGGGCTTGCATCCCACTTGCCCACAAGAAAGGATGGTTAGGGGCTAGCGTCACCGCCCCAATGGTTAGTAAATCTGTCGCAATTTGTTCTGCTGGTATCATCTGCATGTCGACTCCCATTCCTGTAAGATTTGGTGATAAGCGACAACTGGATTACTGGCTTGCGTAATCGAACGCCCCACAACAATGCCATCACTGCCCAACTCAGCAGCCTCGGCCGGTGTGACAATCCGTTGTTGGTCGTCAGCGCGATCCTGGGCTAACCGAATGCCTGGCGTAATACTCAAAAAGTCAGCCGTTGTCGCTGCGTGTACTAGCGGGGTTTCCAGTGCCGAAGATACAACCCCATCGGCACCGGCCCGTTGCGCTAAGCGGGTTAAATGGGTAACGGCAGTGGGCAAATCAACGGTTACTAATTGCTCTGCCTGCATCTGCACCTCCGATGTTGAGGTCAACTGCGTAATGGCCAACAATTTGGCTGGGGCAACTCCCGCAATCGCAGCACCCTGGGCCAATCCTCGTTTGGCCGCACGGATCATTGCCGAGCCGCCGCTCGCATGGACCGTGACCAAAGCCAATTCTTGGCGTCCAAGTTGGCACATTGCCCGTTCAACAGTATGGGGAATATCGTAGAGCTTCAAATCCAAAAAAATCGCTACCTCACGTTGACGTAAAGCTGTTACTATCGTCGGGCCCACCGCATAAAAAAGCTCCATACCAACCTTGACCATCAAGTCATTCTCATTTGCCAATTGATCGACCAATGCCAGAGCTTGCTGTTGCGTCGACACGTCTAATGCCACAATAATCGGTCGCATCCATCTTCACCTTTCTTCAAAAAAAGCCGGTTAGCCCCGTATTAGGCTAACCGGCTATAGACCCACTCATCTACTGAGGGCCATTTCCGTTCACCTTTTTAGTCTCACAGGGCTAAATTAAAGTTTGATTGTTATTGAGTGTAGCGTACCCAAACGATGGCGTCAAGCCGTATAATATTTTTAATATCTCGATTAATGGTTGCTTTTCCCGGATATCCATGCCACAATACTAACAACGTTCCGTGAGAACGGCAAAAATAACGAATGTCAGTGAACATTCATTTTGGAGGAATTGAATATGGAAACCTCGTTACACGACCACACGCTCAGTAAGAACCAGAAATGGACAATCGCCTCAACCTCAGCTGGATTCGCCTTGGAAAACATGGATGTTATGTTTCTCTCCTTCGCGCTCTCCTCAATCATCGCCGACTTACATATTAGCGGTGCTCAGGCTGGTTTGATTTCGTCGATTACCAATCTGGGAATGCTAGCAGGTGGCCTTTTGTTTGGGATCATTGCCGATCGCTATGGTCGTGTCCGCACCTTCTCCCATACCATCTTCATTTTCGCCTTTGCCACGGCCGCAATGTGTTTGGCCAACAACATCACGCTCATTTATATCTTCCGGTTTCTAGCTGGCGTAGGGGCCGGTGGTGAATACGGCGTGGGGATTACGTTAATCGCCGAAAGCTTTGCCCGCAATAAAATTGGCAAAATGACCTCACTGGCCGCTGTTGGTGGCCAA
The DNA here is from genome assembly GCF_050106635.1 of Levilactobacillus sp. LN180102. Lineage (NCBI taxonomy): Bacteria > Bacillati > Bacillota > Bacilli > Lactobacillales > Lactobacillaceae > Levilactobacillus > Levilactobacillus sp. LN180102. Next base: position 16,638 of record NZ_JBNIIX010000019.1, read on the forward strand.
GTTGGCGCCATCCTGGCCGCTGTAGCCGCTGCCTTAATCATCCCCGTTTTCGGTTGGCAGGCCCTGTTTCTCTTCGGATTATTGCCGGTCGGTTTAACCTATTTCATCCGGCGTCATTTACACGAAAGTCCTGAATTTTTAACGGCTAAACAAGCAGCTGACCACGCCCCCGTTCAATTACGTCGTCTCTTCAATACCCCTCGCCTGGCTTATCAAACACTGGCGCTGATGTTGATGGTCGTCGTGCAGATTGCCGGATACTTTGGCCTGATGAATTGGCTGCCAGCAATTATGCAACAAAAGCTTGGCTTAACGGTCGCCGGGTCTTCCGTTTGGATGATTGCCACCATTATCGGCATGAGCATTGGCATGCTAACCTTTGGCAGTATTCTGGATTATTTCGGTCCACGCCGGGCTTTCGGTATCTTCTTGTTAGCCTCAGCCATCGCGGTCTTTAGCATCACGCTGGCTGTCAATCAGGCAACTCTCATTCTAGCTGGCGCGATTATTGGCTTCTTCTCCAACGGCATGTTTGGCGGTTATGGTGCGGTCATCAGCCGGCTTTACCCCACGGAAATTCGTTCCACCGCCAATAACCTAATTGTTAACGTTGGTCGAGCCATCGGTGGTTTCTCCTCCGTCGCCATTGGCTGGCTGATGGATCACTATACCCTGACTATCGTTATGGCGTTTCTATCCATCCTCTATCTAGTCAGTTTCACCGTGATGCTGACAATTCCTAATCTCCGACAATTTAACAAAGTCAATCCTTAACCACTAACAAAATGGCGATGCCCACATTGAGGTATCGCCATTTTTTGCTGAAAAATTTCACCTACATCGTCCAATTGTTCCACATGAAACAATCACCTGACTGACGCCTTGGCAATCTGGTCAATGCGATACTGCCACCACCAATTCGGCATGCCAATTGGATAATTGTCCAATATCCGACCTAAAGTCTGCGCCGTGGATTGCTCGGGTCGATAGCAGGTTCGCACCAACGGATCTAAAAAGTCCTGCGGCACGCCTACTACCCGTCCACCAAGTATTAACCGTAACGCCGCATTGTCTTCATAGCAGGCTTGCCAGTGATAACTAAAGGCTACCCAATCCGCTGCTGTTACCACCTTAGCCGTCGCTAAGTCGTGTTCCAGCGCCGGCTCGTCCAGCTCCCCAATGGTTGAATTTTGCATAAAGACCGGGCCCATTTCAGTCATCACGGGACCACTTAAAGGAATCTGAATCCGCTGAATAACCCCCATAAATTGTGCTTGGACTAACTGACTGCATAACCACCCCCACCCCAACTGATCAGCCGGATTGACAGAGGTCCATACCCGCAAGGTGGCACCAGTGGCTAATACCTGTTGCAATCGCTGTTGACTCGTTGTAACGGCGGCAAACTCAGCGGAGGCACCGCCCGATTTGGTATAGCGCGCCTTAAGTCCCCAATATGAATTTTTGGCATCAGTTAAACGCGTTAAATCACCAATCTGCAAGTCTAAGGGTAAGGCAATAGCGGTTAATTTCATGGATTGGGCCAGTGTATTCGCTAGTGCTGGATCAAACGTCACTTCAATCATCAGTCACCTCGTCATGAGCGGCTAGCCACTGAGTCAGTCGTGCTTGATAAGCGACCGGCTCATCAATAAAGGCCATATGCCGACTGTGCGGAAATAAGGTCCATTCGGCGTGAGGCAACTGATCAACCATCGTCTTAGCCACCAATGGTGTGCAGAGATCATTGACACCGCTGGTCACTAACGTTGGGTACGGTAGTTGCGCTAACTTTGCTGTATAATCATAGTCCTGTAACGTTCCCGTGGGAAAATATTCGTTAGGCCCCCAAGCCGTGGTATAAGCGGCTGTGCCCAAGCGCTTAGATCGCCGCAAGAATTCTGGTGTTTGCTCGGTAAGCGGTCCAGTTGCATGCTGGATCATGAACCGCTCGTTAGCTGCCAAGTAAGCGGGTGTTGTAAAGTCTCCCGTCATTTCAGCCTGGTGAATGGCCGCTTGGTCAGTCGCTGACATGAATTGAATCAAGCGATGCTGTTCGCGGGCCCACAAATGAGCCGAGGATAAGGTGCTGGCCAAAATCACACTCTGAATTCCCTGTGGCTGGTCGTCACATAAGTAAATCAGCGCCAGCATGCCGCCCCACGACTGGCCTAATAAGTGCACGCGGTCGAGTTTCAGATAAGCACGTAACGCCCGTAATTCCGCCACCCAGGTTGCTGCCTGCCAGAGATGGGGATCAGTCGGTATGGATGACCGACCACAGCCCAATTGATCGTACATCACAATTGGCCGACCGGTTGTCGCTACTAGTTGATCAAAAGCTTCAAAATAGTTATGGGTCGATCCCGGGCCACCGTGCAATAACAGTAAGGGGGGTAACGGTGACCGTAAATCACCAACCACCCGATAGTATGTCTGATACGATCTAAACGGCATGTACCCTTCTTGAATATCCATGCAATCCCCTCCTTTAGTTAGGTTAAGAATACCCTAAATGATGAGCAATTAGGGCATTTCACAAAAATAAGGTCGGGATTTTCATCCCGACCCACTAACCAATTAAGACAGACTGCCATTTTCCTGACCAACCACTTGTGCCGACAACTGATTAGCTTGCTTGATAGCTTGTGGGAGTGTTAGTCCGGCCATTAAACCGGCAATAATCCCGCCACAATGCGTGTCACCAGCGCCAATTGTGTTGACAACCGGAACGTTCTGCGCTGGAACTTGCCCGGTTGCCGTGCCATCGACATAATAGGTGCCCTGACCTCCCAGCGTCACCATGACGGGGCTCTGGGTTAACGCGAATAAACGGTGTGCTTTTTCTGCAACGGTGCGACCGTCAGGCATGATCTTTCCAATTTCATCTTCGTTACAATGAACCATGACGCGCGCCGCTAACACTTGTTGTAAAATTTCTGATGGAATTTCGCTAATTCGTGGCGACGTATCAAATAAGATTTGGGCATCCGGTCGCCGTTGCCGCAGACCATCTAAGATTACCTTAGCTGAACGTAAATTCTCTAATTCATAACCGCTAACATAGATATAATCATAATCGGCCAGCTGAACCTGCTGGAACCACTGTGGCTTCCAACATTGTTCAATCCCATTAATTGTCAAAAAGCTACGTTCTCCATCGGGCTCCACTAACGATAAATCCCAACCATTATCAGCACCCGTCACCGGTAATTTTAAGGAAATCCCTTGATTGCTTAAATGTTGTTTAACGCGCGTGGCATAGTCGCCTTCACCCACTGGCACCAGTAGATCTGCCGATGCCTGCATGTAGCGTAAGGCGCCATAAACATTAAAGGCCGAACCACCAATTCGATAAGACTTTAAATCACCCGTCACATCCCCGCCAGAAAAGGGTAATCGTGGAACGTTAACGACCACATCAACAAAAGCGGCGCCCAATACCAAAGCCTTACTCATGATGGCTAACCCCCTCATTGTTTGAATACCCTACCATTTTAACGATGAACATACAGATGATCGCAACAATTGCCGAGATAAAAACGCCGAGACTATTATTTCTAAAAATCCCGTGAGCAAATGGGCCATTCCAAATCGCATTATTGGTAAACAGAAAACCCGTAATCGTCGCAATGACCCAAGAGATAATGCCACCCCAGTTATAGTGCTTTTTAGAATCTGGCACTAATAACGCCAACTCATAGCCGTTTTTTCTGAACATCGCACTATCGCATAGGAAGATGGCAACCCAACTAGCCAAACAAATCCCCAAAAAGTTTAAGAACAATTCGAAGTTAGCTAGAAAATTTCCTGAGATAAAGAGAACGTAAACTGGAATCAAAATCACAATTAAACCATGAATAACTAAAGAAGTCCGTTGTGACACGCGAATTCCAATCGTCCCCAAGTTAATTCGGGCCGACCGCAAAGATACAATACATTGCGGGATTAGACCCCCAGCGGCTACCAGAAAATAGATGACGCCGATCCAGCTTGGTAAGGCTGAGTACATTACGCCAAACGGATCACCCGTTGTCGCCAAAGCCGGTTCAATCGTACTTAACAAAACACCACCGGCCATGAGGACAAACAAGGGTATTGCGCCACCCAAGGCTGTTCCCCAAAAGGTCGCTTGCGGTTTAGTTTCTGGCTTGACATAGGCACCCCAATCGGCGGCGGCCATCGACCAAGAAATGCCTGAACCGGCGGCAACGATGCTGACAGCTGGCAAGAAACCGCTAATCCAATGACCACTTGGAAGATTAAAAGCGGCCTGCCAATCCGCCTTTAGCAAGAAGAGAACCAAAATAACAACCGTTAACGCGCCAAAGACATAGCTTAACCATGTTTGAATCTTGGCTAAAGTGGCTTCTTTTAACAAACCAGACAGCAGCACTAACCCACCAAAGATAGCCAGAGCAACGGCCCGTGTGACGGTGTTCTTGGGGATATTTAAAACACCGTACATGGAAATTAATAGCATGGTCCCCGTAATCACGTTAACCGAAAGCCACCCCACCATATTAATCCAAGCGATGGCATTGGGAATTTTATTCCCCCGAGTACCATAGGCCGCCCGGCTCAGCTTAAAGGTTGTCACACCTTCTCGTTGACCAATCATCGCCACCCATCCTGGCACTAAAAAAGACAACGCGCCACAAAAAGCAGCGAGAATTGCTTGGGCAAACGACAGATGATAAGCAACAATCATCGCACCAAAGACGAATCCCATAATCCCAATATTCGCGGCAAACCAGTTGTAGAAAATTTTCCCTGGCGTTAATGTTTTATCTGCATCCGAAATTTTGACGAGCTCATTATTCATTATGATAATCCTCCAAAAAGCTAGTTCGCTTTAAAACTAAGAATTTGATCGGCATAGTTAGACATAATGTGTTGCGGATTCTTTTCATCAATTGTCTGAATCCAAGCAGGATCAATAGCTTTAAATCCAGTCTTAGCGCCACAAATAGCGGTTGCCATGGCCCCAATCGTATCGGTATCACCACCTAAATTAGCACAAAGTAAGGCACATTTTTGAACATCTCGAGCGTAGTAGGCAATCGCGAATGCTGCCGGAATACTTTCCGAAATCATCGTTCCAGTTCCCACAAGGTCATAAATGGCCTGACTAAACTTAGGCTCATCATTGGGGTACTGCTGCGCCAATTGAATCCCTAATAGGGCTCGCTCATGAGTCTTGGCAGCCCAAGTATGACTACCCATTTGGTAGCCCAAATCATTGGCATTTAAGGCATAAGTCACAATATCATCCCACTCATAATCGGCCATAGCTGCCGTAACGGCGCCCGCGATAAGACTGGCACCACTCACTGCAACGTCACTAGAATGAGTCACGCGACTAACCTCATAGACCATCTGAACCAACTCATTGATTTGATCCGGCGTAAACAGCGTGCCAATGGGGGCAATCCGCATACCTGATCCATTCGTCAGCGCCTTAGCTGTAACCGGTGCCGGGTCTTGCCCTGCCTTAATGGCCTTCAATGCCGCCTTGCTACTTGGCCCCAAGATATTGTTATCCCATGCACCCACAGCATCCGCCCAAGCCATAATATGTTTAACCAAATTTTGCTGATCCGGTTGCCAGTTCGTTTCAATTAGAGAATCTAAAATTGCTAGGGCCTGGTTGGTATCATCGGTATATTCTCCCTTGGTAAAATTCAGAGCAATATCATTATTCTGTGGACCATCTAAAAAGGTCGTAATTAGACCGCCAAATTGCCGCCGAATTTTTTCAACCGGCCAAAGTTCTGAGGGCATTCCCATCGCGTCCCCAATCGCCTGTCCATAAATTGTTCCCAATACTTTATCCTTAGTCCGTTCCATCTGATTCTCTACTCCCTTTCGCTTTATACGCCAACCACAAATTTAAAATTAGATTGGTCACTATAAATAATCTTGATTATTTCGACCAAGTCATTATTGGCCGTACGTACTTGTCCCGTTACTTGAAGTAACGGTTGGCTATCAGCCACTTCTAACAGCTCCGCTTGCGCGACGGTTGGCATAATTGGTGTGACCAAAAGGTTAGCTGTCGCTGGATAAACTTTAAATTGGCTTCGTAGCGTTTGGTACAAAGAATTCTGCTCAAAGTCAGTCTGTTCTAGCCCTGGAAACTGCTCCAAATTGAGGTGTGATTCATCTAAAGTCAGTTGGACAACTTCATCACTGGTTTTGATTCCCCGTAATCGCTGCAGTATCAAGTGATGGTCAACAATCTCTTGCTTTAAGACCCGGGTAACCGGCGTCGTTCCTAACTGCAAGGCATAGTCAGAAAAACCTTTGAAGTTAAACATATCAATCTTTGGTTTCGTTAACTTCACAAAACTCCCTTTGCCTTGAACCCGATCAATCATCTGTAAGTCTTCCAAATCCTTGAGTGCTTTTTGAATGGTTGACCGCGTAACGTCATACTGTCGTGCATAGGCCGCTTCTGATGGTAGCTTATCGCCGGTCTGCATATTCTTTAAAATACTAGCTTGAATATCCGCAACAATTTGCGCTCGAATACTGCTATTTCGTTTATGTTTATCAATGGCCATTTCTTTCAGTCCCTTAATTCGATTACTTGAGTACTCAAGTTCTAGAGTACGCACTTTTTCCAAATTGTCAAGCGCTTACAATTCCCCACAATAATAATTAACTCGTATTTAGTTATTAATTATTATTAATAGTTGATAACCATTCCAAAGTTATCCGGCTTTCAGCCACCACCCGTGTATTCACCAGCAACGCCACGCGATGGGCTCCTGGATACAGTCGCCGCGTAGTCAGCTGCTGCCATTTAAGCTTAAACACCCCTTGTAATAACTGGCCGGCTGGCAGAGTCGTTCGCTTTACAAAAAAGTCTTTCGCTGTCGTCGTGCCATTTTGTCGAACATAGCCGACCCGATAGCCTAAATAAACTGGCATGGTTTCAGGCGCTCGCACCGTATAGGCCACCGTTGTCAGACCCCCGATTACTGCCACATCACTCTCTGGTTGCAAAGTCACACCCGTTACCTTCTCGGCCGCAGTAATGTCGTAACCCATTAATGCCAATACGGCCGGATTTCCCTGTTTAAATAGAGTTCGCAACCCCCGCCGCAATATCCAGTCGCCCGATTTGGCCTGGCCCCAGTATTGTTGGGCAAAGGCGATCACCACTCCTGGATGATCCTTACTAATATCATTCAAATTATTGGCGACTGATTTTTGAACGTAGTCACTCTTGTCAAAGAACAACTGATGAAGCACCGCTAAAACCGGTGTGGGATCAGCCATATACTGTGGTAGTCGCGTCCCCCAAGGTAATCGGGGCCGCATTCCCTCACTAGCGAGTCGCCGTACATCTGCATCGGCACTCTGCGCCCACGCTTGCATTTGCTGCGCGGTTGCTATCGGATAACGTTTCAAAAATGGCCGAATAGCAAATTCTGCTGATGAATATTTAGTCAAGACGGCCAACGTTGTCATCGCCACTTGCCAATGGTCTAACCCATAAACCGCCACGTAATTGGGCAAGCACACTGCGGCTAGCCCAATAAAATTCGGCCCAACTTGGCGTAAGATAGCTGCTGCTTGTGAAAAACTAGCTGGTAACTGCGCATGCATCTGTGTGGTAATCACATCGCGACGTTCCATAAGTTTCAAATCAGACCACGCTTCGGTTAAACATGCTTGGCAAAACCGTGTCACATCAAAAGTCGGCGCTACCTGATGCAACTGTATACCCAAATTCGTTAGAAATTGGGGGGAATATAGATCCTTTAAACCCACTTCGTTTCACTCCTCTAAACTAAAAAAGCCGCTGCCTACGCAACGACTCCTTAATCAATATAGTTGTAGTTACTGATCGGCTGATACCATGTAATCTAACAGGTTAAACAAGGCTGTCTGATTGGCTCTAGGTACCGGCGTTGCTAAAATATCATTCGCTGTTTGCCCCAAAACTGATCCGTGAATGTAGGGGAAATCGTTAACCACCATCTCACGAACATTCGTCGCCTGTGGTTCCAAATGACACTGTAAGCCAACCACACGGTGATTAAGAACAAATCCTTGATTGACCACATCATCACTGCTAAAGAGTAAGGTCGCCTCAGTTGGGATCGCAAACATTTCTTCGTGCCAATGTAGCACATTGAGCCTTTCTGGTAGGCCGGGAACTATCGTCGTTTGCCGATAAATTGGGGCCCACCCCACTTCTTTAACCGGTGCTTTGGTTACCGGATACCCCAGCGTTTTAGTAATCTGTTGAGCCCCAAAACAAGCGCCAAACATTGGCACATCTTTATCCAAGAGCGTTTGGATCAACTGGCGTTCTTGCTTAATCCAAGGCAGCCCATCATTTGGACTCATGGGCCCACCCAAGATAACTAACAGATCAGTTTCTGCTGCCATTGGCAACTGGCCAAACTGGTAGGGATGATAGATAAATACTTGATGTTCGTGAGCTGCAGCCCAAGATAAAATCGCTCCTGGACCCTCATTTGGTGTATGTTGCAAGACATTAATCCGCATCGCAAATCCTTTCCATCAACGGCAATGTTTCACGTGGGTATCGCCTGCAAATCCCCAAGATGGCCTCAATTATAACACATCACTACTGAGGCAAGTCAGTATCTGAATACACATACGGCACGTGAGCCATCGTCGGTACTTGATCCCAAGCCACCGGATACCCCGCACCGTGAGCACAAAATACTGAATCTGGCGTATTCTCTAGGTCAGCTACTGGTGCATATTGCTGCTGTGCAATTATCTCAGCCGCGTTATGACAAGGCCGATAACCATCAATCAAGCATTCCAATTGGCCCTGACCATGCGTGTAAGCTTGTACAGCTTGGGCATAGTCTTGCATTTCAGACACGGGCGCAACCCCCGTTAGTGTGGTGAGATTACCTCGACTGGTCGTTGGATCAACTGCCGCATCGAGACTGCCATGCATGCGCTGCACATCCGTCATGGCTCGACCCACTTGCTCTTGGCCCACCTCTAAGCGGAAACGATACCACGGCTCAAGTAATTGACAGCCATCGTCTTGTCGCATCATCAGCCCTTGACGAACCGCCCGCCAAGTTGCCTCACGGAAGTCACCACCAACCGAATGAACAATGCTAGCTCGACCCGTAACCAACGTTATTTTGACATCAGTTAAGGGCGAACCCGTTAGAACTCCCAGTTGTTCTTTGGCGCGTAAGTTAGTTAATACCTGGTGTTGCCAGTTGCGGCCCAACACTTCCAAGGAACAGTCGGCGGCAAAGGTTAATCCACTCCCGCGGGGAGCCGGTTCCATGAGCAAGTGAACTTCCGCATAGTGACGCAAGGGTTCAAAATGCCCAACACCTTCTACGGTTTTCGTCAGTGTTTCCTTATAAAGAATCCGGCCAGCGCCGAAATGAACCGTCAGATTGAAACGATCCTGCAACAGCTGCTGTAAAATTTCCAATTGAACTGTCCCCATCAGTTGAACCCGTAGCTCCTGCAGGTGACTGGACCAGCTCACATGTAATTGGGGATCTTCATCCTCCAGCTCCCGCAAAGCGGCCAAACAGGCGTGCAGATCCTGTCCTTGTGGGTCCAATGCATAGTTCAAAACGGGTTGCATAACGGGCGCCGCACTATCTGGGACATTCCCCAGGCCTTGGCCGGGATACGTTCCCGTTAACCCTGGAATTGCGCAGACATCGCCAGCCAGAATTTGTGGCTGCACGGTGTACTTAACCCCGTTATAAACTCGTAACTGATTGATTTTTTGCTCCTCCAGCAGGACTTGTTTGGGCTGTAAATCACCGCCCGTCACTCGCAGCCACGTCAATCGTTCACCTTGATCGTGGGAAATTTTAAATACCCGTGCACCAAAATCACGGGTCGTTTCACTGGGAGTCGTCCACTGCTGCACTCCCGCCAGCAACTCGGTCACCCCAGTCATTTTCAAAGCCGCACCAAAGTAGCAAGGAAAGACTTGTCGCTGATCTATCATGCGCTGGATGACTGCGGCACTCAATTGGCCGGAATCAAGGAAGTCAGCCAAAACGGACTCGTCTAACATCGCAATGTCTTCACTAGCCGCTGCGGAAATTTGGGCGCCGTCAAACGCAATGCATCCCGGTGATAGTTCGGTTTGCAGTTGCGTTAACAACGCCGCCTGATCAGCACCAGGTGCATCCATTTTATTGACAAAGATTAAGGTGGGCACGTGGTAGCGCGCGAGTAAGCGCCACAGGGTTCGGGTATAACCTTGAACGCCATCGGTGGCGGAGATGACTAACACCGCATAATCCAAAACACTCAGAACTTGTTCAGTTTGACTAGCAAAATCGACGTGTCCCGGTGTATCTAATAAAGTCAGCGCTAGGTCTTGGTACGTCAATCGGGCTTGGTGGGAAAAGATGGTAATCCCTCGCTGTTTTTCCAACGCATCCGGGTCCAAAAAAGCATCCCCATTATCGACGCGTCCAAGCTGCCGCACCGCACCGGCCTGGTATAGCATGGCTTCTGACAAGGTGGTCTTACCAGCATCCACGTGGGCGACAATGCCCGCTGTGATGGATTTCATATGACTGCGCTCCTTTTTTATCTGTAAGTCTTATTGGTTCATCATACCACGGCCATCCCACCAGCGCTTATGCCGATAACCAAATCATTTAGTAAGATTGAATAACATTCACTTAAAAATGAATTAATTGAATTTTACTTTTCATTCAAAAACCGCTATCCTACTAAACAAGTAATCGGATAAGTTAGCGAGGGTCGTTCGAAGCGACCAGAAAGGTGTGTGCGATGATGAACGACTTATTTGCGCAACGCGTCAATCCAGATGTTTCCTCTGCTTTAGCGGGACTATTTCCGCAAGATCCCAACCCAACTGCGGTAACTTTTGCGGCTGGTAGTCCGAATGAGCAACTGTTTCCAGTTAAAGAGGTGCAAGCGGCCTTTAATACGGCCATTGATACCCAAGGCGCCCACCTGTTCCAGTACCAATCGGCTCAAGGAAACAGCGCTCTCCGTGAAAAACTGGTTACGCGCATTGCCAAATGGGGCAACGTCACGACTACCGCTGATAATATTTTGCTGACCGTCGGTGGTCAACAAGGCGTAGAACTCGTCGCAAAAACCCTATTGAATCCCGGTGATGATATCATCGTTGAAGTTCCAACCTATATCGGGGCGTTGGCCGCTTTTGACTTGTACCAACCCCACTACCATGCTGTACCACTACAAGCTGACGGCCTAGATCTCGACGTGTTGGAGACCACCCTTCAACAACATCCCAACGTAAAACTCCTCTACACGGTACCGGATTATCACAATCCCACCGGAATTACAATGAGTGTCGCCAAGCGCCAACAGTTGGTGGCGTTGGCTAATCGCTATCATTTCATTATCTTAGAAGATACACCCTATCGTGATCTCGGATACGAGGGTGCCCCATTGCCCGCCATCAAGAGTTTTGACACCGAGGGCCGCGTGATCTTTCTTTCTAGCTTTTCAAAAATTCTCATGCCTGCATTGCGGACCGGCTGGTTAATCGCTGATGGTGAGCTACGCGATGCCATCTTAAAGATGCGGCTGGCTAGTGATTTGGAAACTACGGGTGTCACCCATGCGGCCATTAACGCTTACCTAGACGCGAATGACCTAGACGCCCATATTCAACGCATGACAACGCACTACAAACAGCAACGAGATGCGATGCTTCAAGGACTAACTCACTATTTCCCGGATGAAGCGCTCTTCACTCACCCGGCTGGCGGATTCTTTGATTGGGTAACCTTACCGCAAGGCATTGATACGGGCCGGTTAATGCTGGACGTTATTAGTCCCCAAGCGCACGTGACCTACGTACCAGCGACTAATTTCTATCCCCAACGCGATGTTCACAACGCCCTCCGCTTGAGCTTTAGTGGTGTCAACCCAACCCAGATTGATGCTGGTATGCATCGACTAGGCGATCAATTGAAAAATGCCGTCCATGCGGCGTACCCCGTTTTTTAGAGGGTGTTTCATGTGAAACATCATTATTTTAGAAATCACTAAATATATATGATTATCCATTAAAAATAAGGTTTGAATACTGTGACAATATCAATTATTGCTTCAAAAAAGGCGTTCACGTGAATATTAATTGCGAACGTCTTTTCTGATGGTCATTAAGAGTGGCTAAAATTACGCTTACAATTAGAGAACTACCTGATGCCGATCCCCACTAAACCACCTATTGGCATTTGCCTTAGCCTCTTTCTTTGAATGATAGGCATATCCAAAAGTTGAGATACCAGCACCACCTGCTAATTGCAACATACTGTACTTTTTTCCATGAATTTTATGTTGGACTCTTCGATAAAAACTACCCGCTCCGGCACTTTGATACCATCCATACATTTGTGTCCATTTCTCATTTTTATATTTAAAATTATATCCGATAATCCAGCTGGGATGCTTTACTTTGGCACCCACTTTGGGGTAAGCAGTCGTTTTTCGTGAATGCAATCGCGATATACTTTTACCAAACATCATCTTTTTTTCGGTTATTCTAATGCGCACTGTTTTTTTATCGTACGTATCATATGTATACCATGTTCCTCTAATTCTTTTTGGAAACACCTTAATTGTATATTGCGAAGCCTGTGCTACTTGATGTGTTGGTAAAAAAGCAAATCCTAGTGTTGCCAATAACGTTGCCACCACTACGACCAATAGCCGGTTAACCTTCATATTTTTCATTTTAATACCCGATTTCATAGTTAATACCTTTAATTGTAAGGTAGAATCAAGATAGATTCAAGCCCTTTTCCGAATGACAAATTGCAGTCGCCCACCGACCTATGTTAGGCTAAACGATGACTTTTAATTGAAAGGGTAGTCCGCTATGAAACCCAACTCGAAATTTCTCCGGCGACTCCAAGCTTGGATGATCGGCCGTTACGGTCAGAATGATCATTTGAATCGCTTTTTGACCTATTTAACCTTCTTGTTATTGATTCTCAATTTGTTTTTTCACACCCTGTGGCTGTTTGTCGCCATCATTGTGATCATCGGTCTGACTTACTGGCGGCTATTTTCCCGCAAGATCTACCGTCAGGTACGTCTTAATCGAGCCTTCGAACGGGTCTGGCTTCCGATCACACGGCCATTCCGCCGCCTCCGCTACCAGGTGTCGCAACATTGGCATTACCGCTTCTTTCATTGTGCTCAATGTCAGCAACGGATTCGTGTGCCACGCCATCACGGTCGCGTTCAAGTGACTTGTCCCAAATGTCACCATAGTTTCATCACCCGAACCTAATGTTTTAAAAATACCGTTGCTGGGAATAAGCCTAGCAACGGTATTTTTTAACTTTATTGTCGATGAAAAACCAACCAGCCGCAAATTAGAACGACCACTCCGGCGCCACCAAAGGCAACCGCGAAGCTACTCTGTTCAACCAACCACCCCATAACGGGAAATAGCACGACCATCATCAGACTAAAAATCATACTGGAAACGCTGAGTAACGTAGCTCGCTGCGCACTGGGAATCAACTGGTTGTAATAATTAGAAAGTAGCGGTTCAATGACCGCTAACAACAGATTAATAAGCAGGTATCCCCCAACCAAACCGAGCGTATTAGCCCACAAGGCACTAATCAACGCACCGGCTAGTACGATTGCCAAACCACGTAATAATTGCGTTTGCGGCCATTTTCGCTGTAGCCAGGGTGTTAGCTGCACGCCCCCCACATTTAAAATAGCCGTTATCACCAAAATTCCGGAAATCAGCAGACCGCTAAAACCTTTGGCAGTCATAACCGATTGAAAATAGTAATAATACGTCGTTCCCAAGGCACTAAATGCCGCATGAAACACCATCAAATGGCGTAATGCCGAGAACTGTCGCAACCATTTCGCCGCAGATCGGCTAATCGCTATTAGAGATTGCGCGTCGGTCGCTGGAGTAGTTTGATCACGGAGTGGTTCGTGTAGCTGCAAAATGCAGCCAATCGCTAGCCCTGCACTGAGCGCATATAGGAGATAGGTGACGTTAAGGTGCCCGTGAATTAAGCCGCCAGCCAACAAAACCCCCACCGGCGTGGCGATTTCAATGATCATATTCATATTTTTAGTCACTACCGGAAAACGCTCAGTGGCGTGATTTTCAGCTAGTGAATCATACAGAAGTGCCTCGATTGTTCCTGATTGTAAGTTATAGGCCCACGCCTGTAACACGAAGCCTAGCGCAAACCACCAAAAATTCGTAGCCATTAACATGATTATGGCGTGGACAATCGCCGCAACTCGCCCACCCATTAAAACGATCTTATAGCCAAAGCGATCGGCCAACATCCCTGATGGCACTTCCGAAAGCAAACTTGTCAGGTGAAAAATACTTTCACATAAACCGATTTGAACCAGCGACAATCCGCGTTGTTGTAGGAAAATAACCCAGAGACTGGTAATTCCGAAATACGCCAATGCGGTATAGCCGTAGCCCAAGTGTAAATTACGTTGCATGATTCTAACCATTATCAAACGCCTCCAAGGATTAGCGACGACAAAAAAGACGGTGCTCTAAAGCACACCGTCCGTGAACACATGAACTGTCGTCTTTAGATGAAATCGTGAGTATTAGTATGGGAAAATTGGACAGACTGCGCCCCTTGGAGGTCTTTGACAAAAATAATATCAGTCTGCATATGATTCCAGCGCTGAATTTTCCAACTCACGACGATTCACCTCATTTTTACTAGTTTCAGTGATTATAACACATCGTCGATTGACAACTAAGATTTTCTTCTACTCAAGCGTTTTAACACCAAACGGTCAAATCAGGCTTCAAATAATGCCGGATCAATCTGCCGGTCTTTAAAGTAAAACTCCCGGTCATGCTCGCTAACGGACCGCAACACATGGCAAGGGTTACCGACTGCCACAACGTTATCTGGCAAGTCTTTGGTAACAATACTCCCTGCGCCAATCACCACATTATCGCCAATCGTAATACCGGGCAAAACAATCACACCTGCGCCTAGCCAGCAGTTCTTTCCAATGTGAACCGGCATATTGTATTGATAGTTCTTTGCCCGTAAATCCGGAGTAATGGGGTGCCCGGCCGTGGCAATCGTCACATTGGGCCCGATCATTGTGTGATCGCCGACATAAATATGGGTATCATCGACCAAGGTTAGATTAAAATTAGCGTAAACATGGTGGCCAAAATGGACATGGTGGCCCCCGAAATTAGCATGAAATGGCGTTTCAACATAGCAGTTGGTCCCCATTTCGGCAAATAACTCATGCAAAATCGCCTGTTTCTGCGCACTGTCACTTGGGCGGGTATGATTGTAGTCATACAGCCGATCTAAGTAATGTTGCTGATCCTTTTCAATTGCCGGATCATCGGGTAAGTAGAGGTCACCCGTATGCATTTTTTCAAGATTTCCCATGGGTTTCAATCCTTTCATGTTGTGTTATCTTTTATCATATCACTATTGGTAACGCTATCATAATTGATTAATACTTGTCGTCACCGCGCCGTTTTGACAAAAATCCTAATAAAAAACACCTAAATCTGCGAAGATCTAGATGCTTCATAAGCCCACGGGTTCATTTGTGGAAAGCCTTAACTAATATCGATCCGCATAAGCTCAGCGCCCCGGTTTAAAATCAGATAGCCTTGACCAGCAGCAGTGAACGATAGTCCCTCAAATTCCCGCTGACTGGCAAAGACAGAAGCATGAACATCCTTAGGCGTTGCCTGACGCTGACGAAGTTTTTTCACAGGCACTGAAGAAATTGCATCATCACTAACAAAGTATAGCCGATCGTTATGCGGATTATACGCGATGGATTGATGCGTCTGGCCCGGGCGATAAGCCAACCCCTGCATCATCAATTTGAAATGCACCCCGTGATCGTTCATTGTCCCCCGATAGACTCTCAAAGAACGCTGACCACTGTAACTGCTAAAGTACGCGTAACCCTGACGATCAAAAGCTAGCGTGCTATTCACAGCTAATTTGGCCCCCTGTTTATTAACCAATCGGTAAGCAACCTGCTTGGTCGGCCGTAACGTTTTCGACGATACCTTAACGGCAGAACCATATTGTCCCGCTTTTCCATTTGATCTGGTAAACCATAGTTGCTTGTCCTTTGGATTATAAGCCAGTGATTGGCCGTGTCCGATATCAAAGGTCGGTCCTTCCTTAATGTACTTAAGCAAACTGCGATCCCGACTGGTGGCTTTATGCTTAGAATAAGCATTCGTGGCCCGCCGCAAGGCATCCATGCGGGATGTGTATCCACCTAGCGCCTGAACCAATTTTGCCAAATCGTATCTGACAATTCAACCAGTTGTGGTGTTACTAGCTTTTAAATAAGCAATATACACGGTCTTCCCATTCGGCGTCACGACTACCGCTTGCGGATCACTCCAATCGCCAGAATGATGAACCGTCACCGGTAGATATAATGCCGTCCGCAAAAACGCTGTGTGCCCCCTGACGGATTGGTAAATATCCGGTGTCGTTTGAAACGTGCCTTGCGACCGATACGTCGAGGACGTGGCATATGTGTCCGGTCGCGTGACAAAGTAATCTTTATTTTTTAATCAGTTTAACTGCCTTAACGTTATAATTAGCCAGCGCATGGCTGGTTTTGACCTGGGCGGCCTGACCCTTTAGTGATCCAATCCCTACTAGTGCCAGCGCACCAACAAGTAATACTTTTGAAATGGTCCTAACTACTTTCATGATAATTTCCCCTTAGCGACTCATAGTTCCCCCTCAGTTCTGCAAATACGGCAAGCTCACCGAAGCTCACTTAAATGTCCCACCTTCTAAGCTCGTTATAACATATAAGGTTATCTGATGTATAGTCAGCGTGATTGCTAGTCGGACTGTTTTTCTACCGAATTAATTAATCAGGGATCCATCTATGTTTAAAATACTTTGATATTGTCGGTAAATGATCTTCTGGCTTCATTGGCTGGTTTACTAATTGAGCCATCAAAATAAGCGGGAAAGTAAGTTCTTCTAAGAACGTGCTTTCCCGCCTATTATTCGATAACCACAAGTAGCTTAACCCCATACCGCTGAACCCGCTATTTCGTAAAGGTTCCGCTTCCTCGAAGAACTGGCCGTTGGTTGGCCGCCTGTACTTGCCGATTATTCGGTCCAAAGAGTTGCTTGTAGCGCTTAAGTTGCTCTGAACTGATAGTAATATCAGTTTGTTCAATAACGTACCACGTCACGCCCTCGGTTAGCGGCGGCGTGGTGAGTGACCCAAGGTATTGAAAAACGGTGCCACGATTTGGCAATAAACCGGTTAAGTCGCAGTCGATTGATTCCGTGGCGTGTGGCTGGAAATGATCAAGAATCCCGTCAATAATCGGATTGGCTTTACCTATGGGCACGAGAACCGCCACGACGCACAACGCACCAATAACTGATTGATGAACAAAGTGCAGTTCGGCAACCGTTTCTTCAGTGGTGATATGCTCCGCTGGCACATGGATGTGGGCTTGCACAAAATGCCAAGTCATCTCATTGATTCGCGTTGTCCCGTGACCAGCAAGCTGAATGGTCACTTGGTCATCGATTTCTCGGTCAGCTATCCATGGATCTGTCACTACAAAATTAGTAACACTAGTGGGTTCAGCCTGACGCAGATCAATCGGTGATTGTTGGGAACCAAACCCATTTGACCATGAATCCTGCTCCGCATAATTTAAAATTGACATCGTGATGATCCTTTCTTTTGGTGGTTTATTTGCCCGAAAATGCTCATTCGGTGGGCATACGGCCGGATTAAGCGATTTCTAATTTCACTAGTATAACATACGCGACGACTACTGATCGGATTGGGCTTCTTATACTTCTGAATAGCCGATATCTTCTTAAGAATGGAGCGCCATGTAAATAGTCATATTTCTATTTGGAATCTTTAAATACGGATTCTGTCATCTGCTGGAAATATGAGACATTGTTCAGCATCTAAAAACCTTGATAACCATTACCCCCACACACGTGGGGAATACTTCAAGAACCATTGACTATCAATTTGTTGAACGGGATCACCCCCACACACGTGGGGAATACTTAGTAGTACGAACAATCATATCTTGCAAGGAAGGATCACCCCCACACACGTGGGGAATACCTAGACACCCAACGTTATCCCCAACTTTCAGAGGATCACCCCCACACACGTGGGGAATACTAAATAAACATGTAATCGTCCTTTCTAAACTAAGGATCACCCCCACACACGTGGGGAATACGCAAGCACAAGGACTTCTACGGTCCCGTTATTAGGATCACCCCCACACACGTGGGGAATACCCTTCATGAAGCATGACATTAAAGAAGATTTAGGGATCACCCCCACACACGTGGGGAATACTTACTTTTCAATTCACGTACATCGCCTTCAACGGGATCACCCCCACACACGTGGGGAATACTTGTTGTTAACAGTTGGGACGGTATCAAAGTTGGGATCACCCCCACACACGTGGGGAATACATCTTGGTGGTGACTTAGCCAGTTCATATATCAGGATCACCCCCACACACGTGGGGAATACATAGTGCCAGTGACGATGATTCTGCTTTCAATAGGATCACCCCCACACACGTGGGGAATACTGTATCTTACCATTTCTTAAGTCTTGTACATAAGGATCACCCCCACACACGTGGGGAATACGGTTCTGGCAAGACGGTCATTGACAATGACATGGGATCACCCCCACACACGTGGGGAATACGAGTTTCTCGGAAGCCCGCGACGGCTGCTACCGGGATCACCCCCACACACGTGGGGAATACGGTCGCATTGTCTTCCCAGTAATTGCGGCGATAGGATCACCCCCACACACGTGGGGAATACTAATGCCTCTTGGTCCCACTTTTTAACCTGCCAGGATCACCCCCACACACGTGGGGAATACACTAAAGAATCGCTGTCATACCGGGATTCCTAAATTTTCAAAACCCGGTTTTCAATGAGTTTGTCCGCAAGCGCAAAAGTAGCTTTCGCATCTGCCAGGGCATGATGGGGTTCCTGATTCACTATATCAAATTTAGCTAATACCGTTTGTAAGCGATAGTTATCCAGAAACTTATCAGTCTTCTTCATCACCGGTAATAAATCTATCATCCGATTTGTTAATTCTGGCTGATTAATTGTTCTAAAACCGCTTGTTAGAAACATTTCGTCAAATCGCAGATTATAGCCAACAATCGGTAAGGAACCAACAAATTCACGTAACTCTTGTAGTCCTGCCGATAAACTAATCCCCTGTGTCGCTAACATTTCCGCCGTAAGTCCGGTCAAAGTTGTAATATTCTCCGGTATAGCTCGCTCAGCCTTGATTAAATTATCAAATAAATCCTCTGGTTGTCCCGGTACCCGTTTGACCGCACCAATTGAAATGATGTCATCCTTTACTAGATCCAATCCAGTTGTTTCAAGGTCTAATGCCACCATAGCTGGCTTAGCCACGGGCTGCCGACTTGCACGTGTACGTGTCATCAGCTTCGCCCGATGAAATTTAGCTGCGTCACTAAATCCATGATTTACTGATCCAGTCGCAACATTTAAGTGTCGCATCAATGGAAGCCCATCAAAATTAACAACTTCACGGTCTTTACGCGTTGTCCTGAACTGATAGCCCAATTCATTGTTAGAATTATAGACCATGGTGGCTTCACCATGGCCTATATTTTCCATAATTCTGTGCCATAACTGATCACGAATTCGTGCACTAACGTTACCAACATATACATTTGTCTGAATCTCTTGATACCACTTCGTTAGATCACCCTTTAGCGACTTAGGGACATTCGTCAACGTAATCACAATCATTGACCATCATCTCCCTGCTGCTCATGGTACTGCACCCCAAACTTCTGCAATCCCAGCCGGTCGTCCCACAGACTAATCGATTCAGCTTCACCATCGACTGCGGGCATGCCTAACAATGTTTTGAGATCCTTGACCATTCGAACTAACAGTTTACCATCCACAAATGAGTCACGCATTGCTTGCCGCGTGCGCGTCGCAATATCCGGATCATGCTCAAACTTAGCTGTCACCTTAAACGCAGTCGGAATCGAAAACTCTGCTTTATATAAATCCGCAAAATCATAAACAAATGACAGATCATGTCCCGTATGAACAAACCCGAGTCCCGCCGATGCCCCCAACGCCGCAATCACACTATAACTCAAACCATAAAGTGCTTGATGGGCTGCCGTTAGGGCTTTATTAATGGGGGTTCCCGCTTCGAAATCATCCGGATTATACTCCCGTCGCGACCACGCAACGCCGGTCTTTTGCGACTGTTCCAAATAAACGCGCCGGACACGTGCGCCTTCCTTGCCGCGTAATTCTTGCATCGTTAGCTGTGACACGTCATCATCTGGGAAGCGCATCTGATACATCTGTCGGGCGACCATAATTCGCGAACGCCGATTTGACACTAGCTTGGCTTGCGCTTCTAATAACGCCGATGAGTGACTCATTGGGCGCCCATAAGCATACTGCCGCACACCACGCTCGCCAACCCAAACAACACCTAATCCCGATTCACCAATTAATTCCATGGCACGATGGGTAACATCAACTCCTGGCCCCAACATCAATACGCTAAGAATGGCCGCTGGAACATAAACGACACCACGCTGGTCAATCACCTGAATGGCACTATTTTGCTGATTCAACTTAGCATGCTCCAAATATAAGAAGGTTATGCGATCTCGAACCCGTCCTAATTCATAACGGGTCGGTTTTTCAGCACCAACTTTTTTAGTCATCTCTCGCCTGCCGGTATAACCGTCATCAACCCCATACCAAAGGCTTTCTCGCGACCAATCCCTTTCGTCAGCGCGCGCCTAAACTCAGGAACATCTGCCACTCGCAGTAGACCTTCAAATGTTACCCGACTCAACCGCACATCACGGCCAGCCTTACGTCGTAACACAGGCCATTCACGACCAACGATATCAAAGGCCAACCGGGGTTCATCCCCGGTCACTACCTGCTGTTCAACCAACTGAAATCCCAGTCCATCAGCCCGATCTATCAACCATTTTCGTTGTTGGTCCACGGTAATATGTGGCACAATCCGTCCCTGCCTAGCCCCCGGCCGACTAATTGAACGCGTAGGATTAGCGGTCAAACGAAAGCGTAAAATCTGACCTTCGTGAATGCTTTCCAGCCACCGGTCATAAGGCTTGGTGACCGCTGTTTTCGGAACACCGTACTGGGTCAGTTGTTCTAAGTCAGGAGCCGCCTCACTTAAGACTAACAAGTATTTTTTACCGGCCAACTGATCGATTCGCCATAAATGCCGCGGCCGTTTTCCCGCCGCTACTTCTGCTGGAAAACTCTGCTCAACCCAATTGTGAAAAGCGCCCAAATGGGTTAGCTCTTTTGTTTTATACCGATTTTTAACATCGATCTCCACTCTTGATAAGTACATAGCTACTCCTTCCTAGAGGAACTTCATCGCATCATGTTGTGTTTCTGATTCGTCCTCTGTCGAATCTAAGCTCGTTAATTTCACTTTAGTTTTAGCCATCGCACGTAGTCCGTACTGTCGATTGCGTTGATCAAACGAGACAACTCGATCACTGACCAAAATACTTTGGTGCCCCGCTAAAAGATCAGCGTCTGCTAAAATATCCAAAACCGGCCGTTGATGACGCTTACGGTACCAAGGTGCCGCTTGCCACATCATTTTCTGTAAGACTGTAATTGGCGTGGCATCTGCAAACTCTTGAAGCTGCAAAACACCCGCCGGCACATTGGCCCGCCGGCCTAAGAAAAGTTGAAAGTACGGATGTCGTAGCGCCCACTCAATATTATCGATTAATTGGTCATTCTCACTACCAATGGCCGCAACAAATACCGCATCCTGAAGATAGTCTCGGTACGTCACCTTGCGCACGTTTTTCTTCCATTCAACCGTTTGAAAATCCGTCAAGTGTCGTCCTATTTGGTCAATTCTCACCGCAAAACTCAGCTCATTTAACGTCACAATCCGGCTATCCGTCCGCTGATAACCCAAGGCTGCTGCAATCATCCCAATCACCGCACTCTTACTCGGGTAAGTATTCGTCGTCCGTCGCTCAAAGGTAGCCGCATTGCCATATGATTGTAACGGTGCCGTTAGCTTAATCGTTAGTGTTTTCATCCTGAACCGCCTTTGTTAAAGCCGCCGCAACCTTTTCTACTAGGTCATCCAAGTTAGTAACTTTCTCGCCTACTTGTGAAGCCGTTTTACTCAATACAAAGTTAGCCGTTGGTTTTTCGACAAAATCTGACGTTGATTGGTATTCGTCCTCAAGACGTTGAATAGATGGCGCAACATAGCCATCATGTGAGGTTACTGGTTTTTCAAACGCCGATACCAAGTTAACCGGCGTATCCGTCCGCAACGTTACCATCACATAACTTGGTAGTGTTTTATTGGCAAAGGCATTTTGCTTCCCCGTGGGCATCGACAGTAAGAATTGCTTGATAAAGGTCTTAATCCCTTCAATGGCATCGGATTCGTTAAGGTTGGCAATAAGCTCCCGCACATTGACATTGGCATACCGATAAAGCGTTGCCGAATTAAAGTCGATTGTCCCTAACATGGCGGCTCCGGTTGTATCGTCTGCTTGCATGTCATCTAGCGCCGTATAATAATCGTATTCGGGAACCACTTCATGCGTCGAAACAGCATGCGCCACTTGTGAGGCGGCTTCAACATTTAATTCGGGATTATCGGCAACCATTCGCCCAAACAAGGCTAGATCCAGGGATTGGTCGCCTTTCAAAATCCTTTGGATTTCCTTCTTGTCTAATTCTTGATTATTAACTGCATACTCCGCCAATTTATTAATCTGGCCCGGGCTGATAAATAATAGCGCCTTTGTTTCATTATTCTTATCTAGTTTAATTTTATTTTTTCCGCTACCAGTTGCATCGAAAATTTCAACAGTCTTACTTAACGCGCTGTCTTCATCCAAACCTGTATCACGCGCTTGTAAGGCCGCCACTAACAATTTAGCTGCTTCCTTAGTTCGCGTACCCGCAATATGTTCTTCCTTAAAGGCTAACCGTATCGCATGCTTCCAGCTTTGCGAAGATACCCGGGCCCGCGTAACGCCACCATACAGCGCCGTCTTAGGCGCACCGGTATCATCCCGGTTAATATTCGATGAGGGCACCGTTTGTAGGACGTTTAAATCAATGTATAGATTAGTTTTAGTCATGGTTTTTTTCTCCTTCATTTTCTAGATTGGCTTGCGTTGCGCGAAAATACTGCTGTCCCCATCGCAAACGAACCCGATTAGCCTGTTCATAACTTAATTGTAAATTGTACAAGTCCTGGGCCAACCAAGCGTAATCAATCTTTTGTGTTCGGTTATTAGCTTTTAAGATACTAACTAAGTGCGACAAACTATTAATCACACTCGCCACGTTCGTAGTTGCCAATAACGGCTGTACGCGCCGATCTAAAGCCACCCGCGTATCCGCATTACCACGCATGACCGCTAACGCACTGAAAAATTGGCGGCCATCCGCCTTATCCCCACCAGCGGCACCGTAGACGCTGGCCTCCGTTCCCTGTTGGTGAATTGCATAGAATCGAATGGCCGTATAGATGGCCGTTTCCGCATACGTAGGCGTCCCATCACGGCTCAGCTGCTGGTCATTCAAGTAGGGCATTAGGAGCGGCCACACGATTTGCGCCCGTTGACTCGTTATGATTGCCGCATTCCGTAACCCGGCTAAAACCGCCTTATTAGGGTGCCCATTTTGATAGAGTTCTCTTAGAATAATTTTGTTAGTTATCTGTTCAATTTCATATGCCATAAATTATCATCTCCGCTTATAGGTCAAGATGAAGCCGTAGATTATACATCAGATGTGATTTAGCCGTAAAGATATTTAAAGGTCCTGTCTTCCCAGAAACCCCGCGCATGTCTCTCGGCGAGCTGGCCTGTAGTTCTTCGTCAACCGCCGCGACTGTGAGCATTTTGAGTTGCGTCTTCCACGCCATAATCTTTTCGTCACGGTCATCCTGACTGGTTAGTCCCTCTAGCCACATCTTGAAGGGAGTATTTAACCGTTCATAAAATTTGGCACTCATTTGCCCAGCGAATAATCGGCCATCAACATTTCGAATCTGGGCAATATCTTTGGCGAAATGATAATAGTCATCCCCCACCGTTTGCGTGAAGTCGATTGCTTCTTCGATCCGGGTCGGCCAATAATCCTGCTGACCTGAATCAAATAAAACATCGGCTTGCATCTGCATGTCATCACCAACTTCCACCGCTGGTGCCTGCGATGTGGCATTACCATCACTAATTAACGCCACTGAATTCAGCACAAGTGGGTGGTTGTGAGCTAGTAAGTTCTGCTCCTTAAGTGTCCGCAACCAAACGACCAGTTCCGGTTCCTGACGATCATCAGCGCGATGAACATTGATGTAAGCTCCAAAGTTGCGCCACATGGCGATTCCCAAAGACCGTAATCCCTTGACTGCTGGCCGGTAGGCATTAGTTTTCTTATCAAATCGCCAAGTAGTCATTGGCTCAATAAAGGCGCTATCACTGCTAAACATAGGAATCCCGGCACTAAAAATTGTTGGCCGCTGATTCTCATCCCACTCAATATGCAAAATGCGCGACCATGCCGTGTATATTTCTGGTAAATTATCTGGCAAAATTTCACGTTTCCGCTCCGCAATATAATCACTCACCGTCGCATACTCCCAGACAGGCTTAGGACAAGCGTAGTCATTGCGACTATCACTCAACACCAAGTTCAACATTAATGTCGTAAATAGTGTCTCTCCCTGGGCAAACACCGGATTGAGTCGATACAACCAACCAGCCGCATTCGAAAAAGACTCCTCCGTCACAATTTTAGTTTTGTCCGTGACACCGGTAAAATTCTGATACGTGATGATCCAGCGAATCAGTTCATCTAGGGACATATCATTCTTAGCGGCTCCTGTTTTCGGTGCAAAAATTGCTGGCGTGTGGTTACTCTCAGAAATCCGTCGATTTAATTGCTTAACCGCCACTTTTCCTTTACCAGCGGCAATTGCTTTGTTCTTAGGAACCAGTGCGTCATAATCAGCTGTGGTGACCTGATAAAATGGTCGTTCGCCAAAAAAGTCGAACCGATCCGCAAAAAATTCCAAATAACGGGTCACCGACTGGGTAAAATGGCCCGCCTGATTCAGCTGCTGCCACGTTTCTAGTAAATCCTCGGTACTGTCATCTTTAGTGAATTCATCGTCATCAACTTCTAAGTCTTGTGGTGACGTACCGCTCGTTTTTAACCACGAGTAAGCCTCACCAGTCGCGTCAAACCGCGAATAAACTGTGGTTAAGATCGCCAATAATAAGCGTAAAATCGCTAAATTTTGACTGCGCATGTCCCCAGCTAATTGCCGGTAATCCTGCGCATGCGTAAATAGATCGATGAGCGAAACCATTTGTTCTTGATTGTCATTAACCGTAATCACTTTAATCCATGGATCTGTCGTTAAATTAAACTGCCGATTATCCACCGTCATCATCCTTTACATAACTTAATCCTAACTTTGCTGTATATGCCAACCGCCAGCCCGCAAAGGTTGTCGTCAACGCTTCATCCATCGGCAGTGCCAGTGCACCCTTCAGCCAGGTACTCGTTTGCCAGTCCCCAAAATAACGACCAGTCAACGTTTCCAAGTCTTGAATAGCTTGATTAATATCCAGTGTAATTGCCGCTGGAAGCCGAATTACCTGTTGGGCAATTTCTTGCGGTGCCACATTTTCTAACCGGCGGCCATCTAATAGACAGTTGCCCGCACTCGTCCGCTGAACCAGAATCACTTCCAGCGTCTCTTTGATATCCCGAACCGCTGCATTGGCCTTCTGCTCATCCGTATCCACGTTTCCTAATGATCGGCCCAGCCAATCGTGAATGGTCGCACCGGCTCTGAGATTAGGATTCTTAATCTGGAATACACCGGCTTTTTGCTTTTCACGTTCAAGATCAGCATCAAATTTCTCTCGTGCAGCGGCAATCCCATCGATGTCACCATCAGTCGTTGGATCATAGACCCGCTGAACGAGTGGCGAAATATCTGTTGGTAACGTTAACTGGTTCGGCATAAACGCGTCGGTCTTCATTAATAAGTATTTGCCATAAACCGCTTCGTTACCATCGCCATACTCATGACCGGCTTGAATCCCCATTAGGAAAACTTGGGGTGCCTGTAAAGCTACCGGTCGCTCAATTTGATGTCGATGTAGCCGACCAATTCTTTGCAAAACCAGATCCATCGGAGCAATGTCGGTATATAGCACGTCAAAATCAATGTCTAGCGACTGCTCTAAGACCTGTGTTCCAATCACGATCAACCGCTCAGGTCGCGTACCATTTTTTCCAATTGCAGCTTGTAACGCTTGTTCCTGCCGAGCGCGATCCGTTGCCAAAAAAGCGGAGTGGAGTACCATCAACTTGACACCATGCGGAACCAACTGCGCTAGCTGCTGCGCACGTTTGACAGTGTTGACAATAATTCCAGCAACCCCACCATCACTAATTTTATCGACGACCTGTGCAATTAAATCTACATCTTCACTGTCGATACGCTGAACCGCAATGCGCATGGGCTGCTGATCACTTTTACCCGGAAATTCGGTGATCTGTTTGATCTGACAGCCATCCACGATGCTCAGTAACGGATAAGCTTGCGCGTTTTCCCAATCAGTCGGTGCCTGCAACTGCTTCTTAAATTTACTTCCATATTTACCTCTAAGATAGGCTTTGATCAACGCATTCCGTTTATCTTTAGGCAATGTCGCTGATAAAATGACGATGGGAACGTGGTAGGCTCCGAGCCAGCTAAGCGCCTTACGGAGGTATTGGCCCATATAAGCATCATAAGCATGGACCTCATCAATCACCACAACCTTGCCGCTTAGACCTAGGTGTCGTAAAAAAAGATGTTTCTGTTTTAATCCCATTAACAACAGATGATCGATTGTTCCGACTGTAAATTTCGTCAAAATCGACTTCTTACCAGAAAACCAACTGTTGACGACTACGGCTCCTATTTTGTTCTCTTTTTCGTCCTCTATGTCGTTTTCGGTTGCGTAAATGTTAGCCGCATTGGGTAGCTGACGATATGCTTGATTGAACTGGGCCTTACCATGCATGAGCTTAATCGGGAAGTCCTCACCTTGTGATTGGGCTAAAAATGCTAACCACTCCGTCACCCGATCAAACATCGCATTGGTCGTTGCCTGTGTAGGAAGACCCATGAAAAGGCCATCCCGTCCTGTCTGAAAGGCCAATTGCTCAGCGGCCACTAAAGCAATTTCTGTCTTACCCAGTCCCATTGGTGCCTCAACGATCACCATTCCCGGGTCTAGCGTGTCTTGAATGGCGGCGGTCATAGTCCGCTGAACCGGACGCGCCGAGAAACCCCACCGTTCTTTATAAGGATCAGCAGAACTAAGCTGCTGCGGGTGCCATTCTCCGCCTAAGTCCCAAGCATTGATAGCTTGTTGAAACCGCGCCGTTGGGTCAATGTCTTGCCAAGATTGGTCAAGGCTGATTAGGGGAAACAGTGGAATCGTTTGGTCTTGATCCAGATACTCACTTGACGCCAACCAGTCGGCCATAATCAATAATCCCTCTAAAATAACGGCTTGTGGTTGCTGAATATCCGGTATTTCAGTAACTTCTTGATAACCGGATGACGCCAATCCATACTCAAATAACTCTCTATGTACTTGTTTCCAAGGTTGTTGTAACTCCGACTGATTGTCACTTTGAAAGTAATTAGCCGTGTAGTCCTGCAACTGTCCGTAAGGTTGGCTACTCTCCGTTTTACCGTGATGTCCACCAATAATTGCACCAATCGACGCGGGAACACCGAAGTTTTCAAGAATTGCCTCACCAGCTCTGGCGTGGGGTGACTGTTTAGCCGAAGCCAAACATAAGTCATTTAGTTTCAGAAATCCACCATGAGTTAATCGCGCTTTCAATTGCTCATCCAGATCAGCATCTCGGTCATAGGACTGCTTCATCTGAAATGCCGGCGTGGCCTTTCCCAGATCATGAACAAACCCAACAAACTTAACAAGTTGCTGGGTTTGTTCTTCTGACAAGGTTCCCATTAATAATTGCCGTTGACCATCACTGAGCCAATGATTGAATAACCAGTTAATGGTGTTTCGCGCATCGATTAGATGGGAAATTAGCGGAAGCCAGTACTGTTGCGTATCGGTTGAGCTTTTCTTAGCCCACAAAGCCGCTACGGATTTAGACACTTCCATACATAACCATCCCTTCTCTAACAGATTTAAATGCTAGGTATTCGCCTTATGATTACTAAGATAACCGAATTTACTAGCTTAAATCAACTAATGACACCTACAAAATATTTCATACCCTATTTAACATTTGATTTATAATTGCTAAACTTGATTCTTTTCATGTAACCGTATACACGCCTTGTACTATTTAATCTTATACCTTTTATATAAAAACATCATCATTAATTTTCATTAATCATCACCCCCACACCGGTGGGGAATACTTTGGCCGGTGATCCCGGCGTGTTGCGATGAAAGGATCACCCCCACACCTGTGGGGAATACTCATCAACTGTGATTGGCCGATCATGGCGTTTGGGATCACCCCCACACCTGTGGGGAATACCACGTGGAAGGGTCAACGAATGCGATTAACTCAGGATCACCCCCACACCTGTGGGGAATACACAATATGCGGTCGATCGCCAGTCGGCCTTGATGGATCACCCCCACACCTGTGGGGAATACTGCCTACGATGCCACGACTAAGGCAGCTGACTAGGATCACCCCCACACCTGTGGGGAATACGTCATTGGAAATGTGCACACTAACCCAGAACTAGGATCACCCCCACACCTGTGGGGAATACGGTCATAACCGTGAACAATATCTCCCTCATATAGGATCACCCCCACACCTGTGGGGAATACGTACCCCAGTGCCAAACACATTATTGCTGTCAGGGATCACCCCCACACCTGTGGGGAATACTTTAATTTTTACACGTTCATTTCCCCCAAAATAGGATCACCCTCACACCTGTGGGGAATACGAAACTCAGTGGATGTCGATGAAAGCCAGCTAAGGATCACCCCCACACCTGTGGGGAATACCCGAAGAAATTCTCACAAAAGTAACGAGCAAAAGGATCACCCCCACACCTGTGGGGAATACAGGTCAGGACTCTTTTTTTGTGCCATAATTTCAGGATCACCCCCACACCTGTGGGGAATACCATTGGTAAGGTCAACGTTAGGCCGGACGTACGGGATCACCCCCACACCTGTGGGGAATACTGAGTTGTCTTCCTCGCTGAAAAAGTTCTCACAGGATCACCCCCACACCTGTGGGGAATACAATATTACAAGAATACAGTTAAACTGTCATTAGGGATCACCCCCACACCTGTGGGGAATACGGGAAATAATGGCCAGCTTTCAAATCTGAGATGGGATCACCCCCACACCTGTGGGGAATACTCATCGTTAATAACCGTCCACATATCACCTTCGGGATCACCCCCACACCTGTGGGGAATACACTAAAGAATCCTTGATATACCGGCATTCCTATTTTGAAAATCCGGCCATTTTTATCACTTTGCTCTTAAAGCATACTCCAGCTATCCCCAATTCACAAACTCTTAACCGACTAAATAATTTAGGTCAACTATAGTCACTAGATTCCAAAATTCTCCACTTTCCCGCTCCAGTCAATCCACCTTAAAAATTTCAGCGCCATCACCGTAACCTGCTATAATGAATAGTGCTATTTCCAACGTCTCAGTGACGCTAATTCACTAAATTTAGGAGTTATTCGATGAATAAAATTTTACAGGAACAGTTCTTCGTCGACGATTTGTCTGACGACCAAAAGGCTGTTATTACCGACATGAATCATTACATCAAAGACAGTCTCAATGGCCAAGAATCCGCCGTTGCCATCATTCAAGGCGCGGCCGGTACTGGTAAGTCTGTCGTCTTAATGGAACTTGTCCGTCAGTATATGACCGACAAACGTTACCGGACTTCACTTGTGGTCAATCACCCCGAACTTTATAAAGCCTATCAAGACTTGGCCGAATCCATTCCCAATATGAAAGCCAGCGCCATTCGCCGGCCCACTTCCCTCATTAACTACGCGCAAAAAAATCATAAACAATACGATATTATTTTTGTTGATGAGGCCCATTTGCTCTACTCCAAATCTGAACCCTACGCCCACTACCGCGGCCAAAACCAGTTGACTGACCTGATGAATTTAGCTAAAGTCGTCGTGGTTGTATACGATTTCGACCAAGTCTTCCAGTCCAAAATGTACTGGGACCAAGACCTCCTTTACCAAACCATCGGTCACCATCCCCACAAGCGATTCGATATGAACTTCCAATACCGCATGGTCGCCAGTGACGAACAAGTCGCCTGGATGGATGACTTAGCAGCTGAAAAGCCGCTGCGTTCCTTTCCAGAAAACAGTGACTTCGAATTCAAAATGTTTGATACCGCTGGTGAACTCTTCGAAAACATCAAAAAGCGCAACAAGGAATTCGGTATGAGTCGCGTCGTGGCCACCTCTGGTTTTCCACGCATTGATGGTCGCCACAATGTGGAAATGGATTCCTTTAGCCTCCCTTGGGATGAATGGGACCCCCAGCGGACTCACTGGGCGAAACGTGAAGGCTCCATTACGCAAGTCGGTACGATTTACACACTCCAGGGCTTTGACTTGAACTACGTGGGGATGATTATTGGTCCATCGTTCGGCTACGATCCGCAGACCGATACCATGACGATTATCCCCGAAAAATATTCACACAAAGAAATCTTCAAGAAACGCAAAGACATGCAATTCAGCCGCGACGAATACAAAACATTTATTGCCAACGTGCTTAACGTGTTGATGAAGCGCGGTAAGTACGGCCTCTACCTAACAGCGTACGATGATGCCTTGCGGGCTCGACTATTAGAACTTGAAAATCACCAATAAATCAAATAAACGAAACCGGCCATCGGACTCCCTTTCGATGGCCGGTTTTATGCTATCAGGATCACTAATTGTTGACTAAAAATGTAAAATATGTTTTACTTAATTTGTCAAAGACATTTGACACAAGGACGTGAATCTTGATGAAAAATACCATCGCCACTCGGCGGAAACAGCGAAAGTTGTCACAGGCCGAATTGGCCCAACTGACCGCCGTCACGCGACAAACAATTAATGCGATCGAAAACAATAAGTATGATCCGTCATTATCCCTCGCATTCAAGTTAGCCGCCATTTTAGAGACCACAGTTGATGCATTATTCAGTAATGGGGAGGATATCAAATGAGTCGTGCTAAAAGAATTCTTCGGTTTACATTTTGGGTGAACAATCTAGTATTTCTGTTGTTAGCTGCACTGATTATTGTCAGTTTCAGTCATCTATTTTATATCTGGGCACCGATTCTATCGCTCGTGTTGGTGGTCACCTGTGTCGCGATGCTCTGGTACATGCAGCAGCACCTCGGCGTCAAGTCATTTAAAGGCCTTTACTGGGTTGACGACGAACGCGATCGGCTGATTACTCTGAAAGTTCATTCCACAGTCATGGTCAGTGCCACTTATTTTCTATACGGATTGCTCGGCATTATCTGCTTACTGTTGAATTGGCACCTCTCGACTCAGGAACTGGGGCAAACGCTCCTAGCCATCATTTGGCTAGCCCTAGTTGCCAGCAACCTACAATATTACTGGTTGTGGCTCAAGTACGACCAGGCGTAAAACCAGACACCTTGATTGTTTCATGTGGAACAACCACATGCTAATCCAAAAGCGCGCCCACATCTGATAAATTCATCAGAAATGGGCGCGCTTTTTCGTCATCACTTTTATTTGATGGTTCGGGTAGTTACCGCCGCAGAATGCTGCGTACTTTGCTGCACCGAATTTTGCTGTACCTTTACCAATTTTTTATTCGTTGTCACATACCGACCATTGGTTAGTACATACCGCGTAGTTAAATGGTACCGCACTAGCCGTTTGACTCTTAACGTTTGTCCGCGCCGATAATGCCGCGTCTTGCCGGTTAGCTTACGTGTTCGATACCCATTAACCCCTTGGGGATTGATGACCGTCACTCGGGTATACGTGCGTTGATAGTAAACATTCGTCACGTAAGCCTTTTTGGCGGTAATATAACCAACCTTGCCGGCCGTCTTAGAGTGATGGTTGACGTCCCGCACTTTAAATCGTAGCGCGTGATGCTTAGAATGCGCACTGCCAATTACGACAAACATCGGCCGCTTAGTTCGTGACTGTTTGGCATACCGTGCCCGCACTTGTGACGCTTTAAATGTCGGCCGTTGATACAGCCGCACGGCCTTGGTTGCGTAAACGGCCTGACCCTTGAAAACCGCTAAGTCAGTGTCGCCTCCTGAAATCAAGTCACCACTTGATAAACTATCGTCTGAATTAGACGAACTGGTCGGGGTACTCGATGAGTGACTCCTGTCTATCGAACTTGATGAGCTTGATGAACTCGACTCGTCGGCCGCCTTAACCGTCAGCGTAACGGCCTTAGACTGACCATCGCGAGTGGTTAGAGTCACCGGGTAACGCCCCGGTTGATTAAGCGTGGCTTGGCTCAAATCCACCACCACTGGTAATGCCTGTCCATCTTTGTCCGTGGCTTTAGCCTTAAAGGTTTCACTAGTCGGTGCTGGATCACCCACCGTTATCGTTGCATCTTCACCCAACAAACTCTGTTGGTTCTTCTCATCTACAGCATAGTGGTACGTCACCGTGTACGGACGACTGCCAAACGTCCCGGTTGGCTCACCATCAACCGACGTCACATGATAGCCAGCGAAAGTCTTGGCTTGCGCCGTAAACGTATCGCCGTAATACCCAGTCAACGTATCGGCCTTGACTAATGCCTGATTGAGCTGATCCAGATACTGCACGGTCACTGGCTGCCCAGGATTCTTCGCCCGGACATACGTGTATGGCGCTGCTCCCTTAAACTCGGCCATGAGTTGTGAATAAGTGTATCGGTTCTTTCCCGTTGGCGCCTCAGTAGTCCCATCACCGATATCTTGCCACATATCCTGATAGGCATCATTGTGAAATGGCTGTAAGTTGGTCCCCGTCAAAAGTGAATCTGGTCCTAAATGAATAACCGTCAGATTCATATTCATCAATGCCCGCGTGGCATCTGCATTGCGAAAATTAATTCCAGCCAAGTCCAATTCATGTACTCGTGGCGCCAGCATAAACATCCACTGGGCCAATTTTAACTTCGGCATTTGCCAGCCAGACAGATTAATCACATCTGACTGCGCCCGCATAAACATGAAACCCGCGTCAGTAACATTGTGGACGTCCCAACTCGTCAGATCAAGATTCGGCACCTGAATGCCAAAAAAGGCAAATTCAAAGTTGGTCACGTGACTGGCGTCAATTTGATCAAGACCTTCAATACTGGTGGCCCCGAGGTAACCAAACAGTTCGCGACTATTAGGCGCCAAAGTTACCGGCCCTTCAATCACAATTTTGGCAACCTGGTCGCCATAAGCCGTCCATGGCGGCGCACTTTGACTATTCGACAAGTTGGCAAACGTCCCCGCACCAATGTGCAATGTTAAATCATCCGAAATATACCAATGACTCGTCCCAAAATCACCAGAATGTAAAATTCCCTGCGTTTGCGTTGTGGTCGTTGCGGCTTGTGCCGTTACAGGTGTGCCATTCATGACAATACCTATGCCACCCAACAAACCAGTTGCTCCCAACAATATCAGCAATCGTTTGGTTTCTTTAATGACTGTTTTTTTCATTATGATCCCTCATTTGAGCTTTCCTCATAACTCACGGATTATTGATCTTAAACAACGGATATACCAATTACTGTTCATTATACTAACAAAGCTGTTGGACTTCAATTGATGGCTCTCATTACAACCAATTAAAGTGAACGGTCAAACCCAG
This sequence comes from Levilactobacillus sp. LN180102, assembly GCF_050106635.1. Classification (NCBI taxonomy): domain Bacteria; kingdom Bacillati; phylum Bacillota; class Bacilli; order Lactobacillales; family Lactobacillaceae; genus Levilactobacillus; species Levilactobacillus sp. LN180102. The sequence continues at coordinate 50,694 of NZ_JBNIIX010000019.1, forward strand.
TCATTAATAATTCCATACCTACTAGACCAGCGATTATCAACGTGCTAAACTATATTTAATTTTAACTTACTTTTAGTTAGTTAATACAAGGAGGATCTTTATGACCACTAGAATTGGTATCATTTTAGGCACGCCCCGGCAACCGTCTTTGGGGAGTCATCTATTTCACTACTTACAACGCACCTTCTCCAACACTGACAAGGTAACGTTCACGTGGTTGGCGCTCCGAGACTATCCTTTACCATTCTACGATCATGAAGAAACGCCTCTAGAAACGCCAATCCACGACCTCAGCACCCCTGAACAGGCATGGTTAGATCAGCTGGCCGCACAAGATGGTTACATCATCATTAGCCCTGAATACGATCATGCCATCCCGGGTATCCTCAAAAACGCGCTCGACTTTGTTGGCCCTGAAGTCGATCACAAGCCTGTGCAAATCATCACCTACTCCCATTACAGTGATGGCGGTATGTTGGCGGCTGAGTCCATGGTTGAAATCTTACAAATATTAAAAATGATCGTTTTACCAACACCCGTTCTTCTCTGGAACGCGGACGATAATTTCACTGACCAAGGAACCTTGCTTGCCGATGCAACCAACAGTGCCCACTTTGCTCAGCGATTGCAGGAAGCCTTTGCGGACATCGAGTTTTACAGTCAGTTGCTCAAAGCCCATCCTTACTCGCCAGCTAAATAAACGAACCATTTGGATGGCAAATCAAGACTAATGCGTCAAAAAGAAGCAACACTTAAGATTCGGTAACAATCTCAAATAACACTTCTTATACTTTGGCAAATTCTATAATTAATCCGAACAGAAATTAAAAAGCCCAAAGCAATCACTTACAATGGTAGTAGCTAATTCCAACCAATATAGGGAGTGATTACTTTGGGTACATCTACTTTATCACGTT
>NZ_JBNIIX010000002.1:0-243421 GCF_050106635.1 Levilactobacillus sp. LN180102
CAATCAGTTGAAGAACTTTCGTAGGATTGCAACGCGTTATGATAAGCTCGCTCATGTTTATCTGGCTACGGTTTACATTGCCTCAATTTGCATCTTACTTAAGTAGTTTTCAGACGGACCCTAAATGACTTGCCTTAAAGCCACTCGAAGGGACTAGACTAGTTACTAGTGAGCGAGTACGCCTCACCAATTCTAGTAACTTCAACGGATAAAAGGAGTCGACAACACACTTGACTACAGAAATTAATCAACAAACTTTAACTGGCGAACGGGCCTTGTTTCAAGGTCACGATCTCCACATTACCAATAGCACCTTCGTCGATGGTGAATCCCCATTAAAGCACGCGCGTAATGTCGCCATTGATCACACTATCTTCAAATGGAAGTACCCATTATGGTACGCCCATCGCGCTAATCTAACGCACACGACGTGGCAGCCAGACGCTCACGCTGGTATTTGGTACACAGACGATCTCACCATGCAGCACAGCTTGATTCGGGCCACTAAAACCTTTCGGCATGCTAGTCATCTCCAGCTGGACGATGTAACTTTTGCGGACGCTGGTGAAACCCTTTGGTGGTGCCAAGACGTTGATTTGCGTAACGTGACGGCAACGGGTGATTACTTCGGCATGAATAGTGAAAATGTCTATGCTGATCACCTAAAAATCACCGGGAACTATGCCTTTGACGGTAGTAAAAATGTCGAGGTTCATCATTCTACGTTAATTACCCATGACGCCTTCTGGAATTGTGACAACGTCACTGTTTATGATTCCACCATTATCGGCGAGTATTTAGCGTGGAACACCAAGAACATTACCTTCGTCAACTGTTGGCTTGAAAGCGATCAAGGCCTGTGTTACGTGGATCATCTCACGCTCAAAAACTGTTCGCTTATCAATACCGACTTGGCCTTCGAGTACTGCACGGATATCGACGCCACCATCAATACGGCAATTGATAGCGTGAAAAATCCGGTTAACGGCCAAATCACCGCACCCGCAATTGGTCAGGTAATCTTCGATGATCCCGCCATTGACGAACACCGTACCACCATTACAACTACCAAGGAGGCATTACCGTAATGCAGTATGATTTTTCAGAAATGATCGACCGGCGCCATACTGACTCAGTTAAGTGGGACGTCCAAGACAACGAGCTCCCCATGTGGGTAGCAGATATGGACTTCCGGACCGCCCCCGGCATCATCAGCGCTATCAAACAAAAGGCGGACGGCGGCATCTTTGGTTACGAAGAGGTTCCCGCAGCTTACTTTGAAGCCGTACAACACTGGTACGCCACGGAACATAACTGGGCCCCTAATACGGATTGGATGCGTTTTGTGACTGGTGTTGTGCCTGCACTCTCTTCAGCTGTCCGCCGTTTGAGTCACGTCGGCGATAACGTCTTGGTGCAAGCGCCCGTCTACAATATCTTCTATAATTCGATCGTCAATAACGGTCGGCACGTCTTATCTAGTGACCTGCAATTTCACGCGGGCGCCTATACTATTGACTGGGACGATCTCGCGGCAAAGATGGCAGAACCCCTCACGACCATGATGATCCTCTGTAACCCCCACAATCCAGTCGGTAAGGTCTGGACATCGGCGGATCTGCAACATATCGCGGAACTGGCGGCCACCCATCACGTCACCGTCTTTAGTGATGAGATTCACGGTGACATCACGGATGACGGTCATGGCTATACGCCATTTGCCGCTGTAAGTGACTTGGCGGCTAATCTTAGTGTGACGGCGGTATCTCCTAGCAAGACCTTTAATGTCGCTGCCTTACACGCTGCGACTCTGATCATTCCCAACGAGAACTTACGCAACCAAGTCGACCGGGGGATCAATACCGACGAACTGGCGGAACCCAACGCTTTTGCCATCCCTGGCTCGATTGCGGCCTATACAACTGGCTCACAGTGGGTTCATGAATTAAACGCAACAATTACGGCTAATAAGCAGACTCTCACGACGTTCGTACGGCAACAACTACCAGAGCTACACGTGATTGCTGGTCACGCCACCTATCTGGTCTGGATTGACTGTCGCGATGTCACCCATGATACTCAGGCCCTGTGCTCGGCAATTCGGCAAACAACCGGCTTGTTCATCTCTGCCGGTGCGGTCTACGGCGGTGACGGTCACGACTTCGTCCGTATCAATGTGGCTTGTCCCCCAGCTCGCTTACAAGACGGCTTGAATCGTCTGGCGGCGGGCATCCATCAGTTTGAACAGGCTTAAATCTTTGAGCTTAAGCTATAGCTTAGGCTCTTTTTATGTATCATTATTTCGTAACCATTATCACTCGATAACTTATTCACCGTCTAACGCTGAGATCATGCTATACTAAAATCGATTATTAGAATTAGGGGGATGTTCTTATGTCAATCAATCCAGCTGACGCGCAAGATGTCTACCGTGACGCCGGCGATAATATCATGTTTACCACGTATCTAATTAACCGTGATGACCTATCAGGCGACCGTGAAGCATTGGCCGAATTTGCCGACCGTTTGGCCGCAATTGAGCGTAGTATGGCAATTCGCTATCCAGATGCTGATTTAAAAGTTGCTTTCGGTATTGGCGCAACGGCTTGGCGGCTTCTTTTTCCTACAGCCAACCGACCGAAAGAACTCGTTGATTTCACCGGCGTAACCGGACCTAAATACAGCGCACCGGCAACTCCGGCTGACCTATTCCTACACGTCCGGGCCAAAACGATGGCCGTCGTCTACGAAGTGCTCGATCAAGCCCGTGAGTTCTTACGTGATTGGACCACCGTTGTCGATGAAACACCGGGGTTCCGGTATTTTGAGGGCCGAGCAATCATCGGCTTCATCGATGGAACCGAAAATCCCGCTGGTCAGGATGCCACGCAGTACGCATTGATCGGCGATGAGGATCCTGAATTTATTAATGGTTCTTACGCCTTTGCTCAGAAGTACACCCACAATATGGACGCGTGGAATGGCCTGCACACCGAGGATCAAGAAAAGGCGATTGGTCGCCACAAATTCAGTGATCGGGAACTAGACGATGACGAAAAGCTACCGAATGCCCATAACATTGCCTCGCAAGACAACGATGGTGATATTGAACACAAGATTGTCCGCATGAATGTGCCCTACGCTGAACCGGGTAAAGGGATCGTTGGAACTTACTTTATTGGCTACGCACGGCACTTTACCGTGACGCAACGCATGTTAACCAACATGTTTAGCCAAAGCGATCGCCTACTGGACTTCAGCACCCCTATTACTGGGGCGGCCTTCTTCATCCCATCGCGGCGACTCTTAGAAAAGATTGCCGATGGTGCGTATTTCCCACAAGACTAGTCTCTAATGAGTGGCATGAACGACCATTAGTTGATCCACATTGAATTAATCACTATTTGGAAACCCGAAACGTCTAGGACTCTGGCCCTAGGCGTTTTTTATTTTCAACCGTAACCTAAACTTAATTTCATTGAGTGGTAGCCCCTTATTTAAACCATTGCGAGCGCATACAAATGAGTCGTTAACGTTGACCTTCCGCGGCTATGGGCGTATCTTAGTAAAGTTACCATTACGGATAAGACACAATTGGTTCGCGTTACCTAGGGTAACCTGATCAATTAATTCAAGTTATAGGAGTTGACATATTTTGGACGAAGCCGAAAGAGAGCGCGGGCCTTGGCGGCGTAATCTGCGGGTTCTCTGGTTCTGTACGTTCGTTGCCGGCATGGCATTTAGTGAGATCATGCCATTTTTATCGTTATATATTAGTAGTCTTGGCGATTACACCAAGTCACAAGTCACCATGTATAGTGGCCTCGTGTACGCTGCTGACTTCTTTGTCAGTGCCATTGCTTCCCCCCTTTGGGGAATGGTTGCCGATCGCAATGGTCGTAAGCTCATGTTAATGCGCGCTTCATTAGGTACGGCCGTAGCCATGGCCTTAATGGGCTTTGCCACCAGCGTTTGGCAGTTAGTGGCCTTACGGGCATTACAGGGTGTCTTTGCCGGATTCATTTCTAATGCCCAGGCGTTAGTCGCCTCGCAAACACCCCGTAAACACAGTGGGGCTTCCCTCAGCACATTAATGACCGGTGTCACGAGTGGCATGCTACTAGGTCCGGTCATCGGTGGGGTTTTGGCCCAGGTCTTCTCCATTCGATTGACCTTTTTTATCACAGCCTTATTGCTCTTCTCAACGTTTATTTTAAGTTGGGTCTTCGTTGAAGAACAGTTCAAGCCCGTCGTCAAGCAACCTGGGGCGGCTAAAAGTCATAATCCACTGGCAGCCTTCCCTAATCCCAAATTAATTCTGGTCTTGTTATCCTCAACGCTCATTGTTCAATTTGGGAATATCTCCATCTCCCCCATTATTAGCTTGTACGTCAAGGAACTCATGCATAACATCGGTCCCATTACGGTAGTTGCTGGGATAATTGCCGCATTACCGGGGATTTCAAACATTTTTGCCTCACCCCGATTAGGTCGTTACGGCGATCAACACGGCTCGGGAAAAGTCTTGATCTTCGGCTACGTCTTTGCCTTTCTCATGTATTTACCGCAGGGCTTTGTCACCAGCGTCTGGATGTTAGGGATTCTGCGCTTCATGATTGGCATCTCTGACGGGGCATTGTTCCCAGAAATCCAAACCCTACTGACCAAAAACTCGCCAGTCGAACTGACGTCGACGGTCTTCAGTTGGAATCAGTCCTTTCAGTCAATCGGTAATATGCTGGGGTCACTGCTGGGTGGTTGGATTGCCGGTGTCTTTAATTACAACGCCGTCTTTATCTCAACCGCTCTGCTCATGCTGATTAACCTGTTACTGGTTTGGTGGCTAGTTCCTGAAATTCGCCGCTCTAAAACCCAAGCCGCATAAAAAAACGCGTTGTCCTGATGGGCAACGCGTTTTCTTTAACTCATCATTTGTTCAATGGGAAAAGACGTTTCGGGGTCAAAAACCGCCGTTGGTGCTGGATTAACCGCCAGCAACGTGCTTACGCCAGCAAGTCCATCAACCAAGTCGAAGTTTAAATGCGCCGTCATTAATCGGCGCCGGGCATCGCGGATTTGTCCCGGCAATTCAACAATGTCATCGGTCCGACTCACAATCACCTGTGACGTTCCGGTAGCCTGAGCGGCCGTAATTAATGTCGTCACAGTATTAGCTAACTTAATGGTTGGGATCAAAGCCACCACGATGTCTTGATCCATCATAGCAGCCGTCAAACCACCTTCGTCGAGTGTTTCCTCAGTTAATGCGGTTACCGTTTGGGGGAGGGTCACTGCACTAGGGGTGTACACCGTCAGCTGAAGCTGATCATTTTCACTTAGTTGTCGGACAAAGGTTTGGCTGGTCGCATCCATTGCGCCAGCAAGCAGGATTCGTTTCAAGATCGTAACTCCCTTTCGGTTTTGTTGATGTTATGGAGTATACAGGGTTCGAGCAGGTCGAAGGCAACCCTTTTTTGGGTAAAAAATCCACTCCTCTTAATAAGAATTTTCTTATCAAAAAACAGATTTTGACTATCGCCACCCAAGCCGATAGGTACAGCGTTTTGACCGGGTTGTTCAGTCATTTACATGACATGATTATCAACACCAGGAATTGTATCCGTTTGGAAATTACTGGTAAATCGTGTACAATAGGTTTAATCGTAAGCCGAAAAATCAAATACGACCGGTCCCCAGGTTGCTCCCGCTCTGACGTGTGCTCCCGGCACACCGATCGTCTTTTTATTTCCGGCACTTTGCCGGTTCAGTAACATCATTACTCAGGAGGTTAATCTATGCTACTTTCAATGGAACATCTACGTAAAGAATATCCCAACGGTAAAGTTGCCGTTGACGACTTCAACCTTGAAGTCGACCGCGGTGAATTTATTGCTTTTATTGGGACCTCTGGTTCCGGGAAGACCACGACCATGCGGATGATTAACCGTATGCTCAACCAAACTTCTGGTACCATTAAGATCAACGACAAGGACATCTCGAAGATGGACCCCGTCAAGCTCCGTCGTTCAATCGGTTATGTCATTCAAAATATCGGGTTAATGCCCCACATGACGATTCAAGAAAATATTGAAATCGTCCCTAAATTGCTGGGCTGGTCTAAAGAAAAACGGGCTAAACAAGCCCATAAAATGATTGAACTGGCTCAACTCCCCGATGAGATGCTGCAACGCTACCCTGGTGAATTATCCGGTGGGCAACAACAACGGATTGGGGTCGTACGTGCCTTGGCCGCTGACCAAGAAATCATTCTAATGGATGAACCCTTTGGTGCCTTGGACCCAATCACGCGGGAATCATTACAGGATTTAGTCAAACATTTACAAGAGGACTTGGGTAAAACCTTTATCTTTGTGACGCATGATATGGATGAAGCCCTCCACCTAGCAACCAAGGTGGTCATTATGAGTCAAGGTAAGCAGGTTCAAGTGGATACGCCCGAAAACATCTTGCGTCACCCGGCCAACGAATTCGTTACGAACTTGATTGGTGAAGAACGCTTGATTCGCGCCCAACCAAATATCCTGTCCGTTAGTCAAATCATGTTAAAGAACCCTGTTGCTATTACGCCGGATAAGACGTTAGACGATGCCATTGACGTCATGCATGATCGTCGAGTGGATACCTTGCTGGTTACAGATGCCAATGGGGTCTTACAAGGCTACATTGACTTAGACGATATTAACCGGACGACTGATCCACATACGCCAATCAGTGAGCTGACGAACGAAAAGGTCTTTTATGTCAAAGCTGACTCGCTAATCGGTGATACCGTTGATCGGATTCTCAAACAGGGGGTTAAAAACGTTCCAGTCGTTGATAAACAAAAACGGCTCGTCGGGATCGTCACACGGACCGCATTGGTTGATATCGTGTATGACGCTTTGCGTGGAGCACCAGAAGCTGATGAAACTCCCGCTTCCCCAATCAATGCTGATATTCACGCAGCAGCCACTCATGAAGGGGGCGACACCGAGAAATGATACATTTTCTAGCGACTTATGGGACACAGCTGATCAGTAAGACCGGCCAACATCTCTACATTTCGGCAGCGGCACTCGCTCTGGGCGTTATCGTAGCCGTTCCGCTGGGAATTTTACTGACGCGAATGAAACACGGCGCGAATTTTGTGATTACGTTAGCTGGTGTCCTTCAAACGATTCCTGCCATGGCATTATTAGCCATGATGATTCCCATCTTTGGGATTGGATCGACACCAGCCATCGTCGCCCTATTCATCTACTCACTACTTCCCATCTTGCGGAACACCTATTTGGGGATGCAAGGGGTCTCACCAACCGTTCGTGATGCCGCTAAAGGCATGGGCATGACTTGGTGGCAAATGATGCTGCGAGCCGAAATTCCCTTAGCAGCTCCCGTGATTATGGCCGGTATTCGGCTCTCAGCAACCTATGTGATTGCTTGGGCAACGTTGGCATCTTATATCGGTGCTGGTGGCCTAGGTGACTTCATTTTCAATGGTTTGAACCTCTACCGTTCCGACTTAATCTTGGGCGGGTCAATTCCGGTTATCCTGTTGGCACTAATCGTCGATTACTTATTGGGTAAACTGGAAACAGCCGTGACACCACGGCAATTACGATAGGAGGCTCGTTATGCGCAAACACTTACGAAAATGGCTCGCTGGACTTTTGGCCGCTGTCATCCTCTTACCACTGGGTGGCTGTTCCTTACCAGGTCTAGCTGGTTCAGGTAATGATACAATACGAATTGCCTCGCAAAATACGACTGAGCAACAAATCATGGCCTATATGATTGCGGGCATGATTGAACATGACACAAACTTAAAAACATCGATCATCAATAACCTCGGGTCCGGAAATGTTAGTTTTAACGCGTTAAAGAATGGCAACGCCGATATTTCCGCCATTCGTTTCTATGGGACCGACCTTACCACGATTCTTAACGAGAAATTCGAACGAGACCCGGCCAAAGTTAAGGCAACGGTGACGAAAGGGTTTCAAGATCGGTATCACATGACCTACTTTAAGACGTATGGCTTCGCGGATACTTACGCGTGGATGGTCACCCAAAAGTATGCCAAGCAGCATCACTTAAAGACCGTCAGTGATATGAAAAAATTAGCGCCTAAGATGAAGGTCGGCATCGACCAAATTTGGCAAAACCGCCAAGGCGACGGGTATCCATCGTTCCAAAAAATGTATGGTTATAGCTTTGGCACCGTTTATCCGATGCAGACTGGACTGCTCTATGATGCCTTATCGGCTAATAAAATGGATGCCATTCTTGGCTACTCCACTGATGGTCGGGTTGCCAGTTATCATCTGAAGTTACTGAAGGATGATAAGCATTTCTTCCCACCATACGATGCCAGTCCAGTGGCCACTAACGCCATTTTGAAAAAGCATCCGGAACTGAAACCCGTCTTAGAAAAACTCGAGGGTAAGATCTCGTTGAAGACCATGCAGGAACTGAACTACAAGGTTGACGACGAACTTGAAGAACCGCAGACAGTTGCCATGAATTATTTGAAACAACACCACTACTTCGAAGGAGGGAACAACTAACATGAAAGACATGGGTCTGTTTAGCCAGTTGGTCTATTACTTTAGCCACAACGGGATGTACGTGCTCAGTCAATTTAACCAAACGTTCCTCGTTTCGATTTATGGGGTGCTGTTGGGTGCAATTGTCGGGATTCCATTAGGCATTTGGATCTCCCAATATCGGCGGTTATCCCCCGTCATTATCGGGATTGCCAATGTGATTCAAACTATCCCCTCGTTAGCCATGCTATCGATCTTGATGCTAGGACTGGGATTGGGCCAAACGACGGTTATCGTCACGGTCTTTCTTTACTCACTCCTCCCGATTATTAAAAATACCTACACCGGGATGTTGAGCGTTGACCGCGACGTCTTAGATGCCGGAAAGGGGATGGGGATGACCGGCTTTCAAATCATGAAAACCATTCGGCTCCCCCTTTCCTTATCCGTCATTATCGCCGGGATTCGTAACGCCTTAGTTATCGGTATCGGGATTACCGTTATCGGTTCCTTCATCGGTTCTGGTGGTCTTGGTGACATCATTGTCCGGGGAACTAACGCAACTGATGGTGGAGCTATTATCTTAGCGGGGGCGTTACCAACCGCCTTGATGGCCATCATTACCGATTTGGTGTTATCCTTTATTGAAAAGCGATTAACGCCTAAGACCTCTTCGGAACGTTAATTCATTCGTTATTACTGGTAAATAAGCCATGTTGTCAAAACTTCAAGTTCTGGCGACATGGCTTATTTAGGTGACCTTATGACCCTACATTAAGCATCCCATCCAGGGAATTTGCTATACTAGGACTAAATAATTTTGAGGAGCTGATGACGGTGGCCCGTTTCCGGCAAACCGGTATTGATTTTTCTATTGGTACACTAAACTTTCTAGCTAACGTGGGGATCATGTTGCCCTACATTTTAATTTTGTTGCGCTATCAGCAAACCCAAAGTACCACGTTTCTGATTGCTCTAGTCGCCTTTTATATTTCACGAGCAGCCAGCATCTTTTACACCAAGCGGTTAAATCTTAATTCGACGACGTATCTACTGGTCACCCTGATTTTAGGTGCACTGGGGAGCTTGCTATTTGCCCTCAGTTCTAGTGTCGGTTGGCTCATCATCGGGAGCCTCTTATGGGGATACAGCGCTGCTACGATCTGGCCCTACTTTTTGACGATCAAGCTTCACCTGACCCATACCACCAGCTTCAAAATGAAACGTCTCTACTGGTTGGTCTTTGCCTTATTAGGCATCATGCTGGCAATCGATTTGTCCTTAGGCCTCAGTTATACCCTGACTTTCAGTGTTCTGGCCTTACTTTATCTCGGCGCCATCCCCGGTGGTGTCTTACTGGGGAACTTCGTCAACGATTTCTACCAACATCGTTCGCACAAGATTCATCGACTACATCACATCTGGCGCTGGTTACTGTCCTTGATTGGCTTTGCCGGCATCGCCGTATTAACCACTTTACGCAAAGCACATTTAAATCTCCCAAGTTGGGTAACGTTAACCATTATTGCCATCGCTTTGATCGTCTTCTCAATAGAGTTGTATAGCGATCGCCATGTACTCCCCGATTACAAGATGCGCCTGTTAAATCGGGGCTTCTTAATTAGTTTTGTTCTACTGTTCAACAGCTTTTTTGCCTATTTTTATTGGGGAAGCATCGGCATGTACCTCGTCTTCGGGTTGTATTTACTGGGTTTTGAAGCCGGCTATGCCGTTTTCCAAGTACTCGCCAAACACCAAACGGCTTTGGCCCAGCGTCTCAGTCAGGGCAGTCTCATCGTGGGACACCTCTTATTGCTCATTCCTTGGCGGCTAAGCTACCTCGTGGCCCTCTTACTGATTACGCTTTATATCGGCTACGATAACCCCACCATCAATACGACCCTTTATGAAGCCACGGATATTGATCACGATCTTGCTATCGTTCATAAATACCGCTTCTCAACTTATGGTGGCTTATTAGGTCAACTGACCATGTTCGGCCTGTTAGTCGCCGTAAGTGCCATTATGGCCCAGCCATTGCTGGCATTCTTTAGCCCCACAAATGCCGACCATTTCTGGTTGTACAATGTCGCCTTGAACTGGCCGCTTATTCTGATATCGCTGGGAATTTCATTGGGAAATATCCGTCATGAACCTCAGCATATTTAACTAAAAATGAGACCATCCTGATGGATGATCTCATTTTTTGATTACCTACTGGCTAATACACATAACCATCAGTCATCCACAGTTTCTTTCAACAACTCCGTTACCAGCTTAGCCGTTGCCTTGGCCCGACCGGCCCGTTGATCCGCTTTAACTAAGTAATAACGATGTAAGGCCGACAGCGTCACCGCTTCTGTAGCGGTTGGCAAGGCGTACAGCCGATGATACTGCGCGACAACTGTCGCAAAGTCTGCTTGTGACGTTATCAATTGCCGAAGTTGGCTGGGCGTCACGTGATTTTTCTTGGCCGGTACCCAACCAGTGGCAGGTTGTTCGGCCAACCGCACTTGAAAAGCTTGTCTCAGCTTTTCGGGCCACGTTGCCGGAATAACTGGAGACTGCTGCCAAGATTCCCGTAACCTCAATAGCGTCGCATAACAGGCATCGGATAATTGCCGGCCCTCCCAGCAATCCCGCAGCTGCGTCAATCGTTGTCGCCGCTGGTCAGCTGTCAGTTCAAACCCTAGTGCTGCATTAAAGACGTCATCATCCCAATCCCGCTGGCGCTGCGCGGCCAACTGCCGGCTGAACCGATTCAGATCAGCGACTAGGTAACGGGGCACAATTTGAAGCCGCGTATCCGTGATTTGGCCCGCCCGTGCAAATTCAGTTGCCATCACGCCGAGTTGATAAGAATTTACCAATTGGCCGAGTGCTGGTGGCATGGTGATTCCACGCAAACGCTGTTTAAATTGAGGCAAGGGTAAATGTTGCACCATTAAGGCGGCTACTGCCTGTAAATAGGTCTGATAGCTAGTTGACGCACGCAACTGTTGTTCTGCCGTGAGCTGCGCTTGATCGGCCGCCTGCCAGGCAGCTGCCGCTTCTTTTTCAGCCAGTTGGGCCTGCTGTTGAACGGCGTGTTGTTGTTGGACTTGTTGCCGTTCAGCCATTTGGCGATCAACCGCCTGCAATTGCGTATATTCTGCCAAATAAGGCGATAATTGGGTTTCTGGCAATGTCTGTTGGCGGTGCTTTAAATAACCGGTGACCGTTGTCTTCGTCCCATTCTTCACCCAATGCTGACGTCGGCGATGCTGTTGTGGTAAGTGGGGCAAGGCCTGTTGATCCCATAGTATTTCAGGAACCTGGGGATACTGTGCCGTCAGGTCATCATACTGGGCCACTGCGTGAAAGTTATCCTCCGTTGTAATGGTCATCAAGTATTGCATCTCATCACTCATGAACTTCTTGACGCACTCCGACCCCACCAAAATCTCATGTCCATCCGTTCGCAACACCACATGGTACTCGTAGCGCACCGGCTTATGGCACAACGCACAATGGTGCCAGTCTGCGCGTCGATCACTCGCATTAATGGCATACGGTAACCGCGCTAACAACTTCCAAACATCACTGCCTTGAACCAACCAGTTCACTCGTTGATCCAGTAAGAGTTGCCGAGTAGACCGCGACAGAAAATCACTACTGTCTTTAATGGTTGGGTGATCACGCAAAAGTGGCATAACCCGCGTCAGCTCCGTTAATTGTAGTGCTGGCTGACTCAGCTGTAAGAAACGATTCTCAGCTGGCGTTAAAATTGTGGTTGCCATTAAGCCATTTCCTCCATCCTCAAAAATCATGTTCTTTCAGTCTACCATAATTCGACAAAAATGGGGAACGTACGTTTAATTAGCAGCAAAAAAAGACGACCAACCGGCCGCCTCTTTTATCATAATTTACCATTCAAAAACTGTGCTTCCCCGTTGCCGAAACTCCAATCGGCCTTAGTATTGGTGACCAGATTAATCATAATATCACTGGGGGCCACATCTGTGTGCGTACTTAGCTCCTGAACCAATCGCGCATAGAACCGTTCTTTATCAGCCTCCGCACGCGGGCTAGAAGTTAAGCTGAACAATAAAAACTTGGTCGATCGTGGGAGTCCCAATCCGACGTCTTCAATCACCATTTCTTCTGGCTCATGTTGTGTGACGACCTGATAACGGTCACGGGGCAACAAATGAAATTCCTCAGAGGCTACCTGATAAGCAATATCCAAAATCTGACGAATCTCCGCTTTACTACGGCCACGAATCATATCAACTCGCATTAATGGCATAACCCATCATCCTTTCGTATCCTGTTGCCACTGTTTCAAAGCAACACCTGTTTTCGAATCAGCAACTGTCACGGACTGTCGTGGCGTTCCACTGTACTGAATGCGACCACCATAACGACCCGCATCAGGACCTACGTCGATTAACCAGTCAGCCTGACTGATCACGGCCAAGTTATGCTCAATAATGATTAATGAGTTGCCAGCTTCTACCAATTCATTAAACAATTTCAATAACCGTGCCGTATCCTGCAAATGCAACCCAGCGGTGGGTTCATCTAAAAGATACACCGTCCCTTGCTTACCCAATTCAACCGCCAGCTTTAAACGTTGTAGCTCACCACCCGATAAAGTAGTCAACGGTTGTGCCAACGTCAAGTACCCCAGACCGACCCGATCCAAGTTGGCTAACTTCTTGGCAATCGCTGGTGTATCCGCAAAAAATGTGGCCGCAGCTGTCACGGACATTTGGAGAACCTCCGCAATGTTTTTATCTTGATAGTGGTACTGTAACGCTGTGTCACTATAACGTTTCCCGTGGCACAGCTCACACGTTTGGACAACCGGGTCCATGAAGGCCATGTTAGTAATGGTGACCCCTTTACCCTTACACCGGGGACAAGCGCCTTTACCATTATAACTAAAGAGGCTCGTACCTACCCGACCGTTAGCTTGGCTAAAGAGCTTACGAATATCATCCAAAATCCCTAGATAAGTTGCTGGCGTCGAACGAATGTTAATCCCTACCGGTGCTTGCGCCAAATCAATATAGTCATCCTGCAGATGCGCCTTAATGGCCGTCACCAGGGAGGACTTACCCGAACCGGCGACACCAGAAATGACCGTCATCACGCCCAGTGGCACATCGATATTCACATCTTGTAAATTATTTTGGGTGATCTTTCTGAGCGCTAATTGTCCCGTGGGTTGCCGTTCGGGTCCCCAGTGATGGGGTTCACGCAGCCACTTCCCCGTTAACGTATCTGACGCCAGTAGGTCTGCGTAACTACCAGTAAACGTTACGGTACCACCACCTTGACCAGCTTGTGGTCCCATTTCAACAACATAATCGGCAAACGCAATCATAGCCGGATTGTGCTCAACCACTAGCACGGTATTCCCCTTATCCTTCAGCTTCGTTAGGGCCTGCTTAATCAGCTGAATATCATGCGGGTGCAACCCCACGCTGGGTTCATCTAAAATATAGACCATATCAACCAAGGAACTGGTCAGATACTTCGCAATTTTTATCCGTTGGGCCTCACCACCAGATAGCGAACTCGTCCCCCGATCCAAGGTTAGATATCCCAGACCAATCGCCACTAATGACTGAATCTTCGTCGTTAATTCACGCACGACGTCGGCCGCCAGTGGGACTGTAATTTGTTGTAAGAACGCTAACACGTGGCGTAAATCCATTGCACTGACCTGCGCAATATTTTGCCCGTTAATTCGGTTTTTCAACACTTCTGGTTTTAGGCGCGTTCCCTGACACGTGGGACAGGGTTTGCGCGTCACAATCGCCGCAATTGCTTCTCTATGATGTGCCGCCTCTTTTTTACCAATAATCGATCGGCGAATCCGCGGAACGACACCTTCATATAATGCTGTCCGCGGAAAACCAGCTCCTGGATGCGCTAATCGCTGCTGGGGCGCATGCATCAAGAGTTCATATTCGGCCGGCGTATAGTCTTTCAACGGCTTATCGTTATCAAATAGCCCGCTCGTCCCATATCGTCGCCAGCGCCAGGTGCCCGGATCAAAGCTGACGAAGGTAATGGCACCTTCATTTAACGACTTCTCCGGGTCAATCAGCTTACTTTCATCAATGTCATCAACGTAGCCCAATCCCTGACACGTGGGACACATCCCCTGTGGTAAGTTAAACGAAAAGCTATCAGAGTAGCCAATAAATGGCTGCCCAATTCGCGAAAATAGTAGCCGTAGCAACGAGTAAATCCCCGTATATGTTGCCAACGTTGACCGCGCATTTTTTCCCAATCGCTGTTGTTCAATCACAATCGCCACGGGTAAATGTGCAATTTGTCCCACGTGGGGTTGACCAAACTTCGGCAGATATTGCTGGGTAAAACTCGGGAAAGTTTCATTCAATTCGCGACGCGAGGCGGCCGCAATGGTATCGAAAACTAATGATGATTTTCCCGAGCCGGATAGGCCCACAAAGACCGTTGTTTGGTACTTAGGTACTCGTAAATTAACGTGCTTCAAATTATTTTGGGTGGCGTCTTGAATCTCAATATAACCTTGCTCAAACATGTTTGCCATGCCGCGCTCCTCTCTCACTCAATTGACAGTAACAATTCCTTCATGACTCTCTTATCAGCTTAACATATCTAAAACCATCCAGATGGCCTCACGCTTCAAGCAAATTTCCCCCTAAATTCTGGTAAGACCGGTATACTCAATAGTGTACTTACTTAAAGGAGGTAGTCATCGTGACCTTATTTGATCATCGTCATTTAAATTTACCCGCAGCGATCATTGCGGGCGGCGCGGCTGGTATCATTTCTGGCTTCGTTAAGCTCGGTTGGGAGAATGTGTTGCCCCCCCGAACCGCAAAACGAGACGCCGTCAATCCACCAGAAACCTTAATGAAACAGGTTGGCATTCCAGATAGCATCTTAAACGCTAGCTATCACTACTCCGGACACGAGATTCCTTGGGCTGGCTTTGTCATCCACTTTGGCTTTTCAACCACTTTCGCGGTGCTATACCAAATTCTCGGTGAAAAGGTACCCGCCATCAAAAAGGATGCCGGTACTTGGTTTGGACTAGCCATCTGGGTAGCCTTCCATCTCGGCATCATGCCCGCCATGGGCACCGTTCCCACCGCTAAAGAACAGCCAAAAGACGAACACATTTCCGAGGCCCTCGGCCATATCGTCTGGATGGTTACCAACGATCTGGTTGGTACCGACGTTTATCGGCGGTTAACGCAACAAAGTCATCGCCATTAGTGGCACGGAGGTAACCCGTTGAACTCTCCTTGGCAAACAAAGTGGCCTGAACGTATTAGCTATGGCCTGAGTGATGCAGCCGATAACTTGGTCTTTCAAATGATGACCACGTATCTCCTGTTCTTTTATACTGATATTTATGGCCTGTCAGCTAGTGCCGCCGCTATTTTATTTATCGTTGCGCGGCTGGCTGATGTGGTTGAAAGCCTGCTCATCGGTGTGATGATTGATCACACGCATTCTAAATGGGGCAAGAGTCGCCCCTTTTTCCTCTGGTACGCCTTGCCGTACGTATTGTTTGCCGTGCTGACCTTCGTCACCCCGCCATTCGGTGCCCAAGGAAAACTTATTTGGGCATACGTGACTTACCTGGGCCTGGGTTTCTTTTACACCGCGGTTAACCTACCCATTACTTCAATCCTACCGACCATGACCCAAAACGAATCTGAACTAACGCTCCTAGGGGTCATCCGTCAATTCGGTGGTAGCTCGGTGCAAATTATCGTGGCCGTCTTCACATTGCCACTGGTTGCTTGGTTCGGCCACGGCAATCAGCAACGTGGATTTTTACTCACAATCATTTTGTTTGGCGCCATCTCACTGGCATTAATCTGGAATACCTTTTTCCACGTTCGTGAGCGCTTTACCAATCCAGAACATGCTCACCAATCGTGGCGAGCTGTCGGTCGGATGCTACGACGTAACCAACCGTGGTTAATCATCTCTGTGGTCATCTTGTTATATTGGCTAACCACAGCCATTAAGAACCAAACGACGATTTACTACTTCAAATATATCCAACATAGTGAGGCACTGGTTCCGTGGGCCAACAGCTTTACTTTTGCCGCACTAATTGGTGTCTTGCTGATTGTTCGTGCGGCTCACGTTTGGGGTAAAAAACAAACAATGTTGGGTGGGATCGCCTTGGCCGCCGGTGGTCAACTGATCTTAACGCTAGGGGTCTTGTTCAATCAATTAGTTCCCTTATTCGCGGGTATTCTAATCAATTCAGTTGGTAACGGTTTGATTATCGGTCTAGTTTCCATTATGATTGCCGATACCATTCGTTATGGGATGGCTTTGGGGATTCAAGCCGAGGGCATCTTGGCGTCAACTGATGACTTTGGGGTTAATGTCGGTTTAGGCCTTGGT
The DNA here is from genome assembly GCF_050106635.1 of Levilactobacillus sp. LN180102. Classification (NCBI taxonomy): domain Bacteria; kingdom Bacillati; phylum Bacillota; class Bacilli; order Lactobacillales; family Lactobacillaceae; genus Levilactobacillus; species Levilactobacillus sp. LN180102. The sequence goes on from NZ_JBNIIX010000002.1 coordinate 16,962, forward strand.
GGTTTAGTAACGGCCGGATTGTTTCACTTGTCCGGATACGTGGCTAATCACCCGCAAAATACTGCAACACAACACATGATTATTTTAAATTATGCTTGGTTGCCACTACTGTTATACATCGTCATGTTTGTTACCTTGTTGTTCTACAATGAACGTCGCTTAAAGCTCACCCTTGATCAGCAAAGTGACCGTGATTAAAAGAAGCCGAGTTCTCAGAAGATCTTTCGTCCTGAGAACTCGGCTTCTTTTATTAAACGCGTCTGAATCCGTGTTAATTGCCACGTGTATCATCCATTCGCTTTAACCCAAAAGTAGCCCGAAACCTCCGTTCCGCGCTACTTCCTCGTTAAGATCAATCTTAAGCTATTCAGCCGTACGGCCATGACTGTTCCGGCTACGGTTGGAATTCCGGCGCTTATCATGTAAGCTATCGAATCCAACGAAGCCCGCCGCAATAGCCCGTTCGTTGGCTTTGTGTAAGACCTTGATAAACCGTTCAGCTTCTTCTTTACCACCAAAGAATTCTAGCCAACGGTGGAACCGTTCATCCGTTGCCTGGGATAAGTTCCGTTGAACCCGGCTACCAGCCGCCGTTAACGTAATATATTTGACACGGCGGTCGTTAGGGTCAACCTTTTGCATCACATAATTTTCCTTTAACAGAACGTTTACTTGGCGCGCAATTGCACTCTTCGAAACGCCCTCCAATTTAGCTAATTCCACCAACGTTTGACCATTCTTGCTCCGTGCCACGTTATCCATGACCATGAATGCTTCGAAAGTCAAATTGTACTTTTGCGTCGGAATGGAAACGAAGTCCCCAATGTACTTAAAAATATGCATGTAGAGATCATCGAATTCCTTTTTTAATTGTGCTTCCGTTACTTCTTCACTAGCTGTCTCTGTCATTATTCGTCCATTACTCCTTTGTTCAGCGTATCCGCTGCCTTTTTTCACCCAACTTTGCGTACGGCTACGGGACCGCATGCATACCCTCTAGGTCTATCATCTGACAACAAGCTTATCAGGTGAATAACCCTGCGTACATTTTACCATGAAATTAAGTTATCCGATAATGTTTCGCAAACTGGTTTCAAAAGTCGAACGTTTGTTCTATAATAATGTACGAAGTGCTTACCACAAAGGATGTGCCCATCATGTACCCGAACAGTCCACAAATTAGGCATCTACTCCAAAATGCCTACCAAAATAACCAAGTTACAACGCTCACCCTCAAAGCGGCCACATACACGGGAACCATCGATTTTATCAGCGATTCCACTGTCTATCTTGGCTTAACTGCTGGTCGTTCCTTAAAAATTCCACTGGCAGATATTACGCATGTTCAACTACACCAATTACAATCTTGGTGGCATCTTTACGAACACTCTAGCTAGTTCCCTTTATTAGTATCGCCTCTCTTCCCCAAAAAATAAAGGGTCTTTAGCAGATCGTTAATGCTTCCAAGGTAATTCTCTGCAAGCGTTGTCTAAAACATGCTTAGCGGGATTCTCACGAAACACCTAACAAAAACACGCATTTAAATTAGTCCTAGTCTAGTTAAATTATACCGCGCCTAGCCCTGAAAAAGTGACCCCAATTTGCAACGACTGGTAACAATCGAAAAGTTACATAGAATGATTGGTTAATTGGATAAGAGCCTACTCCCATGCAGGGTTTGATTGCCAGTTAAAATATCCTACCAACCATTCATAGGGGGATATAAACGATTGGTAGCCTATCATAGATGCTGATTTTCCTTTGTTAAGCCAACCAGTTTACCTCGCTTTATCAGTTCTGGGCTAAAAAATAGCACCTCCAGAAATCAGGATCTGGACGTGCTAATAATCTTATTTAAGATAAACCTACGCTATCTAGTTCAAATCAGTAAAGGCGCCAGGCAAAATTGCGGCTACCGTGGTCGCCGTAAAAGCCCCTTTCTGGTTAGTTAAGTAGATTGGCGCGTCGGCATCAAAGAATTCAGCAATGACCTGGCGACAGATGCCACAAGGGGCAATGGGGCCGTCCGTGTTGCCAGTTACCAATAACGCCGTAAAGTGTGTCTCCCCGGCAGCAATTCCCGAGAAGATAGCCGTTCGTTCGGCACAGTTAGTGGCACCAAACGAGGCGTTTTCAATGTTGCATCCACCATAAATCTTACCACTGGCACCCACAGCCGCCGCACCCACGTGAAAATGAGAATACGGGGTATAAGCCTTATCGAGCATTGCCGTTGCAACCGTTAGTAATTCTTGTTGTTCTGCCATGTTACGGCCTCCTTTTAGGTCAATCAGTTTACACCCTTTATTGTGACACAGTTTAACCGAAAGCGCTACCACTAGATCGTTATTTCTAGTCATTTGGTTAATTTTTCACCAAACAGGCAAACGTTAGGATAAGCTATGCTAGAATGACACCAATCAAGTCTAGTAAACAAGGGAGATCGTCTGACTTATGAAAGTCCTCCGTAACATTCTTAGTTGGGTGGTGCCGATCGTGGTCGCGGTCGTCATTGTCCTACTTGTTCGTACTTATCTATTTGAAGTCGTTAAGGTTTCTGGTGGCTCTATGGAACCCAATCTAACCAACAACGAACGCATGGTTGTCATCAAGCCATTAAAGTTAAAACGACTCAGTGTCATTGTCTTTGACGCCTATGGTGAAGACCCGGCTGCCGCCCCCAACACTAACTACGTCAAACGGGTGATTGGTCTGCCCGGTGACAAGGTGGTCAGCAAGAACGGCTATATTTACGTTAACAACCAAAAAATCAATCAGCCTTTCATCAGTCAGGCCGAACGTACGGGTGGGACCGGCAACTGGACCCTCGCCAGTCTTGCTAAGAAGAACCATTGGACTTACCGCGGCAACACCGTTCCTCAGGGACACTACTTCGTCTTAGGTGACCATCGCAGTATTTCCGAGGATAGTCGCGCTTGGGGTTACGTTGATGCTAACAAAGTGATGGGCGTCGTCAAGGTGCCATTTTGGACCGGAACTCGTCAACATCGAACTAACATTAACACCATGGCTAGTTAATTCCTGGGTCAAAAAAATAGGGCTTCCCCAGAATCAGACAGATTCTAGGGAGGTCCTATTTTTTTTGACCGCAACTCGCTAGTCTAGCGTTTAGCTAAACATCCGGCGCGTGGCCTTCAACAACGTCTTCGGATCTTTATCATAACGCGGCGTCTTGACCAAATGATCCATGGAAATACCCGCAAAGTGATAGGCAGCAATTTCACCTGAACGAACCGCACTTTGCTCCGTGAAAATCATCTGATACGGTTGTTCTGCAAACTCACCCGTAAAGGCAAGATTGGTCGAGTGTGCTGGAATCACTTCCGGCCGATCGGTCTTAGCCCGATTATTAAATAAGGCCGAGGCATATGGCATGTGCACTGGAATATTATTAATAATACTGTCTAAAATTTCTGCTTCCTTGTGCTTAATATTATCAGGTCCTGGGTCAACTTTAGACAATTGACCAATCAACTCTTGTGCCATTTCTTTCCCAGTCATCTTAATGTACTGTTTGTGGACAAACTCTCCAGTCCGTCGTGGGTAAAGGAAGTATCCCCAAATAACTGTTTCATTAGGCTTTTGCGTCGTGAAATGTGGTTGATGGTGCACCACAATCGACATATTAACATCCTTTTGCCCCAGCTTAGTGATTGGCGTCGTAGACAGGAAGGAATTCAGGGCATTCCCAGGCATCTGTGTGGTGATCCGTGTAATTTCGTTTAACAACAAGTGATTCTTAGTGGTCAGCGTAAAGCTGGTCCATTCGGAATTCTTCCGGTCGTTAAAGAACTTATCTGGCGTGCCTAGATTATAGAAACGTTCCGTGGCTTTCTTCCACAGTGCGGCACTAATCCCGTATTCCATATTTTCCACAGCCGGAGTGTTGTAATCCCCCATGCTAGTGGAATCCGTAATGGACCCGTTTGTGAAGATAACGGCGGTGTCATCGTCAATTAGTACCAATTCTTCGGTGTCATCCGTGGTATTCTTCACGTGAATCCCGGTAACTGTAATCTCATCTTGCATCGGACTATCGGCAAATTCCCAATCAGTGACAATCCGGTTACCAATAAAGGTGACACCTTGACCTTTCAGGTAATTAATCAGTGGTAGCATCATGCTTTCGAACTGATTGTACCGCGTCCGGTTAACTCCGACTAAATGTTCAATTTGCGTAAATTCATAAATCATTTGGTGCATGTAACGGCGCAGTTCCTGCGCTGAACTTTCTACCCGAAAGGCGAAAGTCGTTTCCCACATATACCAAAAGTTAGTCTGGAACATGTGCGGGTCGTCCTTAAAGTATTCGGCGATCGTGACATTATCCAACTTTGTTTCTTCGTCATCTGGCATCAAAACCAGCTTGGATAACAGCACCCGATCCTTATTGTTCAGACCCAGCTTGCCACCATCAATGATCCCCTTACCCCCTTGGAGTAAACGGGCTTTATCGAACGTCCGGTGATGTGCATCAAAGTCACGCGTATCTTCGGCCGCTGTCATTCCTGGCTCCGTGGTTGACGGGATCCGGTCCAGTAAGTCCATTAAATCAACGTAGGTCCGGTAGTTTAACATCCGACCACCCCGAGCCACATACCCGGTCTGGTTATCTAATGGATGATTCTTATTCCAGTATTCATCCGTGAAGTCGTGTGCTTCCCCACCATCATTGGACCCGTGCATATCGATGCCATAAAAAGTAATCTGATCGCCACGCCAATGGCCTTCTTGAATCAGATAAACTGCTGCGGCCATGTTTGCTAAACCCGCACCAATCATTACTGCTTTTGTCTTTACCATCAAAAAACACCTCCGTAGATTCTTGACTGCATTTTACACACCCATTATGCGTGCTTTGTCAAAGATTGTAAAGCGGTTACTTCGGACACCACAAAACATTAAGAATCCTTAATCTGGCGGGGATTACAACAGGTCATGTTGTAACTATTTGCACTGCTTAATTGCCCCCTCCTCCACGCAAAAAACGGCCACCACTTGGCAGCCGTTTTCAAATAACTCACATTTTAATTTAGTCTGCAGGTACGAACTTGCCGGCCGTTAATTGTGAAGCCACAACCCAACCTTTGCTAGAAACGTACAGGTAGTTCACGTTCTTCTTGTTTTCTTTAACCGTGATCTTCTTAGTTGCGTAGTAAGTCTTGCCACCAGCTAAAGTCCCCTTCTTCGTCAAGGTTACCTTAGCCTTGTCTGCAGCAAACTTGCCGGTAAAGAAAGCCACGCTACCGTTACCCTTGTAGTGGAAAGCTGATTTCTTAAGACTTGTTGCGCTAACCAATGTGTAGGTCTTGCCAGCAACCTTATCTGCAGCTTTCTTGGTAACTTTCTTACCGTCAGCTGCCTTAAAGATTCCCTTGGTCAACTTAGACAAAGCAACCCAGCCCTTGGTCTTGCCATTGGATGTCTTCACGTAAACATACGTTACATTCTTAGCCTTGGCTGTCTTAGCTGCCTTGGTCTTAACCACAATCTTCTTCGTTGCGTAGTACGTCTTTTGCCCAGTCAATGAGCCTTTCTTCGCCATAGTTACTTTAGCTTTATCTGCAGCGAATGCGGCACTATACAGTGCTGGACTGCCACTCTTAACGTGGAAAGCCGCTTTTTTCATACTCTTTGAGCTAACCAACGTTAATGTGGTTTTCTTAGCCGCGGTCTTTGTCGCTGCTAAAGCTGTTGCGCTCCCGTTAGTTGGTGCAATCGCCCCTACACCTAATGGTAATACCATGGCTGCCGCTGCAGCAATCATTGCAACTTTCTTCATCATAACAATTACCCCCCGTAGATTATATGTCCGAACCCATCTCTGAATTCACAGATATCATAGCACATCTCTCCTCGGACAACCGACTTGACTACTCGAAAGTCGTCCTGAATGTGCAAAAACACTGATCCACTAGTAAATTCAGGCAACAAACCTTGACTTCCCCAAATGAGTGCGCCCACTAAAAAAGCGTAGATGCTAAATATCTTAGCACTTACGCTTTTAATCTCACGCTTTCGTTTCCTTAGCAATCGCTTTGGCAATTAGTGATGTAAAGTAACGATTACCCTGATTATTCGGGTGAACATGATCACTCACAAACCAACTACTATGTGTCTTCGCAGTTGTGTACCAATCAATAACGTGGACATTTTTATACTTAGCCGCCGTTTTTGCAATTCGGTTATTTACTGAATCTTGCCATTCACGGGTTGGGACGTGCGCCGTCACCCAGAAGATTTGGTGATCGGTACCAATTGCGTGCACAATATCATCAGCCTGCTGAGGCGTCACATAACCATTAGTCCCAATATTCACTAAGACATTCTTGGCTAGTTCACCCCGCTGAGCAAGGCTGTGAATGACTCCCGGAACCGCATCAGCTTGCCGACCAACGGCCCCATCTACAACCGCCCCCGGAAAGACTTGTTGCAAGTCACCAGAGTCGTCCAGCAACACGGAATCGCCGACCGCCGTTAACGGTGTCTGTTTGCTAATTCGTAGTTCATCAACCGATAAGAAGTACGTTTTCGCAATCTTTTTATCCGCTTTGGATAACTTCGCTAAAGCCGCAGCCTTATCATGCTTTCGTTGCGAGGCCGCTTTTGCCAAAGCACGTTGTTTCTTGGCCGCCGCGGCATTCTTTTTCTTAGCCGCTGCTTGTCTTGCCGTAATCGTCTTTTGTAACGCTGTCGGTTGTGCGCTAGCTGGTTGTTGAACGAAACCCACAGCCGATAAACTAAACAGTAAGGCAGCAACCACCCCTAATCCGCTCGCCCAACGATGGCGACTAGGTTGATGGAAATACTGCACCACATCCTGCGTAAGTTGCCCATAATGGTAATGGCGCATTGGATTCTCAATTAACCGGTAACTCAACTCCGTGACCAACATAATCAAGGCCAGCTCAATCAGCGAATTTAGTAACGGGTGATTACCAATATTAACCCGGGCCTCATAAAAAATCATAACGGGAAATTGATACAAGTAAATGCCGTAGCTTCGCTGCCCAATATAGCTGAAGACCGGATTCGTCAACACGCGATTCAAATCACTGCCGGGATGCGCTACCGTTGCCACTAGAATTCCTGACAATAACGTAAACCAGAACATCCCACCACGATAAGTGCTGGCTGCTTGGCCGCTCATATTGAAGAACATCCAGATCAGCATGAGCAGTGACAAGCCACCGGCAATATCCAAAATTAATCGGTGGGCGGAAGTCACTTGCGGATTGAGCTTGTGAGCCGGCCACAAGAAGGCCATCGCCGTGCCAATCAAAATCGCAAACATCCGCGTATCAGTACCATAATAAACCCGGTTCGTATTGGCCGGATCGTATAGAATGGCCATCAACACGGCCGACAGAATGGCTACGCCCAATAAAATAGCGGCTGCTCGTAGTCGCTTACGTAAGAATAAGAGCAAGCCCAGTACCACAAAGGGCCAAACGAGATAAAATTGTCCTTCAATCGACAGTGACCATAAATGTGTGAATGGCGACTCCCCACTAAACCGATCGAAGTAGGATTGTCCGTGCTTAATCTCAAACCAATTGTACCCATAAATGAGATTTGTCAGCACCGTACCACGAATATTTAACAACAGACTCCGCTGAAATAGCGTAATGTAGGCCGTGGTCCCCAGTAACATGGTGACCAGTGCCGGGTAAAGTCGTTTTAGCCGTCTGCCGTAGAAGCCAAGAATATTGATGCCTTGGGTCTTATCCCACTCTTGAATCAGTAAATATGTAATCAGATAGCCCGAAACCACGAAGAAAATCGGAACACCTAAGTACCCCCCTTGAAGTGTTGACGGCGCTAAATGATAGATAATAACCCCTAAGACTGCCAACGTACGAATGCCGTCAAATCCCGTAATATAACGCCGCTTGCCCGCATGCTGACGCCGGACTGCTTCCCGCGTTAGTCGCGTGTAAGATTGTTCCATATCCATTACTCCTTTTTCCACCAAACCGATTACTAAGCTTTTGGTGACACTCCCCCAAATGGTCGTTCGCCAATTTTTAAGCCGCGTTATTTATTTTAGTGTGTTCATAACCAGACTAACAACCAATCTTGTAGCACCTCATGATTTTTCTATCATAAATCACGGCTACAAATCAAATTTCTATTAAGTACTCCCATCATATAATGTTTAGTCAAGTGAAACAACGATTTTCCACTATCTTTATAAATTGTAAAATTTGCCAGTCGGTTAGGCTCACTTCCAACAATTCGGCGTTATTCACTTGTTCAGTCATAATCGCCCAATTCGGTTAGTTTGGTCAATTGCTTAACTTTAGAATGGGAAACAACGAGGTCAGCCTTAAATCCCGACAAATTATCGATCCTAGCTGGCGGTTAACCGCTTTCATGATATACTAGGGACAAGTGTTTAATCGAAGGAGGAGTTCAGTAATGTCTAACGTTAAGCCCTTTACCCCAGAAAATGTCCGCCATTATCCCAAGGTGGAGTTACACTGCCACCTTGATGGTTCCATCTCACTTTCAGCAATCCGGCAAATGGCGGCCGTAACGAACAGCCCCCTACCAGCCGATGACGCCGACCTCCGCCAATTGGTCACGGCCCCGCTAGAAACGACTAGCCTGATTGATTACTTGCAGCGATTCCAAGTGGTTACTGACCTGATGCAAACGCCTGAACAATTGCGAATTGCTGGTTACGATATGGTTCAGACCGCGGCCGAAGATGGACTTATTTACTTAGAGGCTCGCTTTGCCCCAGCAATTTTTACCGCACAAGGTTTAACCGTTAAAGAAGCCATCGCCGCCACACTCGATGGTTTGCATGCTGGTACTCGAGAATTCGGCATCCCAGTCAACGCAATCGTTTGTGCCATGCGCGATCAACCCCTAGCGGACTGTATCGCGGTCTTTAAGACGGCAGCCGATTTTGCCGACCAAGGCGTTGTTGGCCTAGACTTTGCTGGCGATGAAGCCAACCATCCCGCCATTGACTTGGCACCCGCAGTGAAGGCTGGGTTAGCCACTGGCCTGCCATTTACCCTTCATGCTGGAGAAGCCGGTCCCGTGGACAATGTGGCGGTCTCACTAACGCTCGGTGCGCGACGAATTGGACATGGCGTTCACATGAGCGGTTTCCCGGCAACGATCAACCAAGCCAAACGAGCTGGTGCCACCATTGAAATGTGTCCCACCAGTAATGTCCAAACTAAAGCGGTTGCCGATTATGCCGCCTTTCCGCTAGCTGAATTTCTCAGTGCCGGATTAAAAGTCACCTTAAATACGGATGATCGCACCGTTTCTGATGTCACGCTCACCAGTGAAATCATGCGAATGCACGATGAATTCGGTCTTAACTGGTCTTTACTGGAGCAGTTGACCCTCAATGCTATCGACGGTGCCTTTCTCAACGATCCGGCTAAAGAAAAACTCCGTGAACGCGTGCGGGCCGCTGCAAGTACGGTGAGCCAAGCATAGTAAAAAACAACAGACTGACCGCTGCTCTCATCAGTGAGGGCTAGCGGTCAGTTTTTCATTTTTAACTACTGTCTTAGATTTGCTATAATCAGGCTAAACATGCTTGAAAGTGAGGTAAACCAATGTCTGTCGACTATCCCTATCAGGATGCCTTTGATCGTCTACTCGACCAGCGTGACATGGCTACGGCCACTCATGATGAGTACACGGCAACATTAAAGGACTTTTTCCACTACTTAGAAAACTTCAATCCAACTTATCAACGTACCCATCAAGTCAATCAGCTGCAAACAACCGACGTCCAGCAGTATTTAAGTATGTTGGTAACGGCTCGTCAAATTAAAAATCAAACTTACAATAAGATTCTTTCCCATCTCAACGTCTACTTCAAATTTCTTTTTTCTCATCAATGGACCCCTTATTTGCCCACACTGGACCTTAAAAGCAAACCCAAGCAACCCGCTCAACCAATTAATTATCAATGGGTCGACAACCTTGAAACCTTTTTGCGTGATGAACGCCTCCACGTATACACCCGATTGACCCTCTTATTAATTGCCCAAGGCTATCCGGAACAGGCTTTCTTAAAGCCCGGCATGACCGCTCAACTACAGCCTACTAACTGGTCGCCAGCTGCCCGTCAGTTTCTCAAGCGATTTCAGGCCTTCATTATTCCCTTACAACAACGGTTCCAGTGCCCCGATTGGTTTTTGAAACAACGCGCAGCGGCCGATCCCCATTTAACGCTACCTGGTTTGCATAAGTATTTACGACCAGATGAAGCGATTATTGGCTTTTCTTTGAGTCCCACCGTTTTATACCAAGGTTATTTAATTAACTATCTTCGGCGTAACCCCCAAAAAACTGATCAGGAGGTCATTGCCGCCCTGCATCTGCCACCGGATTCGATCGATTATTATCGTCGATTGGCCCAACGTGCCGATTAATTTTCCTTTTTGAAAGTGATCCCCTTATAATGAAATTATTGGGGGACACTATCATGCAAAAAAAATTCGGGTATTTAGGTGGTTGTTTGGTACTCATCATTGCCATCATCGTGGGGGTTGGACTTCGTCAACGATCTACCCATCAAGTGACACCAGCAACTGCCCATCGTCCGGTTACACAAACCAGTCACGTTAAAACAACTCACGTTGCCACGACTAAACCGTGGATCAAACTTAAACGACCACTTCAGTTACCAATTCTGATGTATCACAGTATCTCTAGCGGCAATAATTTACGCGTGCCCAAGCAACAGTTCGTTCAAGAACTAACGTATTTAAAACAGCATCACTACCGCACCCTCACTGCGACCGAAGCAATTCGGGCTTTAAAGACCAATACCATTCCGCAAAAGAAAGTCGTCTGGCTAACCTTAGATGATGCGTATAAAGACAATACAAAAATTATGGCAACCCTGAAAAAGGATCATTTTCACGCGACCATCAATGTCATCACTAGCTTCACCCACAAAACCAATCATCTGTCATTGGCCCAACTTAAACAGATGAAAGCAACCGGCCTAGTTGATTTTGGTAGCCACACCGTTCATCACCTCGACCTCAATGCCTTAACAACGGCCCAGCAACGAACGGAAATAATTAACTCCAAATCATGGCTGGATCAGCACCTCCACCAAACGACCACCCTCTTATGTTACCCCGCCGGTCGCGCCAACGCGGCTACTCATAAATTAGCTAAACCGGCAGGGTATCAACTGGCGTTAACAACGCAAGAAGGCTTGGCAAGCTTACATGAAGGTCGCTATAATCTATCCCGGCTACGCGTAACACCGGGGATCAGTACGGCCACCTTTGCGACGTTGATTAACGTTCATCATTCATAAGCTTCCTAATGACCCCGACGATTGTTCGGGGTTTTTTGGTAGCCGCTGGTTATTTCAGCATAAAAATGTAAGCGGTACCTATTGTGACATGATGCGGTTCAGCGTACAATAGAGGTAGTTAAACCATACACAAGGAGGTCTTTTCCATGGGGAGCATAGTAACGTTAGTGACTTGGTCAGCAATGATCGTGTTAATTGGTGCGGAAATCATTCGGGGGATCTTTATGTTTCGGGGTTAAGTTCAGTCATAAATAATAATAGATCGTCGCGATCCATTCAGCAGGTATTGAAGCTGAACGGATCGCTTTTTAATTACCCCTGCACTGAAGATAAGTAACCAATCAGCCACCTGGCTTCAGATTTTTATCGTTGACAGATGTAAACGATGGCGATATACTAATTTCGTTGATTAGGATTACATTTGTAAACAAGAAACTTGGTTTAGTCGTTTAGCGATTCGACCGAATTAAGTCATTAGGTGATTACCGCCATTTTTAGTGTCACTTATCGTCTTCCTCATACTTATCTAGACTGAAAGGACTGGTTTATCATGCTCAAACTAACTGTACTCATTGTTGGTCTCTTAATTATTGGTTTTATTCTTTGGTGGTTCTTTGGTCCCCACCACGCCACTACCGTCACTGCCGCCACCCATGGGCAAACCCAAAATATCGATATTGAAGTCAATGGTGGCTACTCGCCCGAAAATATCGTGCTCAAACAAGGTATCCCGGCGACGCTAAGTTTTGTTCGTCAAGACGCGTCCAGTTGTTTGGACCACGTCATCTTCGCCGATTTTGGCATTAACCAAGAACTTCCACGTCATCAAAAGGAAGTCATTCACATTGATACTAGTAAGCCTGGTAACTTTCAATGGGCTTGTGGTATGGATATGTTCCACGGTAACTTAACGATCAAATAAAAAGGAGTTGGCCACGGTTGTCAATCACTAACCGTTTTTGGATTTCACTCATCTTCTCCTTGCCGATGTTGGCTGGTATGATTTTAATGCCATTCGGCTGGATGCTGCCAGGCGGGGCTTGGACCCAACTTGGGTTAACCACTGTCATCATGCTACTATCGGCCGGCCCCTTTATTCAAAGCGCTTGGGCCTCGTTCACCAAGCACCACGCTAACATGGATACACTAGTCGCTATTGGAACGGCAACGGCCTACTTTTACAGTATCTATGCGATGGTGACCCACCAAGCCGTCTTTTTTGAAAGTGCTGCTTTTGTCACAACGTTTGTTCTTCTCGGACAAGTCTTTGAGGAAAAAATGCGGCACAATGCCTCTAATGCCGTTGAAAAACTGGTTAACTTGCAAGCCAAAGACGCTGAGGTACGCCGTGGCGATCACTTTGTCAAGGTGCCCCTCGCTGCTGTCAAATTAGGTGACACCATTCGCGTGAAACCCGGCCAAAAGATCCCGGTTGATGGGACGATCGTTAAGGGCAGCTCCAGCGTTGACGAATCAATGGTGACGGGGGAAAGTATGCCCGTTACCAAAACGGTATCCGATCCTGTCATCGACTCGACACTAAACAACACCGGTACCTTCTGGTTTAAGGCAGATAAAATTGGGGATCAAACCCTACTATCGCAAATTGTCGACCTGGTAAAAAAGGCCCAAAATAGTCACGCCCCCATCCAAAAATTAACGGATAAGGTCTCCGACATCTTTGTGCCGGTTGTCTTGATTCTGGCAATTGCTACGTTCCTCGCCTGGTACGTTCTGTTGAATGCCAGCCTCGCTAATGCACTGATCTTTGCAGTCTCCGTTGTCGTTATTGCCTGCCCATGTGCGCTGGGTTTAGCGACGCCCACGGCCTTAATGGTTGGCACAGGACGCGGCGCTAAAATGGGGATTCTTATCAAAAATGGGGAGGTTCTGGAAGCCGTTAACGACGTTCAGACCGTTGTTTTTGACAAGACAGGCACACTCACTGTCGGCAAGCCCCAAGTCACCGATATCATTGGGGATTCAAAGCAGGTCCTTCGAATTGCTGCTAGTCTAGAGGACTCATCAGAACACCCATTGGCAGCAGCAATTTTAGCTAAGGCTAAAGCTGACAACATCTCCACGCTTCCGGTTGAGAACTTCACTGCGATTGAGGGTAAGGGAGTTGCCGCAACCATTAGTGGTCAACAAGGAGTCGTGGGTAACCAGAAACTCTTAGGCGATCTGACCTTTAACAAGCAGTTACAACAACAGGAAACCCGACTGCAAAACGAGGCCAAAACTGTGGTATTTGTGGGTCTGGATGACCGCATTATCGGGTTGATCGCCATTCAAGATGCCCCTAAACCAACCTCAAAAGAGGCCATTGCAGCCTTACGTGCACGTGGTCTAAGAACCGTCATGCTAACAGGAGATAATCAACGGGTAGCCCAGGCTGTCGCGCAACAAATTGGGATTGATGAAGTGATTGCCGATGTCTTACCAGGCGATAAGGCCGCCCAGATTAAGCAATTCCAACATGATGGCAAAGTGGCCTTTGTCGGTGATGGTATCAACGATGCGCCAGCACTGACGACAGCCGACGTCGGTATTGCAATGGGGTCCGGCACAGATATTGCCATTGATTCTGGTGGCATTGTCTTAGTCAAAAACGACTTACGTGACGTCGATAAGGCCTTGGCGTTGAGCCAAAAAACGTTTAGTCGTATTAAACTAAACCTCTTCTGGGCCTTCATCTATAACGTCCTTGGTATTCCCGTGGCGGCAGGTGTCTTCTTCGCGATTGGCTTATCACTCAGTCCTGAACTGGCTGGTCTAGCAATGGCGTTTAGCTCCTTATCCGTCGTGGCAAGCTCCGTCTTGTTAAATCGATCTAAGCTCACGACCACTATCAGTGGTGCTTAATAAACGAAGACCCCCCGCAGTTACTGGCGATGATGCCCAGTAACTGCGGGGGGTCTTTTTTTATCACTTTATGCGGTTTGCTTAAAATTTAGGCAATCTTAGTTAATCACCGACTGGATGCCAACCGTTATTATCAGTCAGGCGATTTAAGAACGCCATATCCTGTTCATTAATCGTAAAGTCCAACTGCGCATTAGCTTGTACATGAGCCATTGACCGGGCCTTAGGGAGTGGTGCCACCCCATTTTGAATGACAAACCGTAACGCTAATTGTGGAATCGAGACCCCATAGTTACCAGCTACCCGTTCTAGCTCTGGACTATCCACCAAACCACCCGTTGCCAAGGGTGAATAAGCTTGAACGACAATCTCATTTGCCGTTGCTGTATCGACAATTGAGGCCTGAGTGTAACCGACATAGTATTGAATTTGATCAACAGCGGGCTTAACCGTTAAGCCATCCCAGGTCAGCAAATTGTTGAGGTCATGGGAATTAAAGTTAGACACCCCAATTGCTTTAGCTCGACCGCTCTGATAAATCGTCTGCATCGCACGCCAAACCTCACGATTTTCAGCATCATGGTTGGAACCCATTTGGGCCCACGGCCACGGCGCATGAATAATGTAAGAATCAACATAGTCTAAGTCTAACGCAGCTAAGCTACTTTCGAAATCGGCTAACGTTTCATCATAAGTCTTGGATTCAGCGGGTAATTTTGTCTGAATAAAGAGGTCTTCTCGGGCGACATCACTGTCACGAATTGCCTCACCAACGCTCGCTTCATTGCGATAAGCCTTCGCCGTATCAATAAATCGATAGCCAGCTGTTAATGCGCGACTAACCGCTTCATAGGTTTCTTGACCCGGCTTCGTTTGCCACGTCCCAAAACCAACCTTGGGCATCTCTAGACCATTGTTCAACGCAAAGGTTTCTGTAATTGTTGTCATCCAAAAGTCCTCCTTTAATCGTTCATAATGCCATCTTACCCCCTTCGTCCCACACGAAGGCAACTCAAAACATCTACTTATCAAAAAAGGACTGGTTATTTCCAGTCCCTGAGTCCTTGTAGATTAGGTCGTAAAAATCTGAGCCATCGGTTTAACCAAGACCGTTAATAACGGATCGGTCTGATCAGTTTGTTGAAACACGACCCGATCAGCAAATAATGTGGCTGTTTGAGCCGCTTGATACGTGATTTGTTGCTGCACACCGGCTTGCCGGTCGGTGACGGTCGCTTGCGCAACAGGATCACCCGCCGATACCACTCCCCGACGTAGTTGTTGTGCCGTTAATCGGGTTTGCACCGCTGTGGTCAAGCCACCAGCTTGCGTCCGATACCACACCCCTGCCTGCTGGGAAGTTGGTGCCGCAGTGACGGTCGTTGCCAAACCATTGCCTAGCTGAATCTGCCGACTGGTTAGCGCGGTAGTCTCCAGTCGATAGCTCTGTTTGAGTTGTTTAATTAACTTGTTCATTGCTGAGAAAGTTGTGTCACCACCCAGAATGGTGGCAATCATCCGCTGCCCATTCACGGTATAGGTCGCCGTAAAACATAACTTCGCATTCTCAGTATAGCCGGTCTTCAGCCCATCAATGTGACTCGCCTTTTTGTACTGTGATTTACCGGGCAAACAACTATTCTCATTATAAATTTTGGTGCCATTAATAGTGGCCTGCGTCTTGCTAGCAACCGCTGTTATCGTTGGGTCAGCAGCCAGTAAGTGTTGGGCCACCACGGTGATGGCTTTCGCAGAGACCAAGTTCTCTTCCTTTTTTCCAGTTCCAGCTAATACCAAATGATAATCCTTCAAATCCGTATTATCCAGGCCCGATGAACTGATAAAATGGGCATCGATTCCCCAGTCTCGACTCTGTTGATTCATTAACTGAATAAATTTTGCATTACTTCCGGCAACGTACTCGCCTAAAGCCGTAGCCGCGCTATTGGACGATGCAATCATCGCCGCCGCTACTAACTGACGAACCGTAAAGCTTTCACCCTTTTTCATCCGCAATGACGAATACGTATAGCTATGACTGAGCTTTAACAAGTCTTGACTCATGGGCACGTTATCCGTCCATTTAATTTGCCCATCATTAATGGCCTTCACTGTTAAGTAAACGGTCAGCAACTTGGACAGTGAGGCAATCGGATACTTTTTATTGGCATTTTGTTGGTAAAGTACCTGACCGCTCTGCGCATCCATGACGTAGGCCGCCCGCGCAGCCACCTTAGATACCGTCTTGGTTGCCGCAGCACTAGCGGTTGGTCCACCACCAAGTAGGCTACCGATAAGGCCCAGTACGGCCCCCCACCGTAACCAGCGTTTTAACATCTTCACGTGTTAAACGCCCCTTTCCGTAACACAATTTTTTTAATCGTTTATCTTTTTTTGATTGACGTAACTCGTATTATACAAAAATAATCTTTAAAAAGGCATAGTGCTAAACTATTTTTGCCGAAACTTTAATTTATTATTAGCACATTTGTAAAAAAGTCTCCTGCTTGACACATCATGACTACAGATGTAGACTCAAGTCAGTTATTAAAGATTACATTTGTAGTCTAAGGGGGGAGTCACTTATGTCAAATACAACATTAACCGTCTCCATTTCCGACGCCGAATGGCGGGTCATGCGGATTGTGTGGACGTTAAATCAGGCCGATAGTCATACCATCATTGAACTTCTTGAGCGCCAACACGACTGGAAAGCCCCGACGATTAAGACCTTAATTGGACGTCTGGTCAAAAAAGGCGCCTTGGCAACCACCAAACAAGGCCGTCAATATATCTACACACCACTTATCGATGAACAAACGGCCATGGACACGGCCCTACAAACCGAGCTTGATCAGATGTGTGCGATGCACCGCGGCAAAGCTTTGACCCACGTATTAGAACAAACTGAACTGAGTCAAACGGATATTCAACAGTTAATTGGGACACTAACCCAGAAGCTACCACAGGCGCCTCAAATGGTCGACTGTGACTGTTTACCAGCAGATTGTGAAGGGAGCTGTGAATCATGAAAGAACACGAAATGATGACCCACGATCACATGGACCAAATGGATATGGCTCATGGCGATCACATGAATATGAACGATATGGATATGGACATGGGCGATGGCCATATGATGCACATGGGCAACTTAAAGCGTAAGTTCTGGGTTTCCCTGATTCTGACCATCCCCATTATTCTCATGTCACCAATGATGGGTGTCACCCTGCCCTTCCAGTTAACCTTTCCCGGTAGTGATTGGGTCGTCGCCATCTTAGGCACGATTCTCTTCATTTACGGTGGTGCCCCCTTCTTCAGCGGTGCCAAGGCCGAACTCCAAATGAAACAACCGGCAATGATGACGCTCATCACGATGGGCGTTGGTGTGGCTTACATCTACAGTATTTATGCCGTCATCGCTAACGACTTATTCCATGTCACCCCGATGGTCAACAATTTCTTCTGGGAACTTTCCACTTTAATTGTCATCATGCTATTAGGACACTGGATTGAAATGAACACCGTCATGAATGCTGGGTCAGCCGTGGATGCCTTAGGCAAGCTACTCCCACAAACTGCCCACGTCGTTGATGACGCTGGCACCACCCACGACGTTTCCCTAAATGACCTACAAGTTGGCCAGATAGTGGTTGTTCGTGCTGGTGAGCAAATTCCCGCGGATGCGACGATTGTAACTGGGACCTCCGCAGTTAATGAATCCCTAGTCACTGGTGAAGCTGCTGCCGTCAAAAAGGTTACGGGCGACCAAGTCATCGGCGGTTCCGTGAATGGCACCGGAACATTTACGGCTAAAGTCACCGGAACTGGTGATTCCGGTTATCTCGCTCAAGTCATGGACTTGATCCAAAATGCCAAGAATGCAAAATCAACCTCAGAAAATTTGGCTGATCGCGTGGCTGGCTGGTTATTCTACGCCGCTTTATTCGTTGGTATTCTGGCTTTCCTCATTTGGTTAACGGTGGCCAACCTAGCCGTGGCACTTCCCGTAGCGGTGGCCGTCTTCGTCATCGCCTGCCCGCACGCATTGGGCTTGGCTGTCCCACTAGTTGTCGCACGGAGTACAGCACTAGCCGCTCAAAATGGCTTACTCATCCGTAATCGCAATGCCATGGAAGATGTCAAACACTTAAAATTTGCGCTGATGGATAAAACGGGAACTTTGACTATGGGGCATTTTCAAGTGAACCATTTGATTAGCTTAGACCAAGACTACAGTGAAGAAACCATTTTACGCTTACTAGCTAGCCTGGAAAGCGGCTCTAGTCATCCACTAGCAACCGGGATTCTTAGCGCTGCTAAGGCACAACAAATTACCTATACAGCTGCTACTGACACGCATCAAGAAACTGGGATGGGCCAGTTTGGTACCATCGATGACATCACTTATGGTGTCGTTGCCGTTTCCTATTTGGAGCAACACCACTTAACTTACGATCAAGCCCAATTCAAGACCTTAGCCGCTGAAGGCAATTCACTCAGCTATCTCGTCACAGGTGACCGGGTCTTGGGGTTAGTCGCTGAAGGTGATCAGATCAAACCAAACGCCCAGCACCTCGTCAGTGAATTAAAGCGCCAAGGGATTACCCCCGTCATGCTGACGGGTGATAATCAAGAAACGGCGAATAAGGTCGCTCACGCTGTCGGGATTGAGGATGTACAAGCTCGCTTATTGCCAGAAGACAAGGAACGTCTCGTTCAACAGTACCAAGCCTCTGGTAAAGTCCTCTTTATCGGCGATGGGGTCAACGATGCCCCAAGCTTGGCCCGAGCAGATATCGGGATGGCAATTGGCTCTGGTACCGATGTCGCGATTGAATCGGCAGACATTATCTTAGTCGCCAGTGATCCAGCCGACGTCATTCAATTCCTAGACTTAGCGCGCGCGACGACACGGAAGATGACCGAAAACCTCTGGTGGGGAGCTGGCTACAACTTAATCGCGATTCCACTGGCAGCTGGGATCTTAGCCCCCATTGGTTTCATGCTTGATCCCATGGTTGGTGCCGTCATCATGTCACTTAGCACCGTGATTGTGGCAATTAACGCGATGACCTTAAAACTCAAACCTGTCAAATAACACGGTGACTGTCTACCGGATAGCTTACCTGCACTATAAAAAAGATCGGTCCACTCAGCTGTTTAAGTCCTGAGTAGACCGATCTTTTGGGTTTTGCTAAGTTTCTGCGCGTCGACGGCGGAAAAAGTTCATCATCTTACGACCGTTCAAAGATAAGACCATGACGGCTAAAATAATTAAAGCACCACCAACTAAATCGAAAGTTGTCAGTTGCACATTTAAAAAGATGACCGAGAACACCGTCGCCGATAAGGGTTCAAAGGCATCTAATAGACTCGCCGTTGTTGGTAAGATATAACCTAAGGCGTGGGCAAACATTAAGAATGGAATGACCGTCCCAAAGATAATAATCAGTAAAACCAGCCCCCATTCAGCCGCGGTTAGCGTGACATGTACTCGCCACAACGGGCCAAAGACATTTAAACAAATCCCGGCCACGAACAAGCCCCAACCGGTTACCGCCATAGCCCCAAATTTAGGTAACAAGGGGCGTGGGATCAAGGTGTTCGTCGCCACACCGATTGCCGATAAGCCGCCCCAGATGAGCACCACTGGTGAAATCGCTAGGCTAGTCAAGTGTCCATGCGTCACAATCAACAAGGTCCCCACGAAGGCCATCACCATCCCAATGCCTTCGGGACGAGTCGGCGTCATGTGCTTAAACAGGAAATAATAAATACTAATAATAAAGGGCCTAAGAACTGAATGATTGTCGCAATGGGCGCGTTACCAAACTTCACCGCTTCAAAGTAACATAGCTGAACTGGGACCAGTCCCAGTAGACCGTAGCTAATGACACGTAGTCCGGTGGCTCTTTGACGCCAAATTTGAAATGGCTGGGCGTGAATTAGTTGACCCCAAATCAACAGAATGGCCCCAGCGCTAATCATTCGAATCTGGGTCAGCCACAGAGCGGTCACGTGATGATTTAACGTAAACAACGTGCTCGCAGCAACCCCAGAAATCCCCCACAGCATGCAGGCAATGCTCGCCAATAGCACGCCTCGTAAATGGTGTTGGCGGGTCATTGACACCACTTCCCATCAATCCTTAACTTCATTAACATGTCAATCCCTCTTACTCATCAAATTTCACAAAGTACTAACCATTATAGCAGATAATGACCGGCAATCTAGGCCCCTTTGTCCAATTTTTTCCGAATTTAATTGCTAAAGCGGTTTCTTTTTAATGGCTGGTTAATCGCGTCTGGTCGCCGGTTTGAACCATCGGAACTAATCTTGCATCGGCCTTTCCATAAATAAAAAGAGCCCGACTAAAATCGTCGCGCTCAGTGGATTATTCAGTTAACGTTGCGGCCGGACGACCGCTAAGAAGTCCTGTAGGGCTTGTGGATCAGTCAATTGCCGATTACATTGTGCACTATCACGACAAATATAATTGCCGTTGCGCGTATATGTCCCGAGTCCAGAGGTTTTCGTCGTTGAGACAAACAACGACACGTTACCAATCGTCTGACAGATGGCACAAACCCCTTTGATAGTTTGTGGTGCCAGATCACCGCGGATACCGATAACCCGCTCGTGGTCTGGTATAACCAGGTATTTCTTCTGACTGCCCCCATCGTTCCAACCAAGATAGGTTAATTCATGCAGATTCAAACTGGCCCACGCTGGTTGTTTTAGCTTTTTCACCTTGCGGAACAGCTTTCCCAGTTGTTTGGTACTGAACTGCGGAAAGGGAATCACAGCGGGTTCTAGTAACGGTAACAACTTCGCCGCTTCCTTACGACTGAGGCGATCCGGCTGTAACCCAGCCAGAAATGCTTGCGTTAAGGGGGCGCCCTCCGGTAAGAATGGTGTCACATAGGCAATTGTCTCAGCCCGAATAATCGATCGCATATGGCGATCATTGACGGCTAAATAGGCACTTACTAAGGCGTTAACGTGTTGTTTGATGTCACTATACTCATAGGCAGTAATTGTTGGTTCCATGATATTAAATTCCTTTCAGATTGACAATCCTGACACTTCTCTGAAAGGGTCTCGCAGAAAAGTGTCGCTAACTAGCAGCACTTTTCCGTACGAATAACGATGCCATCATCGTTGATCATCTCCTTAATTTTAGCCTAATTTGGCTAAAGCGGCTGTAAGTATACCGAACTTCATCCCAAATAGCAACCGGTCAAAAGTTGACGAACCAATTTTTGATCCCTATATTTATCCGTATAAATATTCTGCAAACTATGCTACAATAAACAAAACAACGCTGGAGGCGGTTTCATTTGAAAACAGAAAAAGAAAAATTTCTTGCGGGCGAACCTTATAACATCATGGATCCCGAGTTAGCTGCTGAGGAGACCAAAGCCCGTCGTTTATGCAAGATTATCAATGAACTGGACGACACCGCCGCTGCTGAAAAGGACCACACCATCCGCCAGCTCTTTGGCTCTGTTGGTAAAAGCCCATGGATTCAACCCAATTTCCGTTGCGATTTTGGCTATAACATTCACGTTGGCGATAACTTTATGTGTAATTATGACAATGTCATCTTAGATATTGCACCAGTGACCATTGGTAATCACTGTATGTTGGCGCCCCACGTACAAATCTATGCGGCCTATCACCCGCTGGACCCCCGCGGTCGCGACAAGTTCATTGGCCTAGGTAAGCCGGTAACCTTAGGCGATTCCGTTTGGGTCGGTGGCGGATCGGTCATTTTGCCCGGCGTGACTTTAGGTAACAATGTGGTGGTTGGTGCCAACTCGACCGTCACCAAATCCTTTGGCGATAACGTCGTCATTGCTGGTAACCCTGCCCGAGTCATCCGCCAAAACATCCCAACCGAGCGTAAATAAAAAACGAACCTGAGTATTCTCAGATTCGTTTTTTATTTACGCTCGGTTGGGACTTCTTTGATGGTAGACGTCCCACAGCTTCCCGTTTTATAACTGAGCCACGCGGCCGCTACCGCGTGGCTCACTGGTAGTGTAGCGCATCCCTTAGCTGATCACTAACCAGATCTTTTAGTTAACTTAGTCAGTAAACGAAGTTAGTTTAGGCGATCCAGCCACCGGTTCCGAGAATCGTTACGGCGCCAGTTGGCGCTACTTTGACGCGATAGGTATACCCATGAATGTCAAAATCTGCACGGGCGGTAAAGCTAAAGATAGGCGCGGTTTGCTTAACCTTCGCAGTCTTAACAACTTTCCCCGTTGCCGACCGCGTGGTGGCGATCACCGCCCGCCCAGTAACAAAGTCAGACGTCACCGTCGTACTATCTTGGCGAAGCAAGACAACCCGTTGTACCATCCCGGCCGCCATCGCCACACCCACCTTGACGTGGGCTGCCGCATCAACTGTCGTGGTCGTGGCAGTGATCCCCGTTAACTGCCGATTCACCTCACGCTGCAATAAGTTGGGGTAAGTGCCCTTAATCACCGCATTGGCTGGTAGCCAACCAATCCCTTTGCCATTTGCCGTGGTGAGATACAGATAATGTTTCTGACGGGTTGTCGTCAACGACTCGGTCGCATACAACGTTCGGTAACCATAAGTCGTACCGTAATGAACGGCAGCCGTCGTCCCGATCGTTCGCGCCGGCATATCCCAATAATCATGGTCGGTCGTTGGCGTCCAGTAGGCCGTTTTCTTAATGGCTTTTAACTGCCGAATCACTGAGTGACTGCGTAATTGTCGCAAGGCCACGTATCCTCCCGCCAACTGATTGCGCTTAGCAGGCAGTGGGGCAACCGTGCCGTGATGCAACGGTTGGGCACTGACTGCCGCCAAACGCACGTAGCGTTTGCCGTTAACCGTCACGACCTTATCAACCGTCCACTGCTTTTTCGTGCTCTTATTAACGCCCAGCACCTTGCTACGGGCATACGCCGCTCGCGGATAGCTGTACACCTTAGTCCGCTGGGTCTTAAACGTAAATAGGCGTTGCCGCGGATACTTGGGTAAGACAGTCCGCTTAGCCGCCTGAGCCGTTGTCGTTCCCCACAGACTTAGACTTAGACCGGCTAAGAATGCTAACTTCATCCATTTCATGTTGGTTCTCCCCCCTTATGTCCCCCGGACTAATTTATAAGTTTTGCCCCTTTTCCCAAGCCGTCTTTGATAATAACAGGCCATGCTTGACAATCGTGTCAAATAACTCCCGCGTGCGTTTAGAAATCTCACCAGCAGTGATCTGATTACTTTGCGTGAGGAAGGCAGATACGTTACCACTAACCGCCTCATCCGTTGCCGCTACGCGCGACCGCGCATATGACTGGCACCCATCACGAAAGGCGTTAACAGCCTCAACATAGTCGTGAAAATGGGGTTCAATCAACACGGATAACGTCTTATTTAACCAATAAACATTGGCCACATCAACTGCTGCTGTCGTGTTTTGATAGTCAGCTGGCGTGTCTGTAATGTTGGTAAAGAATGGCACATATGGCGCGTATGCAAAGAAGCCCATCGCAATCCACTGAATGGCCGCATGATCGGTGGGAACGTCATTTCTAATTTGAAGAATCGACGAACATTGGTTACGATCCATAGCAATCGGCCGGTACTTACGCTGATCGGCTGGCGACCCTGAGGCATAAGTGCCAAAGGGATCATAAGGCGTCCCGTTGTAGTGGGATGATAAGAAGAATTGCACGTCTTCAATCGCCAGTTTCTTGGCTGGCTTTCTGGTAAACGGCATGTCTTGATCCGTTGGTTGTTGATCGGTGATTTCCGGATTGAATAACTTCTGACCGTACCAAGTCCGCGGCGTATTGTAGTAGGCATCGTCTTCACCATGTGTCCCAAAAATTTCCCGGAAATTAAACGTGTCCGGTGTCGGATTCAAGTGGTGTTGCGCAACAAAGTCCACTAGATCACTGGCAACTAAGAAATTATCAGTGTCTTGCAAATCCACCGTTTGCATCAGCGTTTGGTTCGGCGCAATGGCATAAGTATCTTCTGGTAGCCGCATAGCCGCCCAATGGTGCCCACCGGCTGTTTCTAAGTACCACACATCATTTTGATCGTTAAACGCAATGCTGTTGCTTTCGCCTGTCCCGTATTTTTCAATCAGAGCGCCTAATCGTGCGGCGCCTTCCTTGGCACTTTTAATGTAAGGTAGGACTAGCGTAATCATGGCTTCTTCGTTAATGCCATCGTCCACCAAGGGGTCATAGCCCAAGACGCGGGCATTCGTTGCCGTGGTCTCAGTGGCACTCATCCCAACGTTTAGCTCGTTAATCCCGGCCTCTTCGTACTGACCATCACTTTGGTCGGCCTGCGGGGTCCCCGTATAGCGGTACGCGTGATCGGGTAAGGGCACTTCCACCCCCGTTACGGCTGACGTAAATGACGCGCCAGTTTGGTCAACGGCTGGGTGCACCACAAATTTAATGGGGTTAATTGGCCCATAGCCATCCTCGTTACGTGCTACAATCGTGGAACCGTCCATACTGGCGGCTTTACCCACTAAAATCTCGGTACAATCGGAACTTTTTTTCATCATTTGTTGTTCCGCCCCCCTTTGTAAGTCCAGTATAGGAGTCTCATGGGCTAAGAGCTAGCGAAATTTGTGGGAAATGTTAATCCGTGGAAAGACGATTCAGAAATCCATACACATTAATTCCGTTCAAAACTAATTACACCTCAATTGGCCCCTAGCTTTTCTTGATTCGTCAATTCAGGTGGTGGCTCGATATACATAACCTAATCACAATAAAATTGGGTGGTAAGCACTGAAAACTTACCACCCAGATAGTCATTTAAATAAACACACCATAAGCTTTTGGATACTCAACGTTTTTCCTTCAATGTTCCGTCAAAATTCGCATGATTGGGGTTAATACCATTGATAGCATCATAAAAAACCGAAATTAAAACAAGGATTGCTCCGCCACCCAGAAGTAGGTTTAGCATCCAATCAAATTGAAACGGGGTGTTCATAAAGGCATACCGTAAATCGGGCAATAGAAATATTGCTAGCCAAAATTGCCATGTTTTTAGAACTCTTAAAATATACATGCTTATACCCCCCCAGAATAATTTCTTGATTATCCATCCTAAAGGTACCACTCCTTTAGGCTTGTGTTAAACCATAAGTACGTTAACTTTCTCGGCATAATCTAACATCGAACTTTATAACAAATAGACCGTCTTTCTGGAAACAATGACCCTTAAAAACCACCAAAAAAGCAGCTCCCTCAGGAATCAAATTCCAAGGGAGCTGCTGGTTATTATTTGATGACTAACGCCTGACGCTTAATACACGTCACACCCGTCAGTCATTAGAAATTACGCTGTTCTCGAGCCACCATCTTGGCATCGTAGCGGTGACGCAACCATTTGGCAATCTCCGTAACGATTAAAACAACGATTCCCGCCAAGATTGGAATCCCCCAGCCGTAGTGGAAGTTCGCACTCGTGGTGTGGAAGACGCCTTGCATCGCCGGCCAGTAAATAATCACGGCCTGTAACGCAATCAACAGGGCCACAATAGCAAAGCTCATCTTATTTCTGAAGAAATACTTAGAGAATACTGGATGGTCGTTTTGTAAGTTAAACAGGTAGAAAATCTTACCAAAGATGATCACATTTAACGTCATGGTACTCCCGACCACGGTAGATAAGCCCTGCGCTGTCAGGAGGTCATAAGCCAACATCCCTAGTCCAGAGATCAATAAAGACACGTAGGTAACCTCAAACACGTCATACTTTGAGAGAATCCCCTGCGTGACGTCCCGGGGTCCCCGCTTCATAATGCCGCTTTCTGCCGGTTCAAAGATAAACGCAAACTGAATCGTCAGTGCCGATACCATGTTAATCCACAACAGTTGCGTTGGGAATAACGGCAGTGATTGATCCATCAGAATACTCATCACCACAATTAAGCCTTCGGCAAAACTCGTTGGTAACAGGAAGCGAATCGTCTTACGAATATTATCAAAGACGTGTCGACCTTCTCGCACAGCACCGAGCAAGGACGTAAAGTCATCATCGGCTAACACCATATCAGCGGAGTCTTTGGCGACATCGGTTCCCCGAATCCCCATTGCTACACCAATATCCGCTTGTTTGAGGGCCGGCGCATCGTTCACCCCGTCACCAGTCATGGAAACGACGTGCCCGCGACTCTGTTGGGCCTTCACAATTCGGAGCTTATCAGCTGGCGTTGTCCGCGCGAAGACGGTATACTGGTCAATCTTTTTCGCCAGCTCATCATCACTTAGCTGTGCCAGTTCTGGCCCAGTAATCGCCTTAGCCTGTTCTGACAAATTCAACTGTTCGGCAATCGCCGCAGCTGTTTCCGGGTCATCCCCGGTAATCATTTTGACCTTGATACCGGCGTACCGCAGCTGCCGGACAGCATCGGCCACACCAGGACGGGGTGGATCAATAATCCCCGCCATGCCGGCCAAATGAAAATCTTGCCCAATTGTCAAGTCTTCGACATCCGCAATATCACCAGCCACTGGTTGGTAACCCAACGCCACGACCCGCTTACCTTGGCGGGTTAGCTGTGATAGTCGGGCCTGCCAAGCCGCTTCATCAACGATCTCGCCCTGTTCTTTCATCTGGCGGATCAGGGTTTGGGGGGCACCTTTAACCAATAACCACCGCTGATCCTTGAAGTCAACCAGTCGCGCAGAGTAACGGGTGGCTGAGTCAAACGGCTGTGAATCAATCTCTTGTGGGGCTGGATCATGGCCCACCAACTTGTGATAAAGCGCCGTCAACGCCCCATCGGTTGGCTCACCCGTCAATACCCACTGACCGTCTTCCTCATGGAATTCTGCGTCAGAGGTTTGCCCAGCAATCTGCACTAGCCACTCCAAGTCAGGATCTTCTTGCCAAGCGACCCGTTGGTCCTCATCATTTTCGACTTGCCCCGTAGCATCGTAGCCCACGCCAGACACGGTATACGTATCCTGAGTTGTTAATACATCGGTGACGGTCATTTCATTTTTGGTCAAGGTCCCGGTCTTATCGGTATTGACAATATCCACTGCACCCAACGTTTCTACCGCGGGCAACGTCTTGACGATCACATTTTGTTTCGTCATCGCCTGCGTCCCCATCGCTAACACCACTGAGGTGCTAGCTGGCAAACCTTCGGGCATCGACCCAACGACCATCGTAATGACGGCCACCAACAAGACTGGCAGACTGTAAACGTGGGTCATCATTCCCAAGATAAATAACAGCACAGCCGCAATTAAAATGGCGATGGATAACCCTAAACCTAAGCTATTCAGGTTCTTCATCAGTGGAGTGGCCTGCTGTTTCACATCAGCCACATTTTGCTGGATACTTCCGATTTCAGTTGCTGAACCGGTCGTGGTCACGATACCTCGCGCCGATCCACTGGTTACCGCCGTTGAAGCGAATGCCTGATTAGACCGTTCAGCCAATGGTAAGGTCGCCGCTGACAACGGATCTTCTCCTTTTTCCACTGAATCGGTTTCCCCGGTCAACGCGGACTCTTGAATCTTCAAGTTGTCTGCGTTGATCAGCCGCATATCGGCTGGAACCGTATCTCCCGCTTCCAGTTGCACAAGATCACCAGCTACCAGCTCTCGTGCTGGTAAGGTGACTTTTTGACCGTCACGAATGACGACGGCTTCAGAAACCAACAACGCCTTTATCCGGTCCAAGGCATTATCGGCCGAGCGTTCCTGGAAATAGCCAATGAACGCGTTGGCAATAATCACCAGCCCAATCACAATCGAATCGGAATAGTGGTGCATAAGAAAAGTGATCAAGGCCGCCGCAGCCAAAATATAAATAATCGAGTTGTTAAATTGCTTCAAGAAGCGCAACAGGTTCGATTGCTTTTTGGCGGTCAGTTCGTTAGGACCATTCTCTGTAAGTCGTCGCTTGGCCTCAGTAGTTGTTAACCCTTGCGTCTCGTCGGTTTTAAAATCAACAAGTAAGGACTCAGTCGAGCGTTGCCATAAAGGCGGCTGCTGGCTGGGTCCGGGGTCGGTGGTCTCTGTTTCAGTGGTTGTTGCCGTTATCTTTGATTCTTGTGCCATGAATAATGGTCTTCCCTTCGTTTAACAAATTTTAAATTAGCGGTCTGGAATTGGTAATGCAGCGTACAAGCGGTACAAGACGTCCACCTCCAAATCTTTTTAGTCGTTGATTGAATTTTACCAAGTTTTGGTCAGCTTTGCATCTGTTTTGGTCGTCTGCAATCAAAATTTAGCAATGGGGTAAATCGCTAATGGTCATAATTAAGCAATCCTTGCGAAGATTGGCGTATCAACCTCCGCTAGTTGCTCATCATGCTTAGCGGACACCTCATGAATAAATATACGCTGATTTTTACCTTTAAAATTCAACAGTAACCCTCTCAGTACAAGTCATTTACAATATCTGTGATATTTAAAATCGGCCCGTAAAATTGTAATATTACAAATTGCCAAAATCGCCCGCAGCCCTTGATTTCTTTGTTATTATAAAGATGTCGTAAAACAATTGCTTAACAAACTGACGACAAACTAAAGCTTTTTTGGTAACAGTCGGCGGTGTACCCGGAAAATGCACCGTTAGTCACTGTGTCCAATTGAATAATTAACCTTATTGAATCAGACTAAATCCCAGTTCGATTCAATGAGGTTAATTTTTTTTGCCCAAAATGACTGCCGCAATGATGACTGCGGCAGTCATTTTACTGATTATCATCCGGATCGTCAGGTGTGGTTAATGTTTTAGCCAATCGTTGTAAGACTTGCAGTAATTCGATCCGTTCCGAATTGGAATAGTCTGCCAAATGCTGACGTAACCCGGCCTCGCGGGCAACCTTAATTTGTAATAAAGCGCGTTTACCCTGATCGCTTAAGGTTAATTGCCGAATCCGTTGATCCCGTCGCTCGACCTCCACGAGCCATCCCGCTGTGACCAACTTATCGACCTGACGACTGATTGACGAATGATTTCGCCCAATCTGATTAGCCAATTCACCGATGCTAATCTCCGGCTGCCGACCAATTCTAACAATGATGGGCAAGGCTGCCGGTTCTAACGTCAAATTAGCCTGCTTCAGTAACTGACGATCCTGCTGGGGTTGATTAAAAAACGTGACAATTTCAAACAATGCTTCAAAAATATCATTATCCATATTGTGATTATAACAGAAGCGTGCTAAGATGTGTGCATAATGCACGAATTAATGACACATTTAAGGAGCTTTTCATGACTAAAAAAATTGGTATCATTATCGGCTCAACTCGACCCAACCGAATCAGTATGAGCATTGCCACTTGGTTACAAACGGCGATGGACCAATCCGACCTTCAGATCGATCTCATTGACCTCGCTGACATTCAGTTGCCCTTCTTAGACGAAGTCGCTCAACCTTCAGATGGTCATTACGAGCTGGCACACACGAAGGCGTGGAGTCAATTAATTCAAAGCTACGATGGATTCGTCCTTCTCTTTCCCCAATACAATTGGGGGTATCCGGCACCCCTCAAGAATGCCCTGGATTATCTATACACTGAATGGCGCGGCAAGCCAGTCAGCCTGGTCTCTTACGGTGGCCATGGTGGCTTTCAAGCCGCACTGGGCATGCAATTGGTTGTCCGTGGCTTGAAGATGCAGCTCATGAGTACTAACCTCCAACTGACATTAAAGAAGACCGATCTGACTGAAAACGAACAATTTATCGACGCCCAACAAGCCTTGGCGCCTTACCAATTTTACGCACAACAATTAGGCGCCGAATTTGTTCATCGGTTAGCTGACTAGACTAAAATGTGTTCCCGTAGACTTTTAGCGTCCACGGAAACACATTTTTATCGTTGTCAGCTTAAGCCTCCCAAACGTCTGTAGCAATCTGTTTGACTAGCTTGAGTTTTGCCCACTGCTGATCTTCGGTTAACGTGTTGCCTTCTTCCGTCGAGGCAAAGCCACATTGCGTTGACAAGGCCAAGTTGGCTAACGGCACTTGCTGAGCCGCAGCCTGAATCCGCGCCTTAATTACCGCTGGATCTTCCAATTCCGCGAATTTTGATGTGATCAGGCCTAAGACTAAGCACTTATCCGGATCACCATGCCAGATTTTCCGCAGCGGCGTGAAATCACCGGCACGATCACTATCGTACTCAAGAAAAAGGCCGTCATAATGCAATTGACCTAGATAATCCGCCACGTCATCATAACCACCGGAAAAGAGATACGTTGACTTGAAGTTCCCCCGACAGATGTGCGTCGTTACCGTTAAATCATCTGGCAACCCCGCTAATAGTTGATTGAT
Organism: Levilactobacillus sp. LN180102; assembly: GCF_050106635.1. Taxonomy (NCBI): domain Bacteria; kingdom Bacillati; phylum Bacillota; class Bacilli; order Lactobacillales; family Lactobacillaceae; genus Levilactobacillus; species Levilactobacillus sp. LN180102. Next base: position 47,480 of record NZ_JBNIIX010000002.1, read on the forward strand.
TACCCGCACGGCATCCGTCGCTAGCGTAACGTATTTCTGGTGGGCCGCTGCATCTGTCGCTGTTTCATTGAGCTTGCTAATCAGAAATGCCCATGTGGTGTCGTCAAGCTGGATATAACGACAGCCGAGGTCATAAAAATGCTGGATTGTGTCGTGATAAGCCTGGGCTAAATCATCCAGATAATCTGACCAAGTGTCATAGTACGTGGCCCAGTTGTCACTACGGTTATCTCGAAATAGCATGGTCGGCGAGGGAATCGTCTGCTTTACCGTCACTCCGGCTGGCACCAAACTCTGTAAATACTGGAAACTGGTGAAAAAGGGATGATCCGGGTTACAGGCTACTTTCCCAATCAGCTCAGCATTATCCGTTCGTGTTTGGCTTCCGTGGAATTTATAGCTTTGATGATAATCATAGTGTCCCACGCCAGTTAGGCCCCACAGAAAGTCCAAATGCCACCAGCTTCGATTAAACTCACCATCAGTGACTGCCTTGAGACCCAATGCCACCTGCTGGTCGACGACGCGCTTCGTTTCAGCTCGCTGGACAGTTTGTAGCTGCTCTGCATCAATCTTTCCGGCCGCAAACTGGGCCCGAGCGTCCTTTAAAACTGCCGGTCGTAATAAGCTCCCGACGACATCATACCGGTATGGAAACTTCGTTGCCGTTACTGTCATTTGAATAACCTCCTAAAAGTCTGACGGCCTGCCTGTCAATCACCAAAAAACGCGTTCGTCCCCCGAACTCATGTCTAAGCTCAAGGGACGAACGCGTCGTTTTACCACCCTAAATTCACAAGATCCTCACAGACCTTGCCTCAACGGTACCAGTTGATACCCGGAAAGTTAACGGTTCCTACCGACTGAGCAACGTGAATCGCTCAATAGCTATTAGGAGTTCATCTTCATGATACCGTGGTTGACCCGTTCTCACTGTTCGGGCTCACTGCACAACACGGAATCCACTACTCTTCTCCGAGCTTTATTTATGACAGGCCAATTAGAAATTAATGATAATCCTAGGCGTGTTTCTCATTATTGTCAAGCCCAGTGGCTAATCCAGTAAGCCATGACTTCTGAGGTAATCCCGCGCAACGACCGCCGCCTTTTGGTGCTTCACGGATACTTGATAGTTCATTTTTTGCATATCCGTGGTCGTCACCTTCCCAGCTAACTTATTCAGCGTCGTTCGTAATTCAGGATGATCCGTCAATAGCTTCTCGGACATCAACGGTGCGCCTTGGTATGGGGGGAAGAAGTTGCGATCATCTTTTAAGACCACTAAATGATACGCTTGAACCTCCGGATCGGTGGTATAGCCATCCACCAAGTTCACCTTGCCGTTGGCAATTGCTTTATAGCGAATCGAGGGTTCCATCGTCTTAATACTGGCAAATTTCAACCCGTAAGCCTGCCGCAATCCGGGATAGCCATCCTTTTGTTGATTAAAGTCCGGGTCAAACCCCGCGTGAACCCGATTCTCAACCTGAATTAAGTCCGAAATCGTCTTAACGTGATACTTCTTCGCAAACTGGCGCGTGACGGCCAAATCATAACCATTTTGGTAGGCCATGGGTTTCAAATAAGCCATCTGGTATTGTGACTTCAAGGCTGACTTGGCCAGTTGATAGGTTTTAGCCGGACTATGACTGGCCGATTGCTTGGTTTTCACCAGCGATTCTAATACCGTTCCGGTAAATTCGGGATAAATATCAATAGAACCCGATTGCAATGCCTTAAACAAAAATGATGTCGCTCCAAAATTAGCCTTCGTATTCACCTTAATATTCGGGTGATCATGTTCGATCAGGTCCTTATACATATTAATCAGAATCTCGGGCTCACTGCCCAACTTACCGGCAACGGTGAGTGTCGTTTGTGAGTTTGTTACTTGGCGATAACCCGCAAAGCCGCCAATCAACACAACCAGTGTTGCTAACACAATCCCCGCCTTTTTAAAGGTCAACCGACCTAACCAATCGATTCCTGCCCCAAAAACCAGTGCCAGTATCGCCGACAAGACGGCCCCAATAATTAGGAGCGCATTGTTATTGGTTTCAATCCCCAACAGAATATAGGTTCCCAGTCCGCCAGCCCCAATCAAAGCGGCCAAAGTGGCCGTTCCAATGATCATGACCATGGCAATCCGAATCCCTGAAATAATCATCGGCAAAGCTAACGGCAACTCAATCCGCAGTAGCTTCATCCGCCGTGACAACCCAAACGCTGTCGCTGCTTCCTCCAAACTGGGGTCAATGGTCGTTAACCCCGAATACGTATTCTGGAAAATGGGCATGACCGCGTAAATCACCAACGCAATAATCGATGGCACCGTTCCAATCCCCACCAGTGGAATTAAAATTCCTAACAATGCCAGACTTGGAATCGTCTGTAAGATGCTAGTGATCTGGAGCATCACCTTAGCCAGCCGTTGGTGATTCATCAAAATAATCGCGAGTGGAATCGCAATGACTGCCGCAATGAGTAACGATATCAACGATAAGCCGATATGTTGGCCGATGGACTGGACGATTTCACCGCCCTGCGTGTGTAAGATATGCCAAATTTGTTGCACGCTACTCCACCTCCGTTTGTGCCAAATAGTCTAATAAATCAGCGGTCGTCAATGTCCGATTCCCTGACGCGGTGCCAACGATAACTGGCCCTTTCTTTAAGGCCGCCGCTAGTTCATTGACCGTAGCCGTTACCGGTAACGTAGCGGCCGTTGTGGTGGTTGCACCATACCCCTGATTCACCAATACCTGGACTGTCGCCGGCCGGGGTGTATGTTCATTTTCAAAAAAGCCGCGTACGAACTCGTTAGCTGGATGGTGCATAATCTCTTCACCCGTGCCAACCTGCTGAATGTGACCTAACCGCATGACCGCAATGTGTTGACCCAGGCGTAATGCTTCATGCATATCATGGGTGACAAAGACAAAAGTCATCTTGAGTTCGCGATGTAGTTGCAACACCAAGTCCTGTAATTGCTTGCGTGACAAGGGATCTAGGGCACTGAAGGGTTCGTCCATCAAAACAACCTTGGGCTTAATCGCTAATGCCCGAATAATTCCCACCCGCTGCTGTTCGCCACCGGAGAGTTCACTCGGCATTCGCGTGGCATATTGATCCGGGTCCAAATCGACTTGTTCTAGCAACGCTCGGGCCCGGGCCACCCGTTCTTTTCGGGGCCACCCCAAAGATTCCGCTTGAATCGCAATATTTTCTTGAATGGTTAGATTCGGGAATAATGCAATGTTTTGTAAGACATACCCCATTTGTAACCGCAAATCACGTAGCTTATAGTCGATTAACCGTTGATTATCAAAATAAATATCCCCATCGGTTGGTTCAATCAACCGATTAAGCATCTTCAGTGTGGTGGTTTTACCACTCCCACTAGGTCCCACCAATACGAAAAAATCCCCGGTTGGAATCGTCAAATTCAGATCATCCAATGCCAATTGTTCCGTGTATTGTTTGCTAACCTGTTTAAACTCTATCATTGGGAACCTCCAAACCTCTATCGTTTTGCCCGATTACCATCATGGGCCTGTACGATTTCATTATACTAATATTTCGTTATTTACCTAAGAAAAGGACTCGCCCTATTGAACGGCAATAGCCCCTACTTTACATTTATTTCGCCTAACTGTTAATATTAAAAAGAAAGTCTTTACCCGAAAAAATTTGATAAAAAAAGGTGTTTACCGTGAGTGATCCCACAGACTTACAGATTATTAAGGAACTGAATCACAATTGCCGGATTAAGGTGACCCAACTAGCCCAACTCGTTCACCTAACACCCCCAGCCGTTGCGGCACGCATTCAACGCTTGGAAGATGCTGGCATCATTAAGCGTTACACCATCGAAGTCGACCTGGAAAAGATGGGCTTCATGCGACAAGTCTTCATTCAGGTTGCCGTTGCAGCCCAGCAACAATCAGCCTATCGTGAACTGATTCAAGCCTATCGTCAAGACATTCGCCATCATTACCAAACGACCGGCGACTTTACCCATCTCATTGAGGGGGCCTTCCCCGATCAGCATCGACTGAGTCAATTCCTCCAAGCGCTAAGTATGGTAGCGACTTATCGCGTCATCGACGCCATTGACGAGTTATTTTGAGTATCAACACTGCTCATGAGCCAAAAAAGGCGGTGGCTTTAGCCATCGTCTTTTTGAATTGCTATTTGATATTTCTACAATACTATACTGTTCGATGTGGGCGGTTCTCTCCCAATTGGGAGAAACCCTTAGAACTTGACGACCATCCGGCCTTCAATCTTCCCCGCTTTCATTTCATCAATAATATCGTTAACTTCCTCAAGCTTCCGAGTAGCTACGATTGGGGTGACATCCCCTTCTGCGCATAACTGGAAGGCTTCAGCTAAGTCTTGTCGCGTGCCCACTAAAGAACCCGCAATTTCAATGCCGTCTAAGACGACCTTCACAATGGAGACTTCCATGGCACCCTTTGGTAACCCGACAGCAACGACGCGAGCACCAGCCCGCACAGAGCCAATGGCCTGATCGAAGGCAATTTGTGATACGGCCGTGACAACTGCGGCGTGGGCACCACCGATTTTATCTTGCACCCAAGCGCCAGAATCTTCTGTCTTAGAATTGAAGGTTAAATCAGCGCCGACCTTTTTAGCACTGGCTAGTTTATCATCATTGATATCGATCGCAATAACGTGGGCCTTAAAGACATTCTTCGCCCATTGAATGGCTAGATTTCCGAGACCACCACAACCATAAATGGTGACCCATTCGCCAGGATGTAAGTTGGCAACTTTTAATGCTTTATATGTGGTGACTCCAGCACACGTGATCGAACTGGCTTGCACGGGATCAAGATTTTCTGGTACCTTGACCGCATAATCAGCTTTCACGATAACCTGTTCAGCCATCGCACCATCCACGTTGAACCCGGCATTTTCAACGTTCCGGCACAGTGTTTCACGGCCGGTCAAACAGTATTCACAGTGACCACACCCGGCAAAGAACCAGGCGATTGATACTCGGTCCCCCACCTTTAAGCTGGTGACGTCACTCCCAATTTCTTTAACCCGGCCAACCCCTTCGTGGCCGATCACTCGACCAGCAGTGTTACCAAAGTCACCTTGAGCGACGTGTAAATCAGTGTGACATAAACCACAATATTCCACATCAACTAAGGCTTCATTGGCCTTAATTTCCCGTACTGGTACCTCTTTAATATCTACATACCCATCTAAACTATCACGAACAACTGCAGCTTTCATCACGAAAACTTCCTTCCTCAAGATATTGGTTTAATGGTGTGTCTAATGGTTTACTAGTAGGCAATTCTCATTATGCGTAAGCGCTTACATGATGTCAACACCTTTATTTATCAGGACCTTATGCCTAATTTTCTTTCCTATAAGTCACTTACTTTGTAAAGCTCTTCACGGATTTACAAATGGTACCCCATTATCTAAAAATAGCCCTAATCATTCATGCTTTCATGAATCAAATTTTCATTACTAATCAGATCCAACGCCTACCTTGACCAGTCCCCTAAAAAGTGCTGTAATCAAGTTGGGAGCTTGGTTATTTTCATTAACCAATTACAGTATCGCGTTTCAACTTAAATGAATGAGGTGGAAAAAATGGATGAAGTTGTGCAAGCACTCAGTGACGTCATCAAGCTCAACACAGTTAATGGTAACGAAAAGATTGTTGCCGACTACTTAGCTGACTTATTGGCCAAGCATGGTATCGATAGTAAGGCGGTCGCTTACGAACCTGATCGGGTCAGCCTAGTGGCCGAGATCGGCGACGGTAACGGCCCTGTCGTGGGATTTGACGGCCATGAAGATATCGTTGCCTTGGGGGATGCCGCCAAGTGGGATGCAGATGCCTTGTCTGCCAAAATCGCTGACGGCAAGATGTTTGGTCGTGGCACCACAGATATGAAGTCCGGCTTAATGGCTGGCGTCTTTGCGATGATTCACTTAAAAGAAAATAATGTTCCCCTACACGGCACATTACGCTTAATGGCAACCGTTGGTGAAGAATATGGTCAATTCGGCGCCCGGCAGTTAGCTGAGGCCGGTTATGCTAAGAACCTAGACACCCTCATTGTTGGTGAACCCAGCGGTGTCGTTAAACAAGCCGTGGCCACCCCACAAATCCAACAGATGTTGCAAATTAACCAGGACAGCGCCAATAAGTTAATGGCCGCCAATCAAACGACTGAACAACACTTCATTGAGTTAGCGCACAAGGGCTCTTTGACGTATACGGTGAGTGCTCAAGGCGTGGCGGCACATAGTTCAATGCCAGAAATTGGTAAAAATGCCATTGATTCACTGCTAACCTTCTACCAAAAACAACAGGCCTACTTCGCGACTATCACCGATAAGAAGAATCCGGTCTTAGGGGCCACGGTTCCCGTTGTCACTCTGATTCAGGGTGGCGAGCAGATTAACACGGTTCCAGCCAGTGCCTCGATTTCGGTTAAAATCAGAACCATTCCGGAAGTGCCGAACACCAAGTTAGCCGCTGATATCCAGCAGCTCATCGACGAGCTAAATGCTAACGGGGAACAACTTTCCTTAGATATTCACAGTAACCTGTATCCCGTGCACACTGCCGATGATGCACCAGTGGTTAAAGCAGCTAAAGAATGCGGTGAGGCTGACTTACAACAAGCCTTACCACTTATCGGCGTTCCCGGTGGAACTGACGCATCGTCCTTCGTTGCAGTTAATCCAGATATCGACGTTGTGGTCTTTGGCCCGGGAAACATCACAGCTCACCAAGTGAACGAATACGTTGACCTAGACATGTATCACCGTTTCATCACCATCTATGAAAAGATGATTACACGTTTGTTGGCTTAAACACATTCCATATCCATCACAAAAAGCTTCCCTCAATCTGATTGGGGAAAGCTTTTTTACTGCCTTAACTGGGAACATCTCCCAACGTCCAAGTGATTGTACTCGTGTAGTTGCCGCTTACAGCACCACCATTGACGGCTAGTAAGAGGCCTTGGTCGGCAGACCAATTCCCCATGACATCATAAACGCCATCGTGATCACGGTCATCTGTGGTGTGCCAAACAATCGCGGTGGGCGTGTCGTCAATAGTCAGCGAACCATACGCATCAACATACACTGGGCCACCAGCTAAGGTCGTCCCATCCGCTGCCACAAATGGGGTAGCCTGAACGTCTAGCACCCATTGACGCCCGGTTCCACGGGTGTCACTCACAGCTAGGCGCCAGTCATCTCCTCGTTTAGCCAACTGATCTTGACCAGTTAGGGTGGCCGTCTGAAAATGACTGGCAGCTGCAACATCGCTAAATTTCAAGTCACCGGCAACGGTGATGGGCACGGTCACCGTGTTCGAGGTATCACCCGTATCAGCCGTTGCCACCAACGTTAAGGTATTGGTTCCCGCCTGCAAATCGCTAGCTTTCAGCGGCAATGAAAAGGTCCCATCAGTCGCTGGGGTAATGACAGTAAGACGCGTCCCATTTAACACGGGTTGAATGGTTACTCGGGGAGGTGTTGTGGCACTCGTGGCCAAATGCACGTTACCCGTCACTACCGTATCGGTTTCTGGTTTGAGCGCCAACGGGTTGTCACTCGTGACACTCAGATTCAAATCAACATTCGGATTAAGCTGGAAGCTCGGTGTATCGGCGGTGCCCACGTAGGCATTCGAGACAAAGGTGCTCGTAGTTGCCGGTACTGTCGTACTTTTAGCGACCTCATCAGCCTCTCCAATCAGACTGACAGTCGCCGCATCATTATCTCGATTCAATGACTGATGGAGCGCTGCCGTTAGCTTTTGTTGACTAATTTGACTTGCATCAAGTGTTTCCGCTGGTTGATTTGCGTAGGTAATCTTGGCCGTCTCGTAACTGATGTTAGCGGGTAATTTCAAATGACCCTCAATGCTCGACCATGACTGCCGGCCGCCATTATACGCAAGATGATAATCTACTTGTAGTTTGTCGTGACTCACCACACCATGCGCACTATCCACCGGTTGCTTCTGGGTCAAATCCGTCATCGTGGCCGTAGTACTGGCCGCTACCAGTCCGGGAACACTTTCAAAGACCACTAAGTTATTCTCATATCGTGATCCAGTCGCTCCTGTAAAGCCCCACCGTATTTTTCCGGTATTGTTCGGGTCAATCTTAGCCGGATCAAGCGTGACCGTTCGGCTTACCCCCGGCTGCATAGCACCGGTTTGCGGGTCCTTATCATTAAACGTATACGTCATCTGCTTAGTAGCAGCTTTCCAAGATAAAGTCACATGGTGCCATTGACCGTTTGATAAGAAATTCGGTTGGGACTCGTCCGCAATGACCCCGAGATGGTTGAGTCCGTAATAATAGTTATCTGGCTGAATAATACCTAGCACGGGAAGGCCGTGGTCGACATGGCGAATATACGACGACCCGGCGCCGGGATAGTTGGACCCGATATGGACGGGTGGCATGCCAATATCAAACGAGTTGGCATAGCCAGCAGCTTTCCCTCCGGTACTGGCATTCCGATTGGTATCAAACTCGAGAGCCCAGCTATCTTGAATAGCAGTCTGCGCCAACTTATCAACTGAGCCTTGACGTCTAGCCATGTCAACGCCCCAGACACCTAGGGTTTCGCCAATGGCCTTCCCCGGCGTTGGGTAGTCCGGTATGGCCGCCACACCTCTGGGATCATTTTGCAAAACAAAGGCCATTCCGTCGGCGGCCTGGGTCCCCTGATTGCCAAAATATAACCACATGGAGGCTGTCTCATCCTGTGTTAAATCAAAGTAGTTCTCATCTGTCGACCAAATCGACCCAAATTGGTAGGTGTTGTTATTCACCATGGCGATCTGGGTTCCCGGTGTCGCCGGATTAGTCGCGTTCACAATGGCTGATGAGCTATAACCAGACGTATCAACCGTTAAAATCGCATTATCTTTATTCAACGAAATTCCCTGCGGAGCCGTTGCCAATGCTTGATTGTAATCACTATCGGTCCAAGCGACACTGCTAGCACCAAAAGCTAGCAATAGCGCAATCAACCCCGCACGCCATCGCCATTTTAGCACTATTAACGCCCCCTTTTTCCCTGATTCTTATTGCCCAATTATTGCGGTGTATCGTCCAATTGCCACGTTAAGGTTGCGGTATACCGTCCAGCCAATTGTCCAGCCGGCACGACCAGTTGAACAGTATTGGCCGCATAAGTTGCAGACCACTGACCTAAGCCGCCATTCTGCGGTGCCGACCAAATCACTTGATCGCTACCCGATCCATCCACGTTGACTTGATTGGCCGTTGGCGGTGTTGATGAATTGCTAGTGTTGAGTGACATAATCGCCGGCGCACCAAGTGACAACACCGCCCCACGTAAAGTGTCTCCCAACTGATCCGTAAAACCAGCGCTTTTAAGCTGAACCGCCCAACCACTCATTAGCCCGGGATTGGTCACTTGTAATGGCTGATCCACCGTGGTGGCCGAATAACGGCCGGATTGGGTGTTCGGCGTACTATTTTCGCCAAAATCAAGATTAGGTACCGTATCTAAGGTCGGCACCGCATCAGTAGCTGCGGCTACGGTTGCCGAGGTTGCCGTTTTCTGGCCAACATCTGCCGCCGAAACAGTCGGTAATGCCAGCAAGCTAACTATGCAGGTACTAGCGACAATCCTCAATGCCCATTTGGGAGTGGGCGTATACTGTCTCACCCGGTCCACCTCCCCTGACTGTACTCATAAATCGTTTAACCATCTGTTAGCAGCTTTGAAAGATATCAATATCCGCTCCGTGTCATCCCGAATAGTAATCGGTCATAGCAAAAAAGACCAGCTATTAGCCGGTCTTTCGTATTTAGTGCTTTAGTGATGAAAGTCGCTCACCGTTAAGGCTAGTAACTCAGTTAGCCACTGATGCGCTGACTCGTCAGCGGATGCTTGAATGGTGAATCCCAACGGCGCAAAGAGCGCAGCAACCGCCGACCACTGAACGTGACCATCTGCTAAGAAGCTTTTAGTCAGCTGCTCGCGTTGCTCAGCGGTAATCGGTGTCGCCATAATCGTTAGTAAGTTCACCGCCAATTGATCGGCAACTAACGCGGCCCAAGCCGTCGCTGTCAGCGGTTTGATAATCTGCCGCGGTATTACTAGCGGCACCACCGGACCCTCACGTAACAAGAACTTTTGCCACGCCATGACCTGCTCCAGCAAGACGGCATAAAACTGCCACGGCACCTGATTTCCGATTCGTTTAAACGTCGTCGCCGTAATTGCTGCAATATCCCATTGAAGCTGTGGTTCTCCTTGAGCCAACGCCGTTTGTAGCCATTCGCTAAAGAACCGCTGGACAGTGGCATCCACAGTTGCTGGTAACCGATTACCTTGTACCAAGTGATAGCGCCCCAACAAGAAGTCCTCAACCTGATCCCAAGCAATGGTACGACTGGCCTGTTGGCTTTTCTTTCGTTTAAGCTGTCGGAGTTGTTTTAAGCGACTCGACTTACCATAATTTCCTGGTCGACTCATCGTTTAACCCCATTTCATGACTTGTTTGCTTTTTCTCGTGGTTGATACTTTCTGAAGTAGATGATGGTCATAACCACTAAGAACACCACACCTACCAGAATTGAGACCCGGGTTTCTGGATTCAGAAACATGAAGATCAACGTAATCGCTAAAAATACTAGCGTAATATAGTTAGACCAAGGCGCAAACGGCATTTTAAATGGATGTTCTGCCATGTGCTGCTGGTTTTGCTTACGAAAGGCAATCTCACTAATCAAAATCACGAACCATGGCACCATGCCGGGTAACACGCTGGAACTGTAAACCATCACGAAGATTTGACTGGCATCCTTGAAGTACATGGGCAAGACCACATTTAAGACCACGCCGATACCAATCCCAATGGAGATCGCTACCACGGAGTAAAAAGGCACACCGTGACGATTTAACAAGGTCATCTTCTTCGGTAATTGATGCTTCTCCGCCAGGGTAAAGGCCATCCGACTGGCACTGTAAATCCCCGAGTTAGAACCGGACAACGCCGCCGTGATCACCACAAAGTTAATGATGGAAGCCGCTGCGGTAATCCCGATCTTCGCAAACGTCTGAACAAACGGTGACCCAATTTGGTTCAGCTGATTCCACGGATAGATGGCGACAATCACAAAGATAGCCCCTACGTAAAAGATCAAAATGCGGGCCACCGTCGACCGAATTGCGGCGACCAAGGTGTGTTGCGGATTTTCCGCTTCACCAGCCGTGACGCCAATCAACTCAATCCCTTGATACGATGCCAACACAATGGCTAGCGCGTAAATAAAGCCCTTGGCACCGCCAGTGAAGAAACCACCATTACGCCATAAATTACTGATACCAATTGGGTGACCCCCGTTACCAAATCCAAATATAATGAGACCTAAACCAGCAATGATCATTAAAATAATCGTAACCACTTTAATCAAGGCAAACCAAAATTCTAGCTCGCCAAACATTTTCACCGAAATCAAATTGGCGATACAGAGAAACGTAATGGCCACTAATCCTGGAATCCAATCCGGTAAGTTGGGCCACCAAAACCGGAAATAACCACCTAACGCGATCATTTCACTCATTCCCACCACAATAAATTGAAAAATATTACTCCATGCTGTGAGAAATCCAAAGACTGGATGCATGTATTCCGACGCGAACGTGGCAAAGGACCCGGTTGTAGGGTGCACGTACAACATCTCACCTAGAGCTCGCATAATCAAATAGAGAAAAACACCCGAAATAATATAGGCAATGAGGACGGATGGACCCGTCCACTTAATGGTGGAACCAGACCCCATAAATAGTCCAACGCCAATCGTACCGCCCAGTGCAATCATCTGCATTTGACGGGCGCTCAGTCTTCTTTGCAATCCAATTCCCTCTTTCTGTTCAAAATATTAAAACTTTATTAGGAAATGCTACCTGATTTAGACGTTTTTCGCAATCGTTTTTTCCTATTTTGATTACAAACCAGCCCAACTCCCTACCCAGTATGCCGCAAAATCGGGATTCTTTCAATGGTTCTCGCTAATCCTTGATTCTTTCCGCCAGTCTTCTAAACATGCGTTTTATATGAGTCGTTGTAGCCGTTTACCTACCTGATCCGCCTTCCAGACACGTGTCTCATATGAGTCGCTGTGGGAAGTGGCAAATGGGCTCAGTACCGTCATTATCCTTAGGGCGCGTTCTTGGTGCGCTTAGGATAAGGCCGAGCTTTAAGACAAGCGGGCAGACCCCACTTCAATTCAAAAATAAAAAAAGCGCATCTCATCATGAGACACGCCATCACTTTGCTTACTTCGTTAATAATTTTTCGTAGACAAAGCAAATGTCGGACGGATTGTAAACACCAACAATTTCGCCGACCTTTTGAAAGCCAAACTTTTCAATCAAGTGTTGCATCTTCTTGTTATCTTTGTGGGTATCAATCCGGATACTTTCGCTTTCAGGATGGTGTTCACCAATATAGCTAAACAGATCTTGGAATAATTTAGACGCATAGCCTTGGCCTTGGTGGTGGGAGAAGATGGCTACCCGGTGAACCGTCACGTATTTATCCGTTGGCTTTAGCCATTCACCTTGCAACGTATCATAGGAATGATCAGGGGCTTGCACAATCGCCGCCACCCCTAATGTTTCGTGGTCATCACTATTGTAGATCACGGCCCGACCATTGGCGATGTCATCCTTAATCACGTCACGGTTGGGATAGTTGTCTTGCCATTGATCAATCCCGGCATCGGCTAACTGTTGCTTGCCATCTTCGATAATGTCACAAACTAAATCCAATTCTTCAATCTTTGCCTTACGTAAGTACATTTTACCTTCACCTCGTCATTAAATTCTCTAAGCTAAACTGGTTAACACACGTTGGGCCAACTGATCGACACGTTGCCAATCGGCATCGTCGGGGTCCTGATCGATCTTCACGGAGTCGGCAACCTGTTCACCGTTGCTAGAATTTAACTGCATGGTCAAATAATCGACCGCGCGACCGAAGTGAATGTGTGTTTTGGAACTGGAACCTAGCACGGCAAATTTTGTCCGCCCCAAATCAACTTCTTTTAGATCTTCAAAGAAGTCTTGGGCCTCGTCCGGCAGGTCACCATCATGGTACGTATACGTCACTAAAATAATCGCATCGGATTCGGATAATGCAAACGCATCGGCTTGTGAGATTTCTGTGACCACCGTTTGGACTTTAGACGCTAATTGCGCTTGTAAATGTCCGGCAATGGCTTGGTTCCGACCAGATTGACTGGCATAAATAATTTGAATTGCTGACGTCATAATTTAGGGTCTCCTCGTTCAAAATAGACTAGCGCCTGTCACAATTTCGCTAGAAACTGCTAAGTATTATAGCCCTTTTTGGCAAGATTCCCTAGTAAAAAGACGCAATTTCGGGGGATTTTTTTCTGATTCCGCTTGCATAAAGACACTGATATCACGCGGTTAATTTTAGTTTACTCGGTTATTCATGCGGCCGCACTAGACAAAGCACGGCTTTTGCCTTGTTAGTAAGTCAATCCTTGTAAATCACCATCCGCCAATGTATTGGTAACCCCGGGGACCGCGAACCCATTTAATTGCCGAAATTCGCGCCGTAATTGCTGGTAGCCGGGTAAATCTGTCGTAAAGGTTGCTGGCGTTATTTGTGGCAACAACTGCATCACTTGTGCCTGCACTGCTGGCGACAACTCGGCGGCATCTGGACGTAAGCGCCCCCGCGCATCCAGCTCACGGTGATCGCCGTAGATCATTTGCCGCATTAATCGGTCAATCTGCTGGACGGGGACTTCATGACCCCCAGTTGCTTGCTCAACTTGATACAACGCCATGCAGTAACGTGAAAAACCGGGGATCACCATGGAAGCTTTGGTCGTCACTGACCGATTAACGCTGATCAAGGCCTCACCACCACTGGGCGCTAATAACGTTTGCAGGCGCTGGGCACTGGCTTCGGCTGCCCGCTTAGCCTGACCCAGTGTACCATCATGATAGATTGGCGCCATGGCAGTTGGCCCTTCATATGAATATAAAACCGTCTTAAACTGGGGAGCTAACACCCCGGCGGCCTGTAACGCGTGGACCCATAATTCCCAATCCTCGCCCCCCATGACATGAATTGTGGCGGCCAGTTCGGTAGCAGTGGCCGGAGGCACAGTCGTCGACACTAATTTTTCATGCTCCAAATCTAGCGTCGCATCCGTGACGGCTCGGCCCAGCGGCTTAATCACTGAGCGCCAGACCTCGGTGGGATTCACCGGATTCACGCGCTTAGGCGCAGCTATCGAGTACACCAGCAGATCGATAGCGCCACCAAAGTGCGTTTGAATCTCCTCGATCACTGCCCGTTTCGTGGCCGGCGAAAAAACATCTGCATTCAAGTTGCGGGCGATATGGCCCGCCTGCTCAGCGGCTTGTTTAAAGTAAACTTGATTCCACCAGCCAGCACTGCCTAAAGACTCACCTTGTGGTGGCCGATCATAGCCGACTGATAATGTGTCAGCCCCGGCGCCAAAAGTTGCCGTTAAGCGGCTGGCTAGTCCATAACTCGATGAACCGCCCAAAACTAAAACGTGGCGGGGTCCCGGATAGGTTCCCTGATTCGTAATCGCTGTCATTTGTTGGGTCATCATTGCTCGTAATCCCAAGGGGTTCACAGACCGCGCCACATTACCTGTTATTTTTTCAGTCAACTGCACGTGGGTCATCATGTCATCACCTTTTTACTTATTTCCTCTAACTTACCACTTTGGTCGCGAAAAGCGGTAGATTTACCCTGCTAACGTAAAAAAGCGCGCCACCAATAATCAAACACTTGGTGAAACGCGCTAAATTCATTTATTTTTGGCAATGATTACTTCGTCAGATCGGAGTCGGCTAACAACTGACGGACTTCATCAGTCGTATGCGTCTCCATCATAGCGTTACGTAGGCTCGCCGCATTACGCTGGTTGCGCACATAAATTTTGAAGAACCGCTTCAATGACGCAAAACGCGAGGTATCAAATCGTTGGGCAAACTCATCGTAGAGATCCAATTGGTAATTTAGTAGACCCAACAGTTCTTTAATGTCATGTTCTTGTGGTGTCGCTTCAAACGCAAAGGGGCTAGTGAAAATCCCCCGCCCAATCATAATACCATCAACTCCGGGGTGCGCCTGGGCTAGTGTCACACCATCCGTATAGTTTTCGATATCCCCATTCAATTGAAGTAACGTATCCGGCGCAATCTCATCCCGCAACTTAACGATGTCATCAATCATTTCATAATGGGCCGGCACCCGACTCATTTCCTTTTTCGTCCGCAAATGAATCGTCAATAATGGAATATCTTGTTGGAACAAGAAAGTTAACCAGTCACGCCATTCATCCAATCGGCTGTACCCCAGTCGTGTTTTGACACTGACTGGTAGTCCGGCCGTTTTAGCACCTGCAATTACCGCCGCTGCACTATCGAAATTACGGATTAGATCACTACCACCATGATTTTTGATAACCGTCGAATCAGGACAGCCCATATTGATATCAATGGCCTCATACCCCAAGTCCTTGACCGCCTCCGCAGCCCGAGCAAAGGCTTCACCATCATTCCCCCACAATTGGGCGACTGGCATGTGGGCCTCTTCAGGGGCAACGTATAGCCGGCCAGCCACGGTAAACTTGGCTTTGGGATGGGTAATGCTAATGGCATTGGTGAACTCCGTAAAAAAGACATCCGGCGCCGCAGCTCTCGCGACGACCCGCCGAAAAATAGCGTTGGTAACGGCCTCCATGGGCGCCAAACTAAAAAAAGGTCGGTTTTCCGCCCGCGCGTGGTCAGCAATTTGTTGCCAATAAGTTGAATCAGGCACGATAAAGTCTCCTCTATAACTTAAATTTGATGTTTAATCCGGTTTAACGCAGTTCCTACATTTTAACACGTTTGGTCTTAGAAACCAGCAAAAAAGGCCGTAACCGCAGTCACCGCCTTTTTACTGGTTTCTCCCCTACTCGTCTGACCACCACTTATTGTGTCACGGTAATATCCCCATCATCCGTGGACAATCGGTACTGCGCACTGGCAGCGCGCCGCAACCAGTAACCACTAGACCGCGAGTGACCCACGACATGAATTTCATCATCGCTATCCGTGGTCGTCACCTTAGCTCCCGCGGCTGGCGCAATTCGCGCTGAAATATCGCCATCAGTCGCCGTTGCCTTTAGAGTCCCCATTAGTCGATTATCGTGTAACTGAATATCGCCGTCACTAGCGACCACGTGACCACCGCCCAATTGGGTTGTGGCTAAGCGAACATCGCCATCTCCACTGATTACACGGTTATTGACTGCTTTAAAATGGCTCTGCGTGAGGCTAACGTCCCCCTCCTCAGCAGTTAAATCCACGCGATCTGCTTTGACCTGTTTACCACTAATATCACCGGCAGTCGTATCCACGGCTAAGGTCTTCGTTACGCGAACATCATTAAAACTGACGTCATCTGTGGACTTGACGGAAATTTGTTTGACGGTCATCTTTTTTAAAGATAGCTCTCCACCCTCACGCTTAGAAATGATGCTATCTAACCGCTGTGTTTTAGGTACCGTGATGACGACACCGCGTTTATCACCGTTACTACTAAAGTTAATTCCGCCACCATCACTCCCAAAGCCTAAAACATAGTTCATTGTTGTCGAACCCCCGGTAACTGTCAGTGTCCCCTGACTGACCCGTGCGCGGAGCCGATTATTAGCACTACTGAAATTATGTAGCGTCACCTGGCGTGTGTCGCCTTGGCGAATCGTAACCGGCGCTGTCGTATCAATCACAATGCGTCGATAACTGTCTAACCGCTGGCGTTGTTTTTTCTGTTGAATCACTTCAAATCGCCGATCTTGGTGGTTCCACACAACCGGCTTGTCGCCACGATGTTGCCAGCCCCAGCCTAACAAGATCGCCCCTAGAATTAAAAGACCTCCGCTGACCATTAAACTTCGCTTCATAGTTTTCGCCCCCGTTCTGCGCGACTTCGTGGAATAAAACGGTCATAAATCCCCTTGGCCGCCCACGATAAGCCACTAATCAATTTGATTCCCAACCACTTGATGACTAACCAACCTAACAGACTGGCGCCCAATGACAGACAGCCAACACCGAGATAGAAGACCCCCGTCCACGGTGCTTGAAATAACATCACAATTCCCACAATCGTGGCTACGACACCTACAATCACGATGCTAGCAAAAACAGCTAAAGCCGCGACCGCTAATCCAAATAAAACAGCGGCAAAAGCAATAAATAGCGCACCAACTACCAATAAAATGGGAATCGTAATAGGCGTCGATAATAGTGCCAAAATAATTAACCAAACTGTTTTAACATTATCTTTAGTTGCCTGTACCGAGGAACGTGTTCGTCCTGAAGCCTGATCTCCACCTTGTTCTGATAAACGGATCGAGTAATCCGCCAAAATCTTGCGCGCTAATGACCGCGGCGTCCCCAACTCATCAACTGCTTGCTGGTAAGTCTCAAGGTTAGCATCTAATAAGTATTCTCGATAATAATCCACAACATCATGTTGCTCCGCCGTTGTTAGTTGGCCGATCAGGCGATGGACCGCCTGTAAGTAATCATTCATGTGTGTGTCCCCCTAATAACGTCGTAATCGCTGGCTGAAACGCTACCCAGTCCGTTTGAATCTCGGTTAAGCGCGTACGACCCGATGCCGTTAACTGATAATAGCGTCGGTTACGCCCCTGAAAAGGCTCATCATAGGTTGTTAACCAGCCATTCTTTTTCAGCCGTCGCAAGACCGGATACAACGTTGACTCTGAAATTGGAATCTGCTGGCGCACTTCTTGGGTTAGCGTATAACCGTAATAATCTCCCCGAGTCAACAGGCCCAAGACGCAGCCGTCTAATAGTTCAGTTGGAATTTGAATAGCCATTAATTTTCCTCCTCAATACTATACGACGTATAATATAGATTCACTAATAATATACGACGACAAAAATCATCTGTCAATGTGCATCTATAAAAAATAAATAGCCACTTTCATTGACAATTTATTGAGCGGCCAACATACTGTAATCAATCTCGTGGAAGTGAGGACCATTATGACTAATCAAGCTTTGTTAATCATCGACTACACTAATGACTTTGTTGCAGATTCGGGAGCCTTAACCTGTGGTCAGCCGGGACAGTTGCTAGCCCCCACCATTACGGAGCTGGCCCAGCAAGCCCAGCAAGCTGGCGACTGGGTGTTACTCCCAACCGATGTCCATACCCCCGATGACCCTTATCATCCTGAAAGTCGCTTATTTCCGACGCATAACGTTGCGGGGACCTGGGGGCATGAGCTCTATGGCCCGGTCAAAGACTGGTTTAATCAAAACCAGTCGGCAGATAATGTCTGGCAGTTCGCTAAGACCCGCTACAGTGCCTTCGCCGGTACTGACCTTGATTTGCGCTTACGCGAACGCCGTGTCGATACGTTAGTCTTAACGGGCGTCTGCACCGACATCTGTGTCCTACATACGGCTGTCGATGCTTACAACTTGGGCTATCAATTGGTCGTTCCAAAGAATGCCGTTGCCAGCTTTGATGCAACTGGACATACTTGGGCCCTTCGCCATTTTGAAACGGTGTTGGGTGCTGAGATTATTTAGACGTTAAAAAACCGTTGCCCACAGTTGAAGGGCAACGGTTTTTCAAATTAATCGAGTACAAATGTATTGAATGAGTTCGGCGCTAGTGTTACCTGAATTCCCTCATCCGGTTGATCAGGATCGGCAAAGGTAAACGGTAATTCGCGATTTAATGCATTCTGGACAACGACGACCACTTGCCCATCCGGATTGCGAAAAGCCTTTCCCATTGAGTTAAAATGTCCCGTTGTCGCTAATACGCGAGCCCCTGGCTTCACATAATGTGCATAATGCCGCATAACATAATATTCAGGATTACGGGTGACTGCTTGTGTCTTAGAATCAATTGAAAACATCGAGTTTTGGTGCCATCCCCATGTGCTAATGGTATCACCTAGAATCATATTCCAATACGTGTAAGCTGTTGCTCCTGCTGTGAAGTAATGGTTGACCAAATGGAAAATATATTCAGCATATTGCCACGTATTTTCACCATAACCACATTCCGATTCAGTCTGAATCAGCTCCATTTCTGGCCACGACGCATGCGTCCGTTCGATAGCATGTTGCCCAGCCCATTGATACCCAATTCCTGTGATATATTTTCGTGCCTGGTCATCAAATAAAATATTATCAACGTAGCGGTTATAGTTATCCATTTTAATGCCGGATGCATCAAATGACATGTCTTCTGGACCATTCAGCGTCCCCAGAAATATTTCAGTATCCAAGTTATTTTGCTTGAACGTCGGGCCAAGATAATCTCGAATAAAGATACGTAAGTCTTCACTATGCCATCGACAGGATGGAAACTTCTGGTCGGCAAATACTTCATTTTGCGGACAAACACGTTGAATATGAATACCTAGTTTTTCGTAAGCCCGAATGTACTTGACGAAATAATCCGCATACGCCTGTAAATTCTCAGGTGTCATCACAATTCGTCCAAAGTTATAGACTTTAGGAAACTTCATCCAAGTCGGCGGTGTCCACGGACTGGCAAATAATTCCAAATTTGGTTGATAACGCTGGGCATTTCTAATATAGGGAACCAACGTCTGTTCATCATGGGCTACTGAAAAATCATCCAGTGCATAATCCCCATCGCTTTCATCATAACTGTACCAAGTTTCTGCGAAATCATTCGCCCCAATTGGGGTCCGATTAAATGTAAAGTTCAGCCCTTCTGGTGAAAATAAATCACGATAAATCATTTGCTGCTGATCATCGGGTAACTTACTGAGGGGTAGGTACCCCAGTTCATTAAAACAACCGCCAAATCCCCGCAATTTCTGTAACCGTTCTCCTGTCAATTGCAAATCTGGCGAGGTGGTTGCTGTAATCGTTGTGGGTGTTTTCTCAGTTAAATACGCATCCGGCGTACTTTCAATCC
This sequence comes from Levilactobacillus sp. LN180102, assembly GCF_050106635.1. Lineage (NCBI taxonomy): Bacteria > Bacillati > Bacillota > Bacilli > Lactobacillales > Lactobacillaceae > Levilactobacillus > Levilactobacillus sp. LN180102. The sequence goes on from NZ_JBNIIX010000002.1 coordinate 67,551, forward strand.
AAGTTGTCATCTGTTATCCTCCTCAATATATTTGTAGCGCTTACAATCTTCCAAATTATTTAGTTGATCGGATCATCTGAATGAAGATACATGCTAATAAGACAAAGACAATCGCGATTGGGAAAACCAACTTGTAGCCACCCATAACAACAACGATACTGGTCACAATGGGTCCAACCGTTTGTCCCAGGGTTGTCGCAATATTTAAGATTCCCAAGTCTTTACCAGCCTCTTCTTTATTCGGTAAAACATCAATATTCAAGGCCTGGTCGACCGCACCATAAACGGCATATCCCAAACCGGCAAAACCGGCAAATAAAATCATTGAGGTTGCCGAACGCATTACCCAAGGTAGCAGGTAGCCAATCGCTAGTAAAATAGCAGAAACAATAACGGGTAACTTTCGTCGACCGATTGCATCAGAAATCGCACCAGAGGCTAAAGATCCAACTAATCCCACAATCATCGTAACAACCGACATCACTGAAATGGTAGCCGCTGCATTAGTTTTTCCTTGGCCAATGTAGCTTTCCAAAATATATAACTGATAATTCAGAATCATATAATAACTAAAGATTAACAGCGTACGGCCTAAAAAAGCTAACCAAAAATCACGGGCACCCTTTAATGGTGGTCGAAATGATGCTAGTAATTCACTAAAACCACCCGCAACAGCTGGTAAATCTTTCGAAGATGGTTCAGTCGGCCAGACAATGACTGTACAAATGCCCGCAACCCCCATTAAAACACCGGCAATCACAAATCCAGGAATTTGTAAGGTGATAAAATAAGCGCCAATTAGAGTTCCCAAGGAAGTTCCACAAGTCGTTCCAGCAGACATAAATGCTGACATCGTTGCTCGCATATCGTCTGAAACACGATCAGATAGTGTTGCAATAACTGGTGCGATCATCATATTTAAGCCAACCATGCTAATACAATAAGCCACGCCAATCGTCCACGCGTTATTCAAAATTCCAATTGCAAATAAGGAAATTCCGCCAACAAGTCCACCACCAATAACCCAAGGCGTCCGTCGACCTAATCGCGACCGCGTACGATCGGATAAATTTCCAAAAACTAAATTAGATAGTAATGATGCAATGGCTGTTGCCGCATTAAGAACACCAAAAATGGCTGTTGAAGCTGTCGGTCCCACTAAATCCTTCAGATGTTGTGGTAATAAAACAGCAGAAACAATTCCTAAACCACCCATCCATAACAGCGCGAAGATAAAGAAGCTAATAGAAAACCGAACTTTGTGAGCTTTACTCATCGTTAATTTCGATACAACTGTCTCGCTATTTTTTGCTGTATTATCCATGTTTTTTCTCCTTTTATACGGACTCAACAATCGCTACACCCCACGGGTTTAATACTAACTTGTTGACCACTTCTTGATTGCTCAACAAGTCAGTGCCGCGAACTGGATTCGATACGAGTTGTGTTTCACTTGAGTAGTTGAAGTAGTAGGTCACCGTCTTACCTAAGTCATTCGTTCCCTGCTTAATAATGACTGGAAAGGCCGCAGTGAACCGTCGTAATCCTAACTCTTGCGTATAATCAGCCACTAATTGAGAAATTACCGCCGCAGACGGATAACAGCCTAGATAAATTACCAACCCTTGACCGTAATGATTTTTAGTGATTGCTGCATAATTTGACCAGTTAGGATCATCGTACGTTGCTAAAATCTCCGCTGTATCAGGAATTAATAATTCCATCCAATCCTGTAATGACGTATCTGCAATCTGTCGCAAACTTCGAGACTGACCAACTAATTGTGTGCCATCTGGATCTACAAATAGGTTGTAGTGGACCCCCGTTGAGCGGGTAAGTCGGCCCGGTTGTTGATCCATGCGTACTTTGACGTGTTCATTTGTGAAACCTGACTTAAACGTATAGATCACATGTCCACCACGTTTTACGTAGTCATCGAGTTTATCCAAGAAAGCATCGCTCACACTATACAAAGCCGGCACAACAATTAATTGATAGTCCTGTAATCGAATATGAGTCTCATCAGTTATGTCGGTCCGAATATTCAATCGATAAAATTGATCATATAGCGATCGGAAGAGGTCATTATAGTTATGATTATCAGAAAATGGAAAGGCATTGAGTGCTGTAAAACTACGATTACTAGCCAAGAAGGCAACATTTGCCTTAATTTTTAAATTGACCAAATGACTTGAAAGACGCTTCAATTCCGTGCCGGTTTGTTTAACCTCGTCATAAATTGGATTCGGCTGAAAATCATGGCTGAGAATCCCCTTCCAGTAAGTCTCTGCCGAATTATGAATCGAATGCCAGTGCCAGTATTCCACCATATTAGCCCCCGAAGCTAGATGGCTATAAGCCAATTGGCGCAACTGTCCTGGATAAGGAACCTGCTGCTTAAAGGCTTGCGCCTGAGTTTCCATTACCAAATAATTATCATGCTTTAGTGTTCGCAACTCATCACCCGCAAAAGAGAGTTCAGTTCCCGTCAAGTGCTTACGCGACGGGTGATAAATATCACCTCCGGCATAAGTCAACGCGGCACTAGCATCAAAATGATTGACTTCTGGTTGAATACCATATGAATAACCACGCCATTCAAAATCAAAATTATGGGTAACAAATTGATCAGCGAGACGATAGTCATCAACCAGAGAAACCTGCCAAGATAAGTAATCTGTGACTAGTTTCTGCCGATAAGTCTCAAAGGCCGTTTGTAGGCTTCCGTTAATTGTGCCGTCCATTGAGGGAAAATCTTCCCATGCGTTAATCCGATTACTCCAATAATCCAGTCCAAATTCCTGATTTAATTGTTTTAAATCGCCTTTAAATTCACGCTTTAAAAACTGAACAAACCCTTTTTGAACATTATCGCTTGACGTACCATAGTGTTTGGTTTCGTTGTCTACTTGGAATCCAATGACTGTAGGGTGGTGTGCAACATGTTGCATCATTTTCCGAATGATTCGTTCAGCATATCGTAGAAATGTTGGATTTGTAATATCAAAAATTTGCCGAGCACCATACGGTTTACGCTGACCATCAACCTGTACCATAACTTCTGGATACGTCTTGGCCAACCAAGTTGGAATAGCGTAAGTTGGGGTACCAACAATTACATGAATCCCGGCAGTATGCATAGCATCAAGCACTTTATCCAAAGGTGAAAAATCAAAAACACCATCCTGCGGCTCATAAGTGCTCCATGTACTTTCACCAATGCGAACGACATTGATGTTAGCAGCTTTCATCATCTCGATATCCTTATCCAATCGATCAACAGGTAAATATTCGTAATAATAGGCCGTGCCATATAAAATATCTTTCATCACTTGTCCCTCACTCATCGTTTCTGTAAACGCTTACCTGGTAATTATTACCGATTAGTGTATGCTTGTACATGGCTATGTTCGGCTAAAAAAGACCCAAATCAAACCTTTGGGAGAAAGAAATTGACTATGGATATCCTAAAAAATGCACATCGCCTACCAGTTCTCGATTGGAATTTAAATTTTTTTGGCGGTCATTATCAGCAGGTCGCTAATGATTGGTTCGTTCCACAAGATAAACACCAAGCCTTTGAATTAATTTTTATCTTGCATGGTCAGGAATGTCTCACTATTGAGCACGAAAAGTATCACTTAAATCAAGGGGATTTTGTTCTGATTCCCCCTGGATTTCGTCACACGGCACAAGCTATTGACCAACTAACTTATTTCTGTTTTCACTTTGATTTAGATGAGCCCAATTTCATTGTGCAATTGATTCAAAACTCCCCCGTGTTTTTTCCCAAAATGGATCCAATCAACCGAGAAATTCGCCCAATTTTAGGTGCAATGGTTGAGTTAGTTTCACCAACCACGACCTATTCTTTCGAGGATAAAATGCAAATTCAAATTTACCTGTCACAAATCCTTATGGCCTTCAATCGCTTGATTCCAACAAAAACCGCTAGCACCAATGCTAATCAATCTCGCTACGCTAAGATTATTGCGGAAACCCTCAAATCAACACTTAACGAGGCTATTCTTCATCCGATCGATGAAACATCCATTCAGATTTCAATTGCTGATCTTATGTCCTCTATTGGTATCAGTGAAGGCTATGGGAACCGCCTATTCAAGGAGGCCTATGGTTTTTCACCCCAACAGTATTTATCGACGCTTAAGTTAAAATGGGCTAAAAAGATGCTACTCAAGCCACAATTTAGTGTCAGTGAGATTGCCCAAACACTGGGCTACCAAAATGCTTCACATTTTAGTCGCCAATTCAAGCGCTGGACCGCTATGTCGCCCAAAACCTATCGTCAAATTGTCGCTAAAAATTAGGGAGTTTCAGCCTATCATGCTTCCAGTTTTGCTCACAAGTCATTTGCACTATTGGATCCTCAGTAAGTCAGATTTGGGTCATTTTTCGTTCAATTCAGTACTTTCAGCTATTATGGATTCCTGATACACTGATTCTTGTAAGCGTTTTTATAAAATGACAAAGGAGCCTCTCTATGACAGCCATTCCTTCTAATGATTTTATTGATCAACTGACTTTGACCGAAAAGGCCAGTCTGGTTTCCGGCAAAGATTTTTGGTTTACTGCTGGCGTCGAACGACTAAACTTGGAAAAAATTATGATGACAGATGGTCCTTCGGGTTTGCGAAAGCAAGCCAGTAGCGCGGATGCTTTGGGTCTTAATCAAAGCGTCAAAGCGGTAACCTTTCCAGCTTCAGCACTGACTGCTAGTTCCTTTGACCGCAGTGCTTTAACTCACCTCGGGCAACATCTGGGGACCGCGGCTAAAGCCGAAGGTGTCAGCATTTTATTAGGCCCAGGTATTAATATCAAACGTAGCCCATTAGCCGGTCGAAACTTTGAATATTTTTCAGAAGACCCCTTAGTGGCTGGTGAACTGGGTGCTGCATACGTAACTGGCGTCCAGAGTCAAGCTGTCGGCGTTAGTGTTAAACACTTTGCCGCCAATAACCGTGAAAATCAGCGGTTCACCTCATCCTCAAATATGAGTGAACGAGCACTGCGAGAAATTTATCTCGCTGCTTTTGAACGGATTGTGACCAAAGCCCATCCTGCAACCATCATGTGTTCTTACAATGCGATTAACGGCACCCTAAACTCACAAAACTTCCGTCTATTAACGACAATCTTGCGTGATGAGTGGGGGTTTGATGGCGTTGTCATGTCAGATTGGGGCGCAGTTGCCGACCATATTGCGGCATTGCGAGCTGGTCTTGATCTAGAAATGCCCGGAAAGGGTCCTCAATCTACAACAGAAATTGTCGAGGCCGTACAGCACGGCGACCTAACCGAGGCCACTCTCAATATTGCTGTCAAACGTGTTCTTAAAATGATTCACGAGTGGCATGTGGATAGCACGCCACATGCTTACGACCAAGAAAAACAACATCAATTTGCTCGCCAACTGGCGGCTAATAGTTTTATTCTGTTAAAAAATGACCACCAAGTCTTACCATTAGATAATCTCCAAGATGTCACAATTCTAGGCGAATTAGCGGAAAAGCCACGGTACCAAGGTGGTGGTAGTTCCCACGTCAATGCTTTTCGGGTTACAACACCGCTCTCAGTAGCTCAAGCTGCTGGCAACACAACTTATCAAGCCGCTTATCAAGTTAACGCCACGCAGTCTGACCCCAATCGATTGGCACAAGCCGTAGCGGCCGCTAAAAAAGCACCCGCCGTTGTTATCTTTGCTGGCGTCCCTGAAGCATTGGAATCAGAAGGCTTCGATAAGACCACCATGGCCTTACCCGAAAACCAAAACACCCTGATTTCCCAAGTTGCTGCCGTGAACAACCGTACCGTTGTCGTTTTACAAAACGGTTCGGCTATTGAAATGCCTTGGGCAGATGACGTCGCAGCTATCCTAGAAACCTATTTGGCTGGAGAAGCTGTTGGTGAGGCCACTTGGGACGTATTGACTGGTGCAGTCAATCCCAGCGGAAAATTAGCGGAAAGTTTTCCATTTAAGTTAGCCGATAATCCGACTTATGGAACCTTTAATGCCAGTCCGTTAACGGAAGATTACCATGAAGATATTTTTGTAGGATACCGCTACTACGACTTGAAGCAACGGGCTGTACGCTATCCATTTGGCTTTGGTCTCAGTTATACCCATTTTAGCTATCATGATCTTAAGGTTACTGTCCAAGATCAGCAGGTGACGTTACGTTATCAACTTACTAATGATGGTCCGGTCGACGGACAAGAAATTTCTCAAATTTATGTGGCTAACCATGCCAGCCATATAGAGGTGCCGCGCCGTGAACTCCGTGACTTTGTCAAAACCGCTTTGCGTTCTGGCGAAACTAAAACAATTACTCGAATACTGACTCGACGTGATTTCAGTTGGTACAACGCCCGAACGGCTTCCTGGCAAATGGATGACGGTAACTATACGATTAGTGTCGGTCAATCATCTCGTCAGCTAAACCTCAGCCAAGATATCTCACTTACCTGGAATCCCAAACATTTGGCCCCCATTACCGCTAATACCTACATTGGGGATATCATGGCTCGACCAGATCTGCGTCCCGCTCTGGAACAAACAAAAATGGCAACCAGTCTTGATCAACTGGCTAATGATGACACTAACAGTGAACTCATGAAAAATATGCCACTCCGAGCTGCCATCATGGTCGGCATTGATGCGAGTCAGCTCAAGGAATTTTTACGCCTCACTAATCAAATTCAATAACCATAAAAAACGGCAGTTAACGTGTGCTTCACCACGTTAGCTGCCGCTTTTTTGTTTACCCATTCAACATTGTTTATCTTAAACATAACGTGTACAATAAGAATGACGCTAAGCCCGCATTTTGGTGGCTCGGTCATTCATTTATCATACATATTCTAAGGGGGAACCGTTTATCATGAAACGATTCATCAGTAGCATCGTGGCGTTAGGCGTCGGCCTAATTCTTAGCGGGTCGATTGGGGCCGCCGCCAGTACCACACCCGATGCCCAAAGTTCGTCTACCGTCACCCAACAACCCGTCTATCGTCCCGTCAGTCAACGTAAGGTTGTTAACTACTATACTAAGATTGGGCCAAATCAAACTCATAACTACAAGGTTTATCGTTCTGGCGGCGCCAAATCATCCGCAGCGAATGCCAAACCGATTGCCACTGGTCGGCAATACGCCAATCAGTCGGTTCACATCACCCGTGAAGAAACCATGGCCGATGGTAGCTGGTTAAAGTTCACCACAACAACGACGAAACAAGTTGGGTGGATTCACCGTAATGGAACGGTCAAAACTTACCGCTACCTAAAGGTGCCACTAATTGGTCAACGGCCACAATTACCAACGGGCTGTGAAGTAACTGCCACCACCATGATGCTCCAATATGCTGGGGCCAAGGTCACTAAGACCTCATTAGCCAATGAAATGCCCCGTAGTTCCAATCCGAATAAGGGGTTCGTTGGTAATCCTTATGCCAAATCCGGCTGGTGGATCTATCCCAAGGGCTTGATGCCACTGGTTAAAAAGCACGTTGGGTCGGCTACCAATTTGACTGGTGCGTCCTTTAACCAATTAAAGGCCAAGATTAATGTCGGACATCCCGTTGTTGTCTGGGTGGCTAACGTTGACGGCTTTGTTAATCACGCGATCACCCTCACCGGCTACAGTAAGACGCGGGCCTATTACAACGACCCTTGGACCAAGAAAAAAACTAATATGACATTAACCAGCTTACAGACACACCGCAAGCACGATGCTTATCGCGCATTAAGTTACTAACATAAGGGGAACTTCTCATGAAAAAATTAGGTTTATTGATTTTAGCCTTAACCAGTTTGGGACTCGGCAGTAACACTGTTGTTGCCCAAGCTAACACGAAATATTACACTGCCAATCCCGGCATTATCCGTACCAAAAAGACGGTCGTCTACTACCAAAACGCCGCCAAGACTAAAAAAGCAGCAACCATCAAGGCCAATCACTATGCCAAGATTATAAAAGTGGTGACAGTTAAGGGCCACGCTCCACTGCTCAAAACCAATACTGGCAAATACGTGACGGCCAACAAAGCCTTCGTTGCCAAAACCGCGGGTTATCAAAATCCTAAGAAGTACTACCAAGTCAATTACACCCAGATCAAGCCTTACGGCAAGGTCGGCTACACCGTTAAGCGCAACTATGAAGGCATTAAGACCTGGAAAATCATGAAACACTTGGGAACGGCCAACGGCTATAACAAGTACAACACCGCAACTTACTACGCCGTTCGTTCATTTCAAAAGAAGCATCACCTAAAGGTCACGGGTAACGTTGACGAAAAGACGTGGGTGAAGCTAGGCTTCTCCAAATCCAGTTGGACCAGCATTGATCGTTATGTTGCCCCACTGGGTGCCCACGCTTGGAATGGCCGTCAAGACCACATCGAAGCCATGATTAAGCAAGCCTACAAATACATGGGTAATCCTTATCTAGTTGGCTCTTCCACGAGTCCTGCTTATGGTACCGACTGCTCTGGCTTGGTCATGCAAGCCCTCTACGCCGGGGGTATTAACCCAGCACCAATCAGCTCTATTCATCATGCCTACCCCGGAAATGAATGGAACTCACGGAATCTGTGGGCTAGCAAGAAGTTTAAGCACGTTGCCTACAGCCACAAAAAACGTGGCGACTTGGTCTTCTACTATCAACCAGGTACCCACACCATCTGGCACGTTGCGCTTTATTTAGGCAAGGGTAAGGTCATCGAAAGCTGGCCACCACGGATCATGGTCCAACCCATCAAGAACGGCCAACGCTCTAATGTCGCTGGTATTGCGCGCGTCTTTAATTAAATAAGCATGGTCATTGGGCCGAAGATTCTCAGACTGAGAATCTTCGGTCTTTTTGACTAAAGACAACTAAAAAACCGTGGACCACCAGCACTCGTGCTGGCGTGTTCCACGGTTTTAATCTGCTTAATTTTCTGGCTTAAACGCCCGTGTCGCCGCCACGGCCTGTTGCCAGCCCGCGTATAGCTGCTGACGCCGGTCTTCTGGCATATCTGGCGTAAACAAGCGACCGTCATTATGAATTGCTTTGACCTCATCCAGGTTCTGCCAAAAACCGACAGCCAATCCGGCCACGATTGCCGCCCCCATCGCCGTCGTCTCTTCATCGGCTGCACGCCGAACTGGGGTGTTGATAATATCAGCCTGGAACTGCATGAGGTAGCGATTCCGTGAGGCCCCCCCATCGGCCATCAATTCTGAAATTTCAATACCGGTATCTTGCTTCATCGTGCGCAAGACATCGCGCGTCTGGTAGGCAATCGACTGCAAGGTCGCCTTCACAAAATCATTGCGATTCGTTCCCCGGGTAAGGCCAAAGACAGCGCCCTTCGCATCAGGATCCCAGTAAGGTGCCCCTAATCCGTTAAACGCGGGTACCACATAGACTTCATCGTTATTGATCGACGCCATAGCCGCTTGCCGGGATTCCGGCACATTACTGATAATCTGCATGCTTTCATGCAGCCAAGCCAACGCCGTTCCCGCGACAAGGATTGACCCTTCTAGGGCATACGTAATCTCACCATCGAGGCCATACGCAATGGTCGTCAATAAATTATGCTTAGACAATTGTGGTTCATGCCCCGTGTTCATCACGACAAAGGCCCCATCCCCGTACGTGTTTTTCACCGTACCGGGTGTTAATGCCAATTGTCCCAGTAACGCAGCTGATTGGTCCCCGATGATGCCGGCAATTGGGACTTCCACGCCATAAAATTGGAAATTCTGGGTCACACCATAAACTTCTGAACTCGATTTTACTTCTGGCAACATCGCGACCGGAATATTTAGCCACTGCAGAATTTCTGCATCCCACTGCAGCGTATGAATGTTAAACAGCATCGTCCGACTCGCATTACTGTAGTCAGTCACGTGAATGTTGCCGCCCGAGAGCTTCCACGCCAACCAGCTATCAACCGTGCCAAATAACAACTCGCCCCGCTCAGCGCGTTCCTGGGCACCAGGGACGTGATCTAAAACCCACCGCACCTTCGTGGCACTGAAGTAGGCATCCACCACGAGCCCGGTCTTTTCCTTAATCGTTTCTGCTCGCCCAGCCGCCACTAACTCTTTGGCGAGACTGGCCGTCTGCTGACTTTGCCAGCCGATGGCATGATAGATGGGTTCCCCGGTCGTCTTGTCCCACACAATCGTGGTTTCCCGTTGGCTACTGATCCCAATAGCTTCGATATTTTCGGGGTGAATTGACGCATCAATTAGCGCACTGGCAATCACCGACAACACACTGTTCCAAATCTCATTTGCGTCAGATTCGACCCAGCCTGGATGTGGGTAATACTGCGGCACTTCCTTGTACCCTTCGATCACCTTGCGGCCCGTGTGATCAAAGATTAATGCCCGTGTACTACTCGTACCTTGATCAATCGCCAATACATAATTTTCCGGTTGTTTAAGTCCCATCTGCTTGACTCCCTCCAAAATTCCATCATGACGAAACCGGTTCCAAAATCGTTGCACTTATCATAGCACGACTCTTGTGAAAAACGCCAACCTTTACTCCCGGCTTTTGGCGCTTTGATGGTTTCTTAAGCTTTATACCACGAGTTTTTTCCCTGCTAAAAAGGACGTCGCAAAATCACGATCGGTTTTCACTTGCTTGCCAAATTCATCAATCAACGCGTGAAATTCTTGGCAGTCGGTCAATGCCAAGGGAAACTGACTCAATACCCGCTTTTGAAATGCGGGATACGTCTTAGGCATCGCAGCTCCGAGCCAGTCAAACAGCCGGCGGGCATACGTATCCACCATAAACGTGCCATGATCGAGCGTGTACATCAAAATATAATCAGCGGTCTCGTGACCAATCCCGGTAATGGCCAATAATTCCTGACGTAACTGCTGACCATCCCGTTGCTCCAACGCGGCCAAATCATCATCGGCCTGCCCCAGCCACGCGGCCAACGATAAAATTGCGGCCCCTTTCCGCCGATAAAAGCCGCTGGTCTTAATCAAAGGCATCAGTTCCGCCGCTGTCAGCTGCCGTAGTGCTGCTGGTGCAAACCCCGTCGCCTGTTTTAAGTTCAGTAATGCCGGCTCAACGTTTCGCCAATTGGTATTTTGAACTAAAATCGCCCCCAACATGATCTCAACCGGCGTTTCAGCCCACGGCGTCCCTGGCCTAAGCCACGGTTGTGGGCCCATTTCAGCCGCCATTAGGTGATAGAGTTCCTCCACAGTCATCTGCGATAAGTCCTTTCTTCAATGCGTATCTACCTCTATGTTACCCAGTCCGAGCCAAAAAGGCCACTAAAAAACGGGCTCTCGGAAGAACCCGCCTACTACTTGATAAATTTATTGATCGTTACGTTTAATCACTAGGCGAATATCAGCATCGCCGTCTGGGTTCAATTCTTCTTGATAATCAAAGTTAGCGCTTTCGAAATACTTCTTAATTTCGTTGTTAATGGTTGCAACCTCGCGCACGTCTTGGTCCTGTCGGGTCAATAAAAGCGTGTATTCCTTGGAATCCTCATCGACGTTTTCAAAGCTATATTCCACCGCTTCGGAATTCAAAATTTCTTGAATCAACTGCCGTTCTGTCATCACGTTTACCTCGCTTAAATTTATTAGATTACCTCTTTATTGTAAAGTTATTCTGGAAATTTGTGAACTATTTCGTCACGAAAATACCAGATCGTTGGGTGACAAGAGGTGACACGCACGCGTATACTTAGGCATACTTATATCTGAAAGGAAGCGACGCCATGCGTCCACGCATAGCTCTCCCCGCTGATACACTCGACGAGGCTACGAATATTATTAATGAACGAAATGCCGCCTTCGCCCCCCGCCCCGTCATTGAGGCCATCGTGAAGACCGGCGGCTTACCCGTTATCCTCCCCAGTATTGACCCAGCCGATGTTGCCGATTATTTGCCCCTCTTTGATGGTGTGGCTTTCCTCGGCGGCTTCGATGTTGACCCAACCTTTTTCGGCGAAGAACCGCACGTCCGCTTGGGGAAGACCTACCGGAAACGCGACCTTTTTGAAATCGAATTGTTAAAACAAGCCGTAGCGGCTGATAAGGCTATCTTAGGTATTTGCCGCGGCTTGCAGTTAATCAACGTTGGCCTTGGTGGCACGCTGTATCAAGACCTTAGTGAAGATCCAACTGCGCAGATCAAGCACAGCCAGGCCGCTGCTGGTAATCAACCTAGCCATCACGTCACGGTGACTTCTGGCAGTACTTTGGCCACGTTAACAGGCGAGCGACCTTACGTGAACTCACGCCATCACCAAGCTGTTAACCGCGTCGCTCCGGCACTCACGGTAACGGCTCAAGCAGACGATCAAGTCGTTGAAGCACTGGAATCTACGGCCAGTGATCAAATTTTAGCCGTCCAGTGGCATCCCGAAAACATGTACAAGCACCATGCGGAATCGCGCCAGATCTTTCAAAATTTTGTGGATCGATCAGCAGCGCGGATGCCGCGCATGTAAATTTCTGGTAAAAGCACTTTTCATTGTGGGCGGCTTCAACTAAACTAGACTTAATATCAAAAATGAAAGTGGGCGACAGCAGTGGCGAAGATGCAGGACTTTGGACAACGAATGCGCTTTTTAGGGTTCTCCATTGTCCTGAATTCCGCCGCTAACGCTCTGACAATCTCGACCAACCTGGGGAGTGCGGTTTGGACCGGATCATCTGTCAACCTTGCCAACTGGATTCACGTGCCACTGGGTACAACGCTCTTCTTATACGGCATCGTCATTACACTGTTGAATCAGGTCTTGCTTGGCCAATTTGATCGGCGCCGCTTCGTGTCTAACCTACTGTACATCGTGCCATTTAGCTACCTCGTTGAATGGATTGGCTATTTCTGGGATTGGCTGGGCGTTGGCCAGTTGAGCCTAACTGGTCGTGTTATTGTCGATATCATCGGCCTATTCGGCGTGGCGTTTGCCGTGTCGATTTATAACCGCTGCAATATCATTATGCACCCTAACGATGACTTAGCCTACATTCTCCGCTTTAAATACTTGCGCGGGTCGGCCGTGATTGCCCAGTGGGCGAGCTACACGCCGCCACTGATTATTATCATCTTATCCTATCTCTTTACCGGGCAGCTTCACGCGATTGGGTTTGGAACGGTTTGGGCCTTGGTTACACAAGGGATCGTGATGGGCTGGGCCGATACCCACGTCTTTCCACAACTAAAACATCATGTTGATGTGTCATAAAAATAGCGACTACGGTAGTTGACCGTAATCGCTATTTTTATGACCGGGCTTATTGATAAGACCGGGCTAATTTTTCAAAATTAACGGTTCCCAAACCAGCCGCCTGATTATACACTTTCCCCGGCTGACCCACATAATACAGGTTCCCATTATTAGTTGCCGCATCAAGCCGAGTAAACGGCGAGTGGTCGGTTTGTGCCAAGGCGTAGAGCTGGGGATTCCAAAGGCCCATCCGCTGCGAGCGATCACTGTTCATGACCGCTGCCATCGCGGCAAATTGTGGTGCAACCGCACTGGTTCCCCCCATTAATTCCCAGCCATCATTCTTCGAGTAGATATCATAGCCCGTAATCGGATCGGCATTCGCTACCACATCGGGGTAGTTCCGTCCACTTCGATAGCCGTGAATCAACTTGGGACCTGACTTGGGGCCCACCGCCGTGAGATACTTGCGTGCATTATAGGTATTGACACCGGCAACACCTTGTTGGTATTTGGGAGTTCCATATAAACTGGAAATACCGCCACCGCTGGCCGCCGTCAACTCTTCTAGTAAGATGGGATGTTTGATAAACTGCAAGGGGTGCTGATGATAACTCTTAAAGAAGATATCGCCGCCCCACGTCCGTTCGCGGGTAACATTCACACTAATTCCTGGTGCAAATGTCTTTTTACTTGGCAGCGTACTACCACCGGTTGCCGTCACCCACGGACTATCGGCTGGAAAATCAGCTTCAATTCCCGGCATCGCTGACGATTCACTTAAATTTTGACCATAGGCTCCTGTGTCACCACTCGCCACAAAGGTCGAAATCCCCTGAATTGCTCCTTGAGCCAGTAAGGTGTTCATGATGTCGCCGTATAGCGGCGTTAACAGATGGTCGCGGTTCAAATCCCGTAAGATATTTTCTGAAAGTCCCCAACTAAGTGACAGGGAACTGGCACGATTCTCAGCAAAGGCCGTGGTGAACGCATCCAGCCACCCAATATCACTGAACTTGGCCGTATAAACCCGAACCTTCGCTCGGGGCGCAATCGTGCCAGCCTGTTCGGCATCCAGTGCCGTTTCATCATCACTATCGTCTCCATTGTCCATGACCGTAGCGCCACCCGTGGTTTTGGTTTCTAAGCGCCCCGTTGTGGGTACCCCCGCTTGCCGCCAAAAGTGTTTAATGGCCGCCGTCGGCACGTGACCAAAACTAATAATCCCTACTGTTTGGCCGGCCCCTTGTTGACCACTGGTCGCTAAGTTTGAGGCGTGATACTGTTTCAGAAACTTAGTGGGTGACCGTTTAGCGGTTAAATGCTTGACTTGAGCAGGCGATTTCGTAGTCAGACTCTTGGCAATCATTAGGTTCGTTACCCCAACAACTGCCCGGATGGGTTGGGCCACCTGCTTAGGCAACCGTGGGTTCTGCTTGGAAAACTGGATCTTTTTGCCGTGATACCGCGCAGTCTTGAGGTTTACCGCAAAGGCTTTATTAATCGTGGCGACATGACCCTTAACCCGGATTAACAGACCATTATTGGCTGCTGTGGCTTGCAAATGGCAGGCCCGAAAATAACGGGTCAAACGACTCGTAGTCGCACTGGATTGGCCGAACTTGGCACGAAATTGCTGCGGTGTTAAGTACCCCTTAAATGACTGACTATCGGTGGTGTTCACAGCCAAAGCCAGCTGACTAAGCGTTTTAGTTTGCCGTGGCTTTAACACAATATCCAACGACACCGTCTTCTTCTTAGCCACTTTCTTCACGTGGTACAAGTGTTGGAGCCGACTCTGGCGATACGGTGTGGCAACTGTCACCAACTTGGCTGCCTGTCCCTGTATCCCCCCGAAGCAGATGAGTCCGACAACCAGACTCGTCACAATTAATCCCATCTTTTTCATAAATGTAATCCCCCCTGATGGCTATATTATACGCTAGTTAACATGGGGCTTTACACAAAAAACAACACCACTAAATCTTTTTGCAGATAAATCAATATAAACCTGCTAAAACAAAAACGTATGACATTGACTACTTCTAATCAACGTCATACGCTCCACTTTAAAGTTCTCCTGTCAAAATAAACTGCTTAATCTCGGCCAACGTCTGCTTGGTCTCGGGTAACTTCCGCCACAAAATATAATCGTGCAGCATTGATGGCATCTGATGCGCCTGAAATGGCGTTCCACTAGCCGCTTGCAGTTTCTGCAAGAGTCGCTCATCATCCGCCGCCAACAATTCATTGGTGCCATAATACAATAACACGGGTCCCAGATTGTCGAAGTTACCATAGATGGGGCTGACCACCGGATCGGTCACCGGGTGGTCGCCCGCATAGTCAAAACCAATCTTTTTTAACGTGGCTAGCGTCAAGTAGGGATCTCGCTTAGCCGCCAGCGTAAGGTCGGGGTTCATCATACTCAAATCGGTCCATGGCGACACCAAAATAGTGCCCGCTGGCATTGGTTCTTGATGCTTCGCCAGTTGTTGAAGCAACGTTAACGCCAGGCCGCCCCCGGCCGAATCACCCATCAAGAAGAACTGATCGTCAGGGTACTGGGCGCGCAAATAATCATAAGCGTTCATCGCAAAGACCACCGTTTCATCTACCGTGGCTTCTGGCACCAGCGGATAGTCGACGTATGTTACCCGTAAATTGGCCTGTTGGATCAACGTTTCCATCAACTCACGATGGCTATCAATCCCTTGCATGGTATAAGCCCCGCCATGAAACAGTAATACATGTTGGGGTAACGGTGCCCCCGTGGCCGCGGTCAATAATCGGCCACCAAAAATTTGCCGTTCTTTGGTCACAATTGACGTTGCAAATTTTTCAGGAATGACAGCCCTATTTTGCCGACTAGGTTGCAAAAATGCCTGTTGAATCTGTTGCTTGAGCTGACTGTGCTGGGTCTTGAATAATAACCATTTCCCACGCAAACTCACGACTTATCACCCTATCTTTTACTTATTCTCAGCGTCAATTCTCGAAAACTCTTATTGCCAGTATACAGCGTTTGCGTGAAAAACGCTCTTAGAGAATCAATTACTAGGTAATTTATCCCAAAACCGTTAGAATAAGGGTATGTGACAGTTGCTAACGAAAGGGCAGGGAAAACGCATGACAAATAACCGAAATCTAAACGTGACCGGTGGCTTAAACTTCCGTGAACTAGGAGGCTACCCCACGCTAGACAATCAAACGGTCAAATGGCATAAGCTATTGCGGACAGCAGGTCTAGCAGGCTTAACACCGGAAGATCAGCAACATCTCAGTCAATATGGTGTCGTGGCCGATGTCGATTTTCGGTCAAAAGACGAGCAAACAATGGCCCCGGATCGGGTTCCGGTCGGTGCAACCTACCATTTTCTACCCGTTTTCCCAGCTGACGATCAGACCGATGCTTCGGCAACAGAAGCCGAACTCGAGCAGCGCTTCAACGGCGATGACCAAGCGGGTTATCGTCACATGGTAGATGTTTACCAAAAGATGATCACCTTACCTTCTGCCCAAGCCGCCTATCATGATTTCTTTGCGACTTTGTCCGCTAACGACACGGCGCAACAATCCGTGTTGTTCCATTGTACGGCTGGTAAGGACCGGACGGGCATTGGCGCTTTCTTAGCGTTAAGTGCCTTGAATGTCGACCCCCAAGTGATCAAAACAGATTACTTGTTGACCAATCAAAACGTCATGCCCAAAGTTGAGGCGCAAAGTGACGCTGCTCGTCGAGACGGGCACACCGAAACCTTTGTCACCAACATTCGGGCGCTTTCGACCGTCAATGCCGACTATCTAGACGCCGCCATTAAAGTGATTAACACGCAATATGGTGGGGTGCAAGATTACCTCCACGACGTGTTGAAGCTATCTCGTAACGACTTGAATAATTTAAAGCAACTCTATTTGGATTAGGCAATCCGACCAGACTAACCGTATTTGCGGGTAGTCTGGTTTTTTACCGCCAACCCTTATGAAAGGACCTGATTATCGATGAAGAAACGTACCTTGACCTTAACGCTCCCACTTATTGGTATCGCCGCCACTTCCCTAGCCGCCAGCGAACACCTCTTCAACTTTGCCTTTAAGCGGGTCAATTATGTTCCGGAAACCTCAGCTGACAAACAGAAATACGCAGACGCCTACTACGCCTACGTCGATTGGTACCAGCACGTGACGAAAGAAAAATGGTACTTACACGAACATGACCCCAAAAACCGAATGGTGGCCGAATACATCCCGGCTGCAACCCCTAGCCAACAAACGGTCATCATCTCACATGGCTACAAGGGCAACGGTGAAACCATGGCGAACTTCGCGCAAATGTATCATCACCTCGGCTTCAACGTCTTACTACCCGACGACCGTGGTCACGGCGAAAGCGCGGGTGAATACATCAGCTTTGGGTGGCTCGATCGACTGGATTATCTACAATGGATTCAGCAGGTCATCGACCGCTCAACCGCCGATGTCAACATCTTATTATTTGGTGTCAGTATGGGCGGTGCCACGATGGAAATGTTATCTGGTGAAACTTTACCCCCACAGGTTAAAGCAATCATCGCCGACTGTGGTTACTCCAGTATTGAGGCTGAGTTAACCTATCTGCTCAAACGCCAATTTCACTTACCCAAGTACCCGATCGAACCGCTCGTCAGCACAATCTCTAAACGCCGCTTGGGGTACTATCTCGGCGACGTAACGTCAACCGATCAGCTTCGTAAGAATACGCGGCCGATTCTTTTTATTCACGGCGAAAAGGATGTTTATGTCCCCGTAGGCATGGCTTACGAAAACTACGCGGCGACTCACGCGCCAAAACAGCTTTGGATTGTCAAAAATGCGTCGCACGCTGAGAGCTTCTGGATGAACCCAGAACGCTACCAACAACGAGTGACCGCCTTTCTGCAAACTTACTTTAAGTAATTCGCCCCATTTTCTTCACACTTTAGCTTTTCTTTACTAATTTATCGCAAAGTCATCATGACTTGCCCCGTTTATGTTCACAAAATCCGGGTATATTAGTAACCATAGTAATTAGCCAATAACTGTTACTAGTCAAATTCTATATCCAATCCCTTTTAGATTCTCTTCCCCCTAAGAGAATCATTCCTTGGTTAGGTTCCCTCAAGCCTAACCACTCCTCTAAATTGCATTCGCCCCCCTTATGCGAATGCACTCCTCATGATGGCCGCACCGTCTTCCCCGGATAGTGCGGTTTTTATTGTCCCATAATCAAAACACGCTAGCCCTGGATTTCATCCACTGGACTAGCGTGTTTTCGTTAATTAGCGTTTCATCGCATCCCAAATAAATTGATAGATCTCTTTGAAGCTATACTTATCAACCGGATAACGTCCCAATTGCAAGTTAGTGGTATGCCGATTAATGATCGCAAATACCAAACTCATGTGTAGACTGACCGGCAAATCTTTCAAGACCCCCTCATCAATCGCCGCCTGAAGTAACTGACTAACCGTATTATTAGGCGTCAATTCATTGGGCAATAAGTCGGGTGACTGGCCCCGTAAAAATTTGATTTGTTGAATCAACGTCAGACTATCCGGATTGGCCAATGAAAAATCATAGACTTGTTGAATGTACAGCCGAACGCGCTCCTCTAATGGTATTTTCTGATCCTGTAGGCTAGCGATCTCGGTAGTTGCCAAAATCTTTTGCGTTTCCCGTTCATAGACGCTATCGAGTAACGCCTGTTTATCCTTAAAGTAGAGATAAACGTTCGATTGGGCAATACCCACTCGTCGGGCCACCTTAGTCGTTGATACGCTAGCAGCACCTTCAGTCAGAATAATCTCAGCAACAGCATCTTGAATCTTTAATTGTTTACTCATATCTTTTTCAAGACGGTAAGGGCGACCATCATGCCCACACAATTGCCGATTAACCCAAAACGCCTGTACCCGGTCATCACTGGGTACAGGCGTTTTTCAATTTTCTAATCACAAATTTAATCGAGCAGGCCTAGCCGTTTAAAAATCTCATCCACGCGACGCAAGTGATAGTGGTAATCAAACGCATCGGCAATCTGTGCTGGTGTCAGACGGGCAGTAATCTCGGTATTGGCTTCCACCAGTGGCCGGAATTGCCGCTGTTCATCCCACGCTTGAGCTGTCAATGGCTGCACCAAATCATAAGCCGCTTCCCGACTCAATCCGCTTTCAATCAACTTCAATAACAAGCGTTGACTATAAATCAGGCCATAGGTCCGATTCATGTTAGCTTTCATCATCTCAGGAAAGACATCTAGATTGGTCAAAATCCGATTAAAGCGACTGAGCATGTAATCCAGTAGCGTCGTACTTTCTGGTAAGATCATCCGTTCAGCTGATGAATGCGAAATGTCGCGTTCATGCCAAAGGCTAACATTTTCATACGCCGTCACGACCGTGCCCCGTAAGACCCGCGCCAACCCGGTAACATTTTCCGAGCCAATCGGATTACGTTTATGAGGCATCGCCGATGAGCCCTTTTGTCCGGGATTGAAATGCTCTTCAACTTCATGAATTTCAGAACGCTGAAGGCTACGAATCTCCGTCGCAAATTCTTCAATACTCGTTCCAATTAAGGCTAAGGTCGCCACGTAGTCCGCATGCAAGTCTCGTGGCAGCACTTGACTAGCAATGGGCTGGGCACTGATTCCCAGTTGCTCACAGACCGCCGCTTCAACTTCCGGTGGTACATTCGCAAACGTCCCCACGGCCCCACTGATTTTCCCGGTTTCCACACCAGCGGCTGCCCGATCAAATCGCTCTAAATTCCGTTGCATCTCGGCATACCACCGAGCGATTTTCAAACCAAAAGTCGTGGGTTCCGCTTGAACGCCATGGGTGCGACCAATCATGACCGTCTCTTTATAGGTTAATGCCAGATTTTTAAGTGTCGCAATTAGCGTCACGATATCTGCTCGTAAAACGGCATTAGCCTGCTTTAAACGATACCCTTGTGCCGTATCAACGACATCCGTACTCGTCACGCCGAAGTGAATCCACTTTCGTTCAGCACCTAAAGATTCAGAAACATTCCGCGTAAAAGCTACCATATCATGGTGCGTTACGGCCTCAATATCCGCAATCCGTTCAACATCAAACCGCGCATTTGCCCGAATCTTCTGGGCATCGGCAACTGGAACCTCTCCCAACTTTGCCCACGCCTCGTCAATAGCAATCTCAACTGCCAACCAGGACGCGTATTGATTTTCTAATGACCAAATCTGACCCATCTCTGGTCGTGTATACCGTTCCAACATCACGATTTCCTCCTAATTATGCATTAAAAAGCGAACATTAATGGTTATTTATCATGATTATCCGGTAAATATCATAACATAGAACATCCCACAATTGCTATTAATATCGGTGTAAGTTTCCGGTTTTATTTGTTTCTATCCGCAATTATCAGAACTTTAAGACGCTTAATTCAAAAAATAGTTCGCTTTTAGGTTGATTTTTGATTCCGAACTTGGTACACTAATTCTTGCTGGGTGTTCGGCTCAGTAATAATAAACGATGAGGTGTTTGCAATGTCATCAACAGTAGTAGTTGGTAGTCAATGGGGCGATGAAGGAAAAGGAAAGATCACGGATTTTCTAAGTGAGAAGGCTGATGTCATTGCCCGCTACCAAGGCGGTGACAATGCGGGCCACACCATTGTCTTCAATGGTCAAACGTTCAAATTACGCTTAATTCCATCCGGTATTTTTTATGCCGACAAAACCAGTGTTATCGGTAACGGGGTCGTCTTGAATCCGCAATCGCTGATTGAAGAACTCACCTACCTCCACGATAATGGCGTTGCCACGGATAATTTACGGATTTCTGACCGTGCTCACGTTATCTTGCCATACCATATCTTATTGGACCAAGCGCAAGAAAAGGCTAAGGCCAGCAAGATTGGCACCACCAATAAAGGAATCGGCCCTGCTTACATGGATAAGGCTGAACGAATTGGCATTCGGGTAGCGGATCTCTTGGACCACGATATCTTTGCGGAAAAGCTACACCAAAACCTGATTGAAAAAAACAAGGTGCTCACCAAACTATATGATGAAGAACCACTAAACTATGACGATATTTTTGAAACTTACTACGCTTTAGGGCAACAGCTCAAGGGCTACGTGACTGATACATCCGTTGTCATCAATGACGCGCTAGATGCCGGCAAGAATGTTCTTTTCGAAGGGGCCCAAGGGGTCATGTTGGATATTGACCACGGAACGTATCCCTTCGTTACGTCCTCAAACCCCGTTGCTGGTGGCGTAACCATTGGTTCTGGCGTCGGACCAACTAAGATCGATCACGTGGTCGGTGTCTGCAAAGCCTATACTTCCCGGGTTGGTGATGGTCCATTCCCAACCGAACTCTTTGACGAAATTGGCGATACTATCCGCGAGACGGGTCACGAATACGGGACGGTTACTAAACGACCACGGCGGATCGGTTGGTTCGATAGCGTGGTTCTCCGGCATGCCAAGCGGGTCTCTGGCTTGACGACCCTATCACTCAACTGTTTAGATGTCTTAACCGGCCTCAAGACAGTTAAGATCTGCAAGGCTTACCAGCTAAACGGCGAGACCATTTACCATTACCCTGCTAGTCTAGTGGACCTTGACGCGTGCCAACCAGTCTATGAAGAACTTCCAGGTTGGGACGAAGATATCACCCACTGCCGGTCAGTCGCCGAATTACCAGCTAATGCCCAAACCTACGTTAAGCGGCTGGCAGAATTGGTCGGTGTGGAAATTGCCACCCTCTCTGTCGGCCCCGACCGTGAACAAACGAACATTTTACAAGATGTCTGGAACGCCTAAACTTTAATGAAAGAGTGATTGCCTATGCACCCTGCTGAAGTATTTGATTATGAAGATATTCAACTAGTTCCCAACAAATGTATCATTGATAGCCGCAGTGAAGCCGATACCAGTATTGAATTCGGCCCCCGCCGCTTTAAAATCCCCGTGGTTCCCGCTAACATGGAAACCGTCATCAATGAACCATTAGCGGTCTGGCTAGCTGAACACGATTATTTCTACGTTATGCATCGCTTCCAGCCCGAGGATCGCCGGGGATTCATCGAACGGATGCAAGCCAAGTCACTCTTTGCGTCCATTAGTGTGGGCGTCAAGCCCGAAGAAGTTACCTTCATCGATGAACTGGCTACGGCCGGCTTAACGCCCGAATACATCACGATTGACATTGCCCACGGTCACAGCGATGCCGTAATTCGGATGATTCACCATATTAAGCAGCAATTACCGAATAGCTTTGTAATTGCCGGCAATGTGGGCACGCCGGAAGCCGTTCGTGAATTGGAAAATGCCGGCGCCGATGCCACTAAGGTTGGGATTGGCCCCGGTAAAGCGTGCATTACCAAGCTTAAAACTGGCTTTGGCACCGGGGGATGGCAGTTAGCGGCCGTGCGCTTATGTGCCAAAGCTGCCCGGAAACCGATTGTCGCTGATGGCGGGATTCGCTACAACGGCGACATTGCCAAGTCCATTCGCTTCGGTGCCAGCATGGTCATGATTGGCTCCATGTTAGCTGGTCACGAACAGTCACCCGGTAGTCTACTAACGATTGACGGTCGGACTTTCAAACAATACTGGGGCTCCGCTTCTGAAAAACAAAAGGGCGCCTACCGCAACGTTGAAGGTAAGCAAATGCTGGTACCTTACCGTGGGGACATCGACCAGACGCTCACCGCGATGGAAGAGGATTTACAATCTGCCATTTCCTATGCCGGTGGCCGCAATCTGCTGGACATTCGCACGGTGGATTACGTCATTGTTAAAAGCTCCATCTTAAACGGTGATAATTACTAATCTACCTTTCTTACACGCTAAAAAAGCAGTACCGACAGAATTTGAATTCTGCCGGCACTGCTTTTTTGGTGATACTTTAGTTCCGGTTTAAATACTCTGATCAACTTTACCTTCGGCCAAGGCCTTGGACAAACGCTGATTTCCCTTATGCAATTCATAGATCGTCCAGATTAGCAATGCAATAATCGCCGCATTCAGAGCCCAAGCAATCACATCAGCGGTCATTGTTTCACTAGCCGTGATCCCATCGCCGTAAAAACCTTGAATCGAGGCCGGCATGTTATACAAGTTCAACCCGGTCAAAGTCAAGACGGAAAGCCACCCGAGCCACTTCACCCAAGCCGAATTCTTAAACCGCTCGCCCATTTCCAACTTACTATCCGTCATCATCAATAACGGTAGCATCGAGAATGGTAACGCGAAGGCTAAGAAGACTTGCGAGTTATTCATCAAATCATTTAACGCGGTATGTTCATCAATAGCACTCTTACCACTGGTCATCATGACACAGATCAAGACGGGAATAACCGAGATTAATCGCGTAACCAATCGCCGTAACCAAAGTGGCATCCGCATGTGAACGAAACCTTCCATGATAACTTGACCCGTCAACGTTCCAGTAATCGTGGAATTTTGACCCGAAGCTAATAGAGCGACCGCAAACAAGGTTGATAAGGCTCCCGTCTTAGCAACGCCGGCCAACACCCCGTTACTCATGGTATTGGTGTCAGATAAGGCCTGGAATAAGCCGAAGAACGATGGATCTTTAACCGCACCACTCTTGAAGACGGCCACCCCCATGATTAATAGCAAGGCATTAACAAAGAAGGCCAAAGTCAACTGAATGTTAGAATCCCAGCTGGAGAACCGAACCGTCCGGGCAACGTCTTCCTCATCATCATGATTGATTTGCCGCGTTTGCGAGATTGCCGAATGCAAATATAAATTATGGGGCATTACCGTGGCCCCGATAATCCCCAGCGCCCCAGAAATTGGCGTTTGACCACCGATTTGAGGAGTTGAGGCAATCGTCTTCGGGCTCGGAATCAAGCCGGCAAAAACACCACCCCAATCAGGATTAGACAAAGCAACTTGGTAAGCAAAGACGACCAAAATAACTAAAATCAAGCAGACCACAATGGCTTCAATCTTACGGAAACCAATCTTTGTTAGCAACAATAATAGCAAGACATCAAATACTGTAATGAAAACCGCAATCACTAATGGAATATGGAATAGCAGATACAGCGCAATCGCTGCCCCAATGACTTCGGCAATATCCGTCGCCATAATCGCAAACTCTGTCATAATCCATAACACAATCCCCAATGATTTACTGGTTCGGGCACGGATGGCCTGGGCCAAGTCCATTTGACTCACGATCCCAAGTTTAGCCGCCATGTATTGTAATAACATCGCGATCAAACTTGAAATCAAGATAATGGACATTAGTAAGTACTGGAAATTCTGGCCCCCAGTAATTGACGTGGACCAGTTACCTGGGTCCATATACCCCACCGCTACCAGGGCACCCGGACCAGAATACATAAACAACGCTTTCCAGAAGCTGATATTTTTGGGAACTGCCACACTACCGTTAATCTCCTCCAACGAACGCCCGTTGGCATAAGAGATTAATTTGTGTTTCTTTTGAACATTATCACTCAATTTTAAGACTCCCTTCCTTAAATCCATGACCCATTGTACATTAAAATTTATGATTTTAAAATACTTTTTAGGCATACAAAAGTTTATTCAGCCATTATTTAAGCAAAAAAATTGCTTTCAAAAACTTTTATCATCTGACTATAACTCAGTAATATCAAGGACTTAGGCAGCTAATGAAATTTAAATATTAAAGTTCTGTATCCCTTAATATTTTTTGTAAAAAATCGAATTTATCCCACTATGGCCGAACAATTTTATTTAAGAAGACGGATTTTGCTTGACTTGTTTCGTTAGGAGTGAGAAATTAAAAAAGAAGACGGTTTAACTTGCAACGATTGTCTAAACCGCCTGAAGCTTGGTCTGCCAAGTAAGTGCACATACCAGCTTCTATACGAAAGGAGTGTCTCCATCTATGACTGAAAAGAAGATTTTTACCAAAATCCTCGTGGGGGTCGATGACTCGGCTGATTCACAGTTGGCCTTCAAGTATGCGATTAAGCGGGCCCGCTTAGAAGACGCGGAACTCTACATTGTTTCCGTTTTGGAAAGCGACGACCGCAGCGTCTATGAAGCCCTAAGTAAGGACTTTATTCACGGTGAACGTGCCCAATTAGTCGAACACGTCAACGAATACGTCCAGCAGGCGCATGAAGCAGGCGTTGAAAACGTCTTCCCCGTTATTGCCGAGGGCGATCCTGGTAAGGAGATCGTGAACACGGTCATTCCAAGTATCAAGCCCGAAGTCCTCATTGTCGGCTCGCTGGCCAAAAAAGGACCCAAAAAGTATCTGGGAAGTCAGGCCGCTTACATGGCGAAGTACGCGCCAATTTCCGTTCTCGTCGTCCGGTAAGCTAAAAGCCCCACCAAACCAGCGCTCCCGTTAGCGACGGTTTGGTGGGGCTTTTAACATCATTAGCTCTGGGGGGAGTGACCACCATGTTAAATCACCATACATATCTTAAAATCATTGCTGAATGTAATTTTGCCCGACCACGGGTGAGTAACAAACAGATTATAGCCTTCGCTAACGTCTCGCCAGCCACCGTCACCGAGATGACGCGCCAACTTCAAAAGTGTGGCCTGGTTAATCGTCACCGCTACACCGGCGTGACGCTAACCGACCAAGGCCGAGAATTAGCAACGCGCTTGCTTTATAAATATCGCCTCTGTGAGGTCTTCTTAGCCCAGCACTTGCACCTACCTTTAAGCCAAATTCCCGAAC
This sequence comes from Levilactobacillus sp. LN180102, assembly GCF_050106635.1. Classification (NCBI taxonomy): domain Bacteria; kingdom Bacillati; phylum Bacillota; class Bacilli; order Lactobacillales; family Lactobacillaceae; genus Levilactobacillus; species Levilactobacillus sp. LN180102. Next base: position 93,512 of record NZ_JBNIIX010000002.1, read on the forward strand.
AGGCGTGGCAAATGGCTGACACTTTAGAACCACCAACTGTAACCGCCCTAGCGACCTTTCTGGACCATCCTCAGCAAAGTCCTTTTGGTGGGGATATGACGACTGATTTGCTCAATGACGCTACCGTCATGCCCCTCAGCCAGCTAAGTGATCGCACCCCAACCAAGCTGGTCAGCTATTTAGAAACGCCCAGTCTGGTGGCTTATTTTCAACACTGTCACCTCACAATTAACCAGCCTCTTTGGTTGCTTCGTCGCGATGAAGACCTGAATTTTCTCTACTTGGAAACCACGGCCCACGAAGAAATAATCGTCAACTTATCAGCAGCCGATTACCTGTATGTTCAAAAAAAGCCAACCAATTAATGCGGTTGGCTTTTCCATTACGGCAAATAACCGAACAAATGGCTGATTAAGCCACTGTCCCAAAAAACATAGAGGCCGATCAACACATAACACAGTTTCATCAGCTGCTCACCGCGCTGCGCCATGAGCGTCTCCACCGCTGGAACCTGAGCCACGCCTTTAACCAGCAGGACGGCCCCCACCGTTAATAGACTAATAAATCCCAATGCAAGCATAAAATGCGGCAACGTTTCACCTACCAACACTGGCAAGAAGATTGCTAGATTGCAGCCCGAACAAACGGAAAGGTACGTGACCAGAACGCTCCACACTGGCGACCGACTGGTTTTATGCCCATCTGCATCGTCTTCATCATGGAAGGCCATATAGATCGGCAGGAAACCCAAAATCCCTAGTAACCATTCTGGCAAAACTAGTAGCAGTGCCTTGCCAAGCAGGTAGCTTAAAATCAGCAAGACCCAATTTCCCAGCAGGTAACCCCACACAACTTTGATCACCGGATACCGTCTGAGTAAGAAGATCAGCATGAAAAAGAAATCCAAGTTAACGCTTAAAAACGTTAATAATAAAATACCATAGTGCACCGTTATCGCTTCCTTATCAGGTCAATACATATATTATATGTCACATGTGTTATATATAAAAGAAAAACTTCCTAATTGGCAAACATGGTCGCACCGTAACTGGCGATGTATTCAAAATTGGCGTTCAAAAAAGAGGGGGGACAAAAGGTGGCTAATGCTCGCCAGCTGCCTTTTGGCGCACGTTTCGGCACTCAATATTTGGCAACGCAAAAAGAGCCCGAGACTTTTGTCCCCGACCCTTCTCATATTCGTATCAATACTGATTGGGCTTCTTGTAGCTTTAGATACCGCGTCCATTCTCATCCGAGATCTTCGTGACACGGTAGCTGGCCACAATCCCCAGTAAGTCCCGTCGTTGTCGGGTTAACGTTATCTCAATTCCGGAGTTGTCGCCCTTAAGGTTGGCCAAATAGATGTGCTGGTGATTGCTCATGGTTAATTCTTCGCTTATGGCAACGGCCTGACCCCGTTTTAACTCAGCGGACAACCGATCAGATGTGGTTAGTTCCCTTAGCCGGTTACGCTGGATAGCCCGGTTAACTGACTTCTCGGCTGTCTGGGATGGTAAATAGTCCTCAAAATAGGCATTAGCACTTCCCAGCAATAACAACCCAATAATTACCGCGAAGTTAACGGCCCGTGCTGGTTTAGAGAAAAAATTAACCAGCAATTCATAGCTCGACCGGCGCTGCCAGAGCCAAACACCGCCAGCTACCAATCCATACACCACAAACGTCATGAAGTAGGCTAGAACAACCACGACTAACGTACTGGCTATGCTGACTTTAACAATCCCGGTAGCGGTATCGTTCATCGTGGTTTGCGATGTCATGATCGCCTCGCCAACGATGACAACGCCTAAGAAAAACAAGCTCAAACATCGCTGATAGATTATCATTAGCATTCGTTTCACACGATCCCCCCGCTCCACAAGGCCACACCGGGATGACTTACCGTCGATCCTGCCATAACCGATAGGCCAACACGAATACACCACAGAATAATAAAAAGAGACGCGTAATAAAGTCAATTCCCCATCGAACTAGCCAGCTCTCTTTGCCCTGCGCATCACCGATTCTGGTGACACCAAACATGCCCGTATTGGCATAGCTTGAACCGAGTCGCATCGCTTCTTGTTCCGCATTCTTTCGTGGCTGATTGAGTTGTCCCTCAAAATCCCGCGAGTTCTCAATATGGTGCCGCGTCACCAAATAAATGGCCGGAAAAATGACGATATAGCTCACGATCAGGTAAACATTCCACCAACTCAATTGGAACCGTAATGCCTGTTGCGCCACATCATAATTGCTAATTAACATAATCAAAACAAATGGAACCAATCCTTTTAAATACAACTTGGCAATCTGCATGCCATTCATCTCCCTAAGCTTAAAGTTACCCACATGTTATGCATACATCATTTATTTCTCTAAGAGTTTAAGACCCCAGCATGATTGAGCTTATAAGACTTCTACCAAATTACTAAGCCACAGGATAAACCACATGTACCCGATAAAACTTTGATCCTACTTTAGGCTTATTAACTGCCAATGTATTTAGATTGATCTCCCCGTTTGATGCATCAAACGCTGTCTTAACCTTATAATACCGCCAAGCTCTTTTCCCGGAATAGCCATATACGCTACCCCCGGGTACCTTCTTAGGCGTCTCTGTCAATGCAATAATCGGGTGACCATTCTTCAGAATGGTAAAGCGCACAGCCTTTTACGGTGTGTTGGGTATCAAAAGACACACGCCCGTTATTCCCGAAATAGTAAAAACTACAATAATCAAAAATGTCGCAATGAGGATTCTTCTTTTTTTCATAACAGCCTTCTTCCTCCACCGAATCATACTAATTAATGGATACCCGTCTTAATTATTCGATAATTTTTAATTCCGCTACGCCACGTGAAGTGTGTTTTGTAATCGTCCTCTGAAATTCATCTATTGCCTATCTTTATTTATGTATAACGCCGAGATATCACGCAATTCGTGATCATCCCGGCGTTGTGTTCTTCACGCTAGAAAACCATTTACTCCTCCAAGAGTTTAAAGGTTCAGCGCTACCGAATTTAGCTACATGAAACTTCTACCAAATAGATGATTAAAACCATTCCCCAATGGTGCTGATCAGCCGCTTACCTATCCATACCTTATGATATACTTATTATTAACAAAATTATACATAAATTATCAATTATTTAGTACGAAGACCTATGTTACAAATAAAGAAAACTGGCTAGCTGATAACAGTTTTCCTAAACTACAACCTATTCCAATTTAATCGCCTGATCTACAAAAAAACACCACGATTGGTTGTCATCGTGGTGTTTCTATTTTAGTAATCTCGCTTTTCGCCGGCCTTCACTCGTTGCCAATCCGCCGTGACATTGGCACTCATCACCGGTAGGATTCGCTTTAACGTAGCCACATCATCTGCCGACAAACCTGCTAGGGCCACTTGATTAGAATAATCATTTTCACGTTTCAAGATGGGATAGATGGCCTGGCCCTTTTCAGTCGGGTACAACACCTTACTCTTCTGGTTACCAGGTAGCGGTTCGCGATACACCAAGCCACCGTCAATCAGTCGCTTAACCGCGTGCGCCGTTGTGGTGCGATCAATCCTAATCAGCTCGGCCAACTGGCCCTGAATGATCCCGGGGTGTTCACATATCCGCGCCAGATAGGCGTACTGGCCACGGGTCAGCTGATATTGCTTGAACTCAACGTTAGCAATCGAATCCAACGCCCGCGCAATACTGCCCACTTCCCGTAACACGTCAGTCATGAGTCGCCTCCAAACGCATATCTAAGTGTGGGATATCATCCTCCAAATAAACCGCTGAGACCGGTTTGAACCCAAATCCGGCATAAAACTTTTGCAAATACGCCTGCGCCTGAATCTGAATAGGCTTGCCCGGAAACCGCTTGGCGATTGCGTCCAACGTTGCCTGCACGATCTGCTGGCCCAACCCAGTACCTCGATAAGCTTTAACCACCAACACCCGGCCAAAGGTCACCGAATCACCGCGATCCATGATCCGCGTGTACGCCTGCAATTGACCAGCATCGTCCGTTAGCTGGACGTGAAGGTCATCAAAATCATTGGCATCCACTTCTTGATACGGGCAATTCTGCTCCACAACGAAGACGGCAACCCGTTCCTTTAGCACCTGAACCAGTTCCTGACTGGTCAATTCATTGGTCTGCTTGACTGTCAGCATGGCCATCACCCCTTTTAGTTTCTGGGGCTAAGTGTACCACGATATTGTTGCATAAGCAACAATACAATTAACTTTCAACCTATCCCTGTACGATGCCTAAGTCTAACATCGACTGCGCCGTAGCAATGATGGCCGTCTTGGCCGACCGTGGCTGCCATCCCAACAGATTCACCGCTTTAGCATTACTAGTTTCCGCGTATTCACCCACGATAGAAGCAATCATCTTCAAATCTGGTTTTACCAGAGCTGCTGCTTTAATTGCCGCATTAGAGATTGTCTTAGTGGGTAACTTAGATGCAAACTGCGGAAAGGCTACCCGTAAAATATTCGCGACGTCTAACATAGATAACGTTTCTCCGGTAGTCGCTAAGAACCGTTCACCAGCTGCTTGCGGTTGCGTCATGGCTAGCAAGTGGAGACTAGCGACATCCCGCACGTCAACGTATCCCAAATCAACGTTGGGAACGGCCTTCACCTGCCCCTCCAGTAATTGTTGAATCTGGACATTAGAATGGGAGTAATCACTCGCCAAGACAGGACCCATCACACCAACTGGATTTACAGCCGCTAGCTCCATCCCTCGTCCTGCCGTTTTAATAAATTGCCAAGCCGCTTGTTCAGCCAATGTCTTGGATTTTTGATAAGGGTGAATTTTCTTCGCCGTCACATCCGACCAGTCCGCTTCGGTATAGGGGGTCGTTCGATGATGATGGCCCGCAAAGATCGCCCCATAAGCGGAGGTCAAGACCACCCGCGAAACACCGGCATCACGGGCAGCTGTCAACACCCGCAAGACCCCGTCGATAGCCGGGCGAATCATCTCATCTTCATTCCGGTAAACCCGGTTAGGGGTCGGTGACGCCACATGAATCACGTAAGTCGCTCCCGTCATCGTTGCCGCCCAATGATCGTCACTGGTTAAGTCGGCTTCCGTAATCTCCAAGTCGGTTAGATCAGTCACACCACCGGTTGCTAACATCTCATGAATTAAGGCTGTCCGTTTCAATGACCGGACTGTCGTTCGCACGGCATACCCCTGCTGGAGTAATTGTAAAATAATATGGATAGCAATAAAGCCACTTCCACCGGTTATAACGACTAATTCTTTTTTCATCATTATTCACGCTCGCTTTCGTTTCACTTGTAACGTCTGTGAAAGTAGCATACAATGACCCCAGACCTAATTCAAGGCAATCACGAGCATCTATGACAGAACGGAGTAATTGTAATGGCAGCGACCAAACACGCCCAACAAATTAAACAAGATTCACAAGACTACTTAGCGACCGCCCTCCTCCAATTATTAGCCACCAAAGATTTAGCCGACTTAACGGTCACTCAAGTGGTGAAGCGGGCTGGCGTTAGTCGCATGGCCTTTTATCGTAACTTCAATACCCTTGACGACGTGCTCACAGCTTACTTTGGTCCCATCATGACAGCCCGCTTTGCGGATATCGCCAAGCTACCGACAGCCGACAAGTTGCAGGCACTTGGCGACTTCTTCACCAGTTTCTCAACAACCCTCAAACTCTCCGCAGACCGGGGATTTGAACACATTATCCGTCAGGTCTTCAATGATAATATGCGGACCTTCTATGCGACTAACGCGACCTGGCACGGGATCACATCGACTCAGCAGACCTACTGGATTAGTTTTATGAGTGCTGGTGTCTACGCCATTTGGCGGGATTGGTTGTTGGGCGGACAACAAGAATCATTGACCACCATTCACGATCTCATCGCTACTTTCCAGCAAACTACCATGATGGGACTGCTTCAGCAGGATAAATCCTAACTTTGACGTTGGTAACACCCCACCTCAATCATCATTCTGCTAGACACGAAAAAGGTTCCGCAACCCGACTATATCCGTCGTTGCGGAACCTTTTTCGTCTATTCATTTAACTCAAGTATTTTTCCAACCACTCGACATAGTAGCGCTCACGGCCGATGGCATGATCCAAAATCAAATAATGCCCGTACGCCTGGTCAATGGCCGTTTGATCCGGAAAAACCGTCTGCTGGCGCTCTTGCAGATGGGCCAGTTGCGCCCGGTGTAAAGCCGCTTGCTCCTGCAACATTGGCTGCAAACGGGGATCATCGCTGGTCTTAATGAAGTAGAGCTTTAAAATAAACTCGTCCTTGGTCGCCGTCAACTCTGGCGATGGCTCGCTCACCCACGCAACCAACTTATCATGCCCGGTCGGCGTTAATGAATACTGCTTTTTAGCCAGCTTTTCTCCACTAACGGTGTCCTCATGGGTAATGTCACCGGCGGTTTCTAAGCGTTTAAGCATCGGATAAATCTGGCTGTGTTGCGCCTGCCAAAACTCACCGATCTCATGTTCAAAGGCCTTGGTCAAGTCATAACCCGTCTGTGGCCGCTGATTGAGCAGTCCTAAGATAATATATTGTAATCGATTTCGCTGACCGATAATGGCCGCCTCCTTGCCTGACTGTTGTCTTCATTGAACCAGTTTCATAAAAAAACTGCAAGAAAATTATTGACGTTTCCGAAATTTCGCGTTACAGTAATCACATAAACAAAAACATGTAATTAATTACATGTTCGTTATTAAAAAGGAGCGCTTTATGATGACTAAAGAATTCAAAACATTAGACGACTTTTTAGGTACCCACTTCATCTACACCTACGACAACGGCTGGGAATACGAATGGTACGCTAAGAATGACCACACCGTTGATTACCGAATCCATGGTGGCATGGTCGCTGGGCGGTGGGTTACTGACCAAGCAGCCAACATTGTGATGCTGGTTCCCGGCATCTACAAAGTTGCCTGGACAGAACCAACGGGAACCGACGTTGCGCTTGATTTCGTTCCCAACGAAAAGAAGCTAAACGGTACCATCTTCTTCCCTAAGTGGGTTGAAGAACATCCCGAAATCACGGTAACTTATCAAAACGAACACATTGATTTAATGGAAGAATCCCGTGAAAAGTATGACACTTATCCTAAGTTAGTCGTACCCGAATTTGCCAACATCACGTACATGGGTGACGCTGGTCAAGACAACGAAGATGTTATTAGCGAAGCCCCATACGCCGGCATGCCCGACGACATCCGGGCTGGCAAGTACTTCGATAGTAATTACAAGCGGATCAAGAAATAAGCTTAACTTTACTTAAAACGCGTGCCCCTTTCTAGTGGAAAAGAGGCACGCGTTTTACCGTTCAACTGACTAACGTTCATGATTATCGCCTAAATAACGGCTTTTAATCTCGAATTGTCTATCAATAATTGTTCTTTGATTCGGTCCTTGATATGCTAAGAGTAGCTAGTTTTATGGGGGAGATTTAGATGAAAAATTTAAGGAACAATCTTGATTGGTGGGTCAAATTTATTATTTCATTAATTGCCTGCCTCGTTATCGACTGGGCAGCCAGCCAATTTTTAGGAACTGCACTTTGGGCCCTCATTATCGAATTCTTCTTGACGTGCCTGCTACTGCTGATCGCTATCATTTTGGCGGACACCTGGCATCAGCCCCGCTAACCCTACGGCCCAAAATCGGGTATACTGAACCTAACTCTTAGTAGAAAGTAGGTCAGCGTCTATGGCAAATTACATCAAGGAAATTCGCGAACTCGTCGGTCACAAACCCATCATTCTTAATGCCTCTGGTGGTCTGGTGACCAACGAGCGACACGAGACTTTACTGAATCTACGGACCGATACGCATAACTGGAGCTTGCCCGGTGGTTACTTAGAATACGGCGAGACCTTTGCGACCGCCTGCATCCGCGAAGTCAAAGAAGACAGCGGCTTGGATGTTGAGATTATCCAGTCACTGGGAATCTTCGACCAAGGATTTACGACCTATCCAAACGGTGACGTCACCCAAGTGATCTCCCAACTGTACTGGGTAAAGCCAATTGGCGGGCATCTCCTATCAGCAGCCACGGATGAGACACTGGACCTCCAGTACTTCCCTCTAGATGACCTACCACCCTTGTTAAACCAGCAAACTGCTGACATGTTAGCAGCCGCCCAAACCTACTTTGCTCAACAAAATCACTAATGACCTCTAGCGCGCGATATTTTCGAGCGCTTTTTTTATGCGTTTTCACGACGCACAACTACTCGCCATCCATACTCCAAATAATTAAAAACAACCCCATAGCAACGCCTAACAGCTTAACCGACCAGTTATCAAATGACCATGAGAGCGCCTCGGCTATCCAAAAAGCAATGCCAAACCAAAATAGCCAACGCCGGTAAAAGTGGTGGTTGAATTTTTTCCCCATACGTCACACCTCCGCTGTCAGGATAGCACGGTGGTGTCCGGCAGCAATTGATAATGGCTTACTTTTGCCAGTCAGCCAACTAGCCAAAATATTCTGCCGATTAACTTAGCTTTAGCGTATAATAATCATTATGTGAAGTTTTAATCCATCATGCAACCGAGTCCACTATCTCTTTCTACCATAGCTAAACCTGCTGAACCTTTATTGATACATATTTATAAGCGCCGTTTTTCAGAAAAAGTTGCTGACGATGGATTAAGGCTGTCATGCAATCTGACTTACTGGAGGAATTTTCATGCATCACACGCGTTTTACTCTGCCCGCTGATAACCAACCCGGCGGTCAGCCAAATCAATTCTGTCCCAACTGTGGTCATCCCGTGGCTGAAGGTGATACCTTCTGTGAAAATTGTGGTTATAATCTTAAAACCGCAACCCCTGAAGCCCATACGGCAACGGCTCAGCCTAAAACCCCAACGCCGCAACGTTCTCAGCGACGGCCGATGACGAAGAAAACCAAACGTTGGGGCTGGGGATTAAGTATTATTATCCTCTTACTGGTTATCTTTGGCATTTGGGGTAATCATTATTACTCTCGGCAAGCAACATTGAACCGGGTGGTAACCCATCTCAGAACCGGGAAAAATCTCACAACATCAGTCACCACTAATAGTTCCGCTTTAAAGCTGACGAACTCTTCAATGAAGCCTTTGTCACGTTATTACCAACAGCATCCCAAGGCATTGGCAACCCTGAAAGCTGAATTGGAAAATGGTGGTGTAAGCAGTGATGAAACACTAACTTACGGCCAAAATGGGCATCATCTGCTGTTCTTCCCTAAGTATCAATTAACCGTTAATCCGGTAAGACCAACCATCACAACTAATCACAAGGATACTGTCATTAAACTCGATGGCAAAAAAATCGCAACTGCTAATAGTGATTATTATTCCAAAAAATTACCAGCCATGGTTCCCGGCCAGTATACCTTGGCGTCCAACGGCACTGTCAGTGGCCACCAGATTACCAATAAGGCCAGCTACCATATCACCACTAACGCCACCTACGACCTTAGTCTAAAAACAATTTCCGTCACTTTCAAGACGCTAGCCAACTCAACCGTTTATCTAAACGGTAAAAAACTTGGTGTAGCAGACAGTAGTGGCTTATTGACAATGAAAGATGAGCCTTGGTCTCAAGATATGAAAGCCTATGCGACTTATAAAGTTGGGCACAGCCTCATTAAGACTAAAACAGCTAACCTTACCGAAAGTGACGACGGCTACGACGTTGCGCTTAACTATCCAGGTCTAATCGACAAGGATACTGCCGACGATCTCATTAGTGACGTCTTCTCAATGGTTGATGACCTAGCTAATGAAGGTGACGACGATGATAGCGTGACTAGCGATGACGATTCATCATTACCCGATTACTTCATGGACGGTACTAGCAATAGTCAGTACCAAGAACTTGTCAAAATGGCTGAGGGCTACTATAAGGATGATGACGTTGATTCCGTTGACATGGACATCACCGTTAAAGATGTGGCCCCTGGAACTGATGAATCTAGCTTAGTCACCTACACCGTTAAGTACACCTTCTACCACGATGACGATGAACACATTCAGGTATATGCCTACACGGCCACTGTCAAACCAGATAGTGATAATGACTCTGGCAATACGAATAAAATCACAAAGATTTCCGCTGCCCAAAAGATCAGTGACACCTCAAAGAGTAGCGACGACGACTAAAGGAGTTTATCAAGAATAATGACTAATACAACCAAGTTTTGTCCGCATTGCGGCAATGAAGTTCAGGCTAATGCCAAATTTTGTCCCAAATGTGGTCAACCATTGACAGCCAACTCGCAAAATACTTCCGACAAACAACCAACCGCGAACCCAACTGACCAAACAACATCGTCAGCTACTTCTACTCAGCCCAACCCCTCACTCGAGCGGGCCAAACGCTTCTCTGGCAACTTTTTCTCATGGTGGTTAGCCACGATTCGCCAACCAGCGACCCTGCAAGCTAACACACATCGCTACTTCGGGATCACGGCCTTTCTTCTTGAGATTCTAGTTGCCGTTCTTACGGTGGCAACACTGGCACACCGCTTAGCCTACGCCGCAAACAGTACCCTGAGGAGTTTAACCGACCAACAAGTTAACTTCGGCGGCACTATCTTCAAGGCGAGCTTCTTTCTTTTCATCTTTTTGGTACTAGGGTGCGCCATCTACGTATCATTAGCCTATGGTTTTCGTAAATTGCTTGATATTAACCACACCGAAACTTACTGGGACTTTACCAATCGTTTTGCTAGTCTGACCAATCTGATTTTGATTTTCAATCTCATTGTGTTCGTACTCTGCTTACTAACCAGTAGTGGGAACTTCGGCAGTTTTAATGTCATGTTACTATTCTTCTCGCCCGTACTACTTATCTTAAACCTTGGCTATATCTACAGTATTATTGCAGATGTAACCACAACTCGTTTGGATAAATTTTATACCATTCTTTTGGCCGAAGTTGCTTTAAGCTTGGCCTTGTTCATTCTTTTCGTTATTGCCGGCAGTCTCCTTGGTGGCTCCATTGGAAGCTACCTGGAAGACTTCGAACATAGCTTTTACTGATTTCTAAAACGTCGGGCTATTGGCTCGGCGTTTTTCAATAGCCGCGAAAGTGGTATTCTAAGACATAACACGTATTTCTAGGAGGACATCTCATGAGTTTGATCTATCTAAGACAGGCCACACTAGCTGATTTACCCACTATCATGCCAATTATTGCCAATGCCAAAGCGCTCTTAAAAGCCGATGGCAGTCCCCAGTGGCAAGATGGTTATCCCGATGAAGCCGCGATTACCGCTGATATCAACAATCAGCAGAGTTGGTTATTAATCGTTGATGGTCAAGTTGCCGGTACCGCTGCCCAAGTGGTCGGTGACAACGCTGACTACCACGAGATTACCGGGACCGGTTGGCAAAATACCACCGACACCTATGCCACGATTCATCGGATTGCCTTAAGTTCGGCCTTTGCTGGTCAACACCTGAGCCACTATTTCTTCTCTAACCTGATCAGTCAGGCCTATCAAACTGGCATCCATAACTTCCGCATTGACACCCACAATATGAACAAGCGAATGCAAGCTATTGCCGCTAGTTTTGGCTACCAATACCGCGGCATCATTCACGTTGCCGAACCCGGCGACAACGCTCGTCGTGCTTACGAATTAAACTTAGACTAATTGGCAGCTTAACAAGCTCTTGGTTAGCACCTATAACAGGTAGTTTCAGTATCATTCTGAAACTACCTGTTTTTGATCACCAATTTACGTCCATGTTTTAAGTTCTCCGCCATAATACGTCCCTTGTTTAACTTTATCCCCTAATCGGTCTAATTTCTTACAACTAGACCCGCTAATTTGTGAATGCGCTTCACGAAACCGTTTTCTCAAAAGTGTTACTATTTTTGCTATCTTATCAAGCCATTATGAGGACACTTTCCCTAATCTGGGGCTATCTAGACCATCGTTCACACATCATTACGGCTATAAATTGATTCCCACATGCTGTATAATGGTCACTATCGTATGTCTCTTTTAAATTACCGTAGAAAGGAGATCTTCAATTCATGTATCGATTCTTTGTTCAGCCACAAGTTGACGCCATCACGCAAAAACTTGCCGGCTATGAACTTCTTCTGCGTTCATATTCGCATGACTACTGGGTAACGCCTAAAGACTTCACGGCACTACCGATGGAACAACAAGTCTCGCTATCCTACCAAGAAATTACTAATATTTTACAAAACCATCCAGATAATCCGGAAATTTCATTAAATCTCAACCGTCAGCAGTTCACTGACAGCCGTACCATTGGCCACTTGATCCACTTGAAAAAGTCGGTTAAGAATTTGAAACTGATTATTGAATTGACTGAGACTCCTTCATTAGACGAGCTACACCGCTACGTGGCACTATACCGATCATTTGGTATTAAGCTCAGCTTAGACGATGTCGGCACTGACAACCCGTGGTGTCCCAGTGTTCAAGACGTCTTACCGTTCATGGACAGTATTAAATTTGCCATGCAGAACTTCCGCTTACAACATCGACAGGGGGAACTGATGGGCAGCCTAGACGCTTGGCGCCAAATTGCTGACATCTACCACCTCGGTTTTACCTTAGAAGGCATCGAGGATAAAGCTGATGTTGCACTAGCACAAAAGTACAATGTTAAAGTGGCGCAAGGCTATTACTACAGTAAACCCGTTCCTTATTGCGGGTAGCGTTCCGCTTAAACAAAACTCGTTACGTGCATTAGCACCTAGCGAGTTTTTTTTATTGGCTCATTTTAAAGCCGAAATTGGCTACGTTGCAGTGTCGGCATCACCTGCTCTTGCATGACCGCCACTAGTTCGGCTGGTGACTCCTGTTTACCAGAATCCAGCCACTCCTGCAAGATACTAAGCACCGCACCAGTTGTCATGGCAATCAGGTAACGTTGCGCTACTGGTGACTGATTTTTAATGCCATAATATGGCAGGATATTGTCAGCGGCATTCTGCCGTAATTGATTCTTGATTTGATTCTGAATCTCAACTGAACCTTTCCGGGATAGCAGCAATGTAATCAGATCGCCCTGTTCATTAATCAGCGTTAACAGCTCCGTATATAAGGTCTCCAGGCCGTTGCCCCGATTCGCGTAAAATAATCGCATCCCCATTTTGACCAGATCACGACCGTAGCTGTCAACCAGGTCATACTTATCGACAAAATGGAGATAGAAACCACTCCGACTCACCTGCGCGGCCTGACAGAGATCCCTAACCGTAATATCATCAAAAGCCCGTTTCTTTAATAGCGCAATTAAAGCTGTGTAAATCTTGTGTTGTGTTTTGACATAACGATAATCCTCGGTTCGCTCACCCAAAATTATCCCTCCCATAATCACTTTTTCAGATGTGTCCATTATAATGATTAATCAACCTGCACGCAAAAAGAAAGCGGGTTTTTACATTGAAAAAGTGGTTTAAACATCCCTTAGCATACGTTGCCATTATTCTAGCAATGGTCTGTGGTCTCATCTTTGTCTTGGCAGCAGTTCCCGGATTCAACAAGCTCCCCAGTGGGACCCAAAACCTTCGCGTTGTTGTCCTAGATCAGGACCAATCATCTGTCTCCAAGAATATTGCAACGCACTTAGAAAACAAACTGCCCTTTAAAATGGTCACGGCGACCTCATTTGCTAACGCCAAACGCCAGTTAAATACGCGGCAGGCTGCCCTCATTATTCAAATCGATAAGGGTTTCTACCAGCGAGTCACCCGGGGACAAGCGCCTAAGCTGACGTATACCGTTAATCAGTCGAACGGCTTGCTACAAAACATGGTGACCAAAAACGTCACTACTCAAGTCACTACTCAAGTTGCCTCCCAATTAACTACGGCCAAGGTCACCCAGATGCTCGCACAATCGACTGGCAAGGCCCTCATGCAAAAGCAACAAGCCGTGGCTAAACAGCAAGTTAAACAACAACTCCAGGCTTCCTTGGCAAAATCACCTCAGCTAGCACAACAACCGGCACAATTGAAAAAACTGCAACAACAAGCAATTGCTCGGGTAAAGCGCCAGCAACAACAACGCTTAATGCCCCAAGTTAAAAAGCAAGCAGCCGCAACCGCAGCGACCTTAACGGGTCAAGTTGCCACGACCACAACTAAACTGCACGCGTTACCAACCAATTATCAATATCAATTTGCTCCTATGTTTCTGAACTTAGGTGCCTATCTAGGAATCATGCTGATGAGTCTCGTCTTAACCCTGATGTTCATGAGTGCTCGCCACGTTATCGGTAAATGGTCTGCCTTACTTGCTGTCCAGCTTAACGGATTCATCGGCGTTCTAGTCGCCCCACTCGTTACGCTAGGAACGCTCCGCTGCCTAATTAGCTTCTCCAGTTCGGCTTTCTGGCAACTATTCGGCGTTCAGGTACTCTTTGGCTTAGCGGTCTTTGAATTTACCTTAGCCATTGCCTTTCTGTGCGGTGGTCTTCCTTCCATGATTCTTCAACTGCCACTGCTAGTAAGTCAGGTGGTAGCAAGTGGTGCGATCATCCCACGGCCAGCATTAAACGGCTTTTATCGCTGGTTGAGTACCCACACACCGATGTCTCAAGGTGTATACTCAACATTTAATGCGCTCTATGGCGGGGCTAACAGCGGCTATACCAGTGCGTTATGGTGGTTGATTAGCCTGAGCTTACTTGCCGTCATCCTGATTGGGTGGCTGGGTTATCGTTCGACCAAAACGAATCCGTTATCCCGGTTGGTTCCCTTTACGGCTGGCAACTAATAGCCATTATAAAAATGGACCTGCTAGAAGTTAAGTCTTCTGACAGGTCCATTTTGGTTCGTTCATGTTAAGTACGGTTGAATCAGCCGCTCACTAGTTGGCACAACTTGAAAGGTGGTCAACGGCCGGCCACTGCTCTGATAAACAATCGCTGAGGTCAGATAGCCCATAGCTACCAAAAAATCCACGTATTTCTTGGTGGAGACCCGGGATAACCCCGTTTGATCTGCCACATCTTGATTAGAAAACCCCGGCTTTAAGGTTGCCAGCGCCGTGACGATTCGCTGTAGCGATAACTTGGTTAGCCCCTTGGGTAATTCGGCAGTGGTCGTTGTTGAAACCGGCACCGTTGCCCCCAAGAACAAGCTATCCAAGTCGGTCTGTGACACCGTGTGCTTATCATCCACTGCCAATAACCGCGTGAATTTAGCCATTGCTTGTTGAAACCGGTCGAACGTAAAGGGCTTAATTAAGAAATCCAACACACCATAGTTCACGGCTTCCTTTAACGTTTGTTGGTCATTAGCCGCCGTCATCATAATTACTTGCGGATGCAGCTGACGGCCTAAGAGCTCAGCCAAAAATTCCGTCCCACTTAACTGGGGGAGATACATATCTAATAGAATTAACGTATATTCTGCTAAATCCGGTCGTGCCAATGCTGCCACTGCACTCGGACATTCCACAATCGTTGCCGCCTGTAATTGGGGAATGCGTTCTAAGAAGCGGTGGTTAATCAACCGCACCATCGGATCATCTTCAATAATTAATATTTTCATTTTGGCGCTCCCGTCTCCACTTGAATCGTCACCACTGTCCCTTGGGGAGAATTGGCCGTTATGGCTAAAGTCCCCTTCAGCGTGGTTACAGCAGCCATAATCAAGCTCATCCCATATCCCCGCTGTGGCCCCTTAGTTGAGAAGCCTTGGGTAAACATCTGGGTGCGCACCGCTGGACTAATCCCACTGCCCGTATCCGTCACGACAATTGTTAATGTGCCAGTTGCCGTTAGTACTAACCGCAGCGTCACCTGATCGGTCGACTTGGGTGCTGTAATTGCCGCAATCGCATTATCTAATAGATTACTGACAATCCGTAAAGCGAGAACTTCCACCCGATTTTCGAAGGTCACCTGAGTCACCGCCGATTGGGCATCGATAGTCAGTGAAAACCCTTGTTCCTTAGCCTCTTGGCGTTTACCCAAAATGAGCCCCACCATGGCCGGCCACTTAATTTTGTCCGTGACTGCTCCGACGTCTTGGTGATAGGAATTAGTAATTTCCTGCATAAACTGCAACGCACGGGGATACTCAGCCAGCTCCAGTAAGCCATTGATGACTTGTAGCTGATTCATAAACTCATGCGTTTGGGCCCGGAGCGACGAGATGTAATGCTCCGTTCCGGCTAATTTATCAATCAAGCCCGTAATGGCTGACATATCACGAATAAGCGAGACTTGTCCGATTACCCGTCCCCGCACTCGGAGATCATTGGTCGTCACCAATAGCCGTTTATCTTGAAACGCCACTTCACTCCCACTGGTCTGCCGGGTCGCTGGCGCAAATAAGAGTGCCCGAAGTGTTGCCGGCAAGGGGTCATTCAGTGATAACGGCTGACCAAACAGGTGCTGTGCCGTTTGATTCGCAGAAATAATGCTCCCATTGCGGTTAATTGCAACGATTCCTTCCGGCAATGAATCATCAATTAACTTTTGCCGCGCAATCCGTTCGGAAATCTCGCTAGGTTCCATGCCTAATAACAGATAGCGGAGATACATGCCCAATAAAATGGCCAAAATGCAGCCAATCAGAAAGCCCAGTAACCCGCCCAGCAAGATAGGCCGGGTCTTATGCTGTAACTGCTGATCCAAATTCTGTTGGGTTAGGCCAACACAGACGACCCCAATAACGCGGCCACGGTCATAAACTGGCAGGAATACCCGATACTCTGGTCCCAGTACGCCAGGCTTTTGGGAATAGTGAATCTGACCACGTAATGCTGGGGCTGGGTCCTTAACTGAACTAAAATGATGGCCCACACTCTTCGCTCGTGGATGTGATAAACGAATTAACTGGTGGTTCATCACCACAATAAAATCTACGTCATCGCGACTGACCAACGGTTTAATCACTGTTTGTAAATTCGTATCAGCTCCCGCATTGGAGGCACGAATGACCCGTTTAACTGCCGGCATTTTGGCAGTCGAACGGGCCACCCGCAGAATTCGTCGCTGAATCGTTTGCTTATTCTCCGCTACCGTATCCCGGTGGATCAGGACCACCGTTGTTGCCACTGATACCCCAATTGCCAGTGCCATGACGGCAATCACAATGGCCCAAAACGGGAGTTGTTTCTTCAATTTCTGCACATCCGCCACCTCATTTGCCAATATACCTGACCAGGCCGGTTTGTCGCAACTGAAACGCCCGCGGCAAAAAAGAGTCCGAGACAAAAGTCCCGAGCTCTTGTTGTCTCACGCTCACTTGATTAGGCGTGGATGGCGTTAGCTGTCTTCCCCGTCGTTAAGATATCATGAAAATTATCGTAACTAATGCGAATCATATCTTGTAAGGCCGGTTCCGTATACGATCCCACATGCGGCGTAATCAACACTTTAGGATTAGCTCGTAGTAAGTCTTGAACCCCTTGGTTAGGCACTTCATTGACACTGGCGAATTGCTTACCAATGATTGCCACTTCGTCAGCAACCACGTCAGTCCCGTAGCCACTAAGGTGACCATCCTCAAGACCTTTAAGGATGGCTGGCACGTTAGCCAGTTCCCCCCGGGCCGTATTAATGAGAACGGCACCGGACTTCATTTGCTGAATAAAGTCAGTATTGACTAAATCTTCATTCTTACCTGGGAAATATGGCACATGAATCGAAACAATGTCACTTTGGGCTAATAACGTTGGTAAATCCACTAATTCAGCCAGCTCTTTAGCGGCATCAGATGGATACGGATCATATGCCACAACTTTGGCACCCAAGGCCTTGTACAGCTTGGCTTCCGTGTAGCCCAAGCGACCAATCCCGACAATTCCGACCGTTGCCGTGTGGATTTCCTTGCTAAACATCGCATTGGAGATTGTGAAATCTGCCTGACGGGTTTGGCTGATCGCTAAGTTCACGTGGCGGAACAGTGTCATGCCGAGTGTGAAGGCCAATTCAGCCACAGCGTATGGCGAGTAACCCGGCACACGGGCCATTTCAATGCCCAGATCAGCGGCGGCCTGTAGGTCCATATGGTTAAACCCAACAGAACGCGTGAAGACGTATTTAATCCCCCAACCCGCAAAGGCCTCGAGGTTTTGCCGGTCAACGACACAGTTACCCCGTACTAATACGGCATCAGCGCCTTGAGCCGCTGTCACGTTGTCGTGAGTCAGGAGTTCCTCAACATAAGTCATGTCAAAATCATATTTATTTAGCTTATCGAAATACGGTTGCTCGATCGGTCGGACGCCGTAAGATGTAATTTTTACCATACTAGGAAACTTCCTTTCTTTAATGGAACACGCCGAGTCCACTCACCACTTGGAGAATGGCAATCCAAACTGGCATCATCACTACCGCACAGATGGTCGAGATAAAGGATGCATTGGAAGACAAGACTGCTTCTCGGTCAAAGCTAATGGCATACGCAGAAGCTACAGAAGCCGTTGGCGTTGCCATCATAACAACTACCGTGGCAACAGCGACGAAACTCAACGGTAAAATACCGGTGATGTCCAAGAGCCAAAGGATCACGAGATTTAATAGCGGTACCAAGATAACTTTATTTAAAGCGTAATACCAGGGTGTCTTGTCCTTAGCCGCATCGGCAAAGGAAATGGACCCCAGCGTTACCCCGATTGCCAACCAAGCCAGTGGTGAAGATAAGTTCGCTAAGTAAGTCAGGGGTTTGTAAAGCCACAGTGCGGTCTGATCGATCCGATAAAAGGCAACGGTCGTCATCCCAGTGGTTTGTACGCCGTTAATCGCGGCATGCACTGTCACTTGGGGAACGAGGTGTTGGGCTAACCAGAAGAAGAGCCCCAAGAAAGTTGCGATCACAATGGGATTGGCAAACATCTTCTTGATATTCTTGGCTTCCATCTTCAACCCAGACATTTTGATGTAGGCGTATGAATAGAGGAAGATCCGGTACCCGATGTTAAAAATAGAACTATACATGACCCCTTTGGCCCCATAAACGGCGCCGACAATCGGAATCCCAAAGAAAGTTGTGGAACCAAACGTGGTTAAGATTGCTAAAACTTCACGTTGTCCCTTAACATAACGTTGATACATGAAGGGCGTGATAAAAATCAAAAGAATATAAATCACAATTCCCCAAACTAAGACCCCCATACCTTGCTTAAAAGCGTCGCCATCCATGGGTTGCATGAAGGAGTTAAACGCTAAAGCTGGAATTGCCACAGTCAGTGCGACCTTGGTTAACACTTTACCAAAGTTCTCGCCAAAAGTCCCCCGGCGCCGTAGGAAGAAGCCGAGAAGAATAATAAATATGGTCGATGTGATGGAACTAATAATTGCTGCATTTGTGAACGTTGATTCAACTGCTTTGAGCACGCTCATGGTTGTCGCCTCCGAATTAATTTATCTGATGGCTTAATCATATATCGAGTTTGCTCACTTTTATACATATCGAAAGTTATGTAAGTAATGTAAGTTTTGTAAGTAGTTATGAATATTGCTGAATCCGTCACAAGACCAGTATATTTTGTCCCTCACTATCCTTAATTGGCTAGCATACTGAATCCATAAGAAAAGGCCGTGCCCAAAGGCCCGACCCTAACTGATTCTATTCTACTGATGCTCACTTTCCACTCTATCGACCATTAGCCGCGATGGATGCTGCTGTCGCACTGCGATCATCTTTAGATGGTAGTCGTTTGAGACCAACACCGGTGAACCCGCTGAGAATGGAGAACACAGGTGACAACAGACTGAAGAAACAGAATGGCAGGTAAGCCAGTGTAGAGACGCCTAACGTGTTAGCCGCGAAGACGGCCGCCACGCCCCAAGGAACCAAGTAGTTGATAACCGTGCCCCCATCTTCAAGCACCCGGCTCAGTGCCAAGTTATCTAAGCCACGCGCGTTGAAGGTTTCCTTAAAGGCTTTCCCTGGTAAAATAACGGAAAGGTATTGTTCCCCAACAAAGATGTTGACGCCGATCCCGGCTAGAATGGCGGCTGTCACTAATGAACCGGTTCCGTGTAGGCGTTTAGCCAATGGGATCATGACCGTCTGAATCACATTGAACTTCATCAGCAATCCGCCAAGGGTGAGTGTCAGAATAATCAGTGACACCGTCGACATCATGGCACTAATCCCACCCCGGGTGAGTAAGGCATCCACACTGCCGTTACCCGTCTTGGACACAAATCCGGATTCAATCATCGTCGCAATACTGCTCAACGATGTCGTGGGCTTTTCAATAAAAATCATCACAATAGCTAACCCAATATTTAACAGTAACGTGGGAATGGCCGGAATCTTCCGCCAAGCACAGGCAAACATAACCAAAATCGGAAGAACTGCCCACCAAGTGATCGAGAAGTGGGTATTCAACGTGGTCAACGTCGCATTAATCTTGCCCATGGCATTCGCATCAGATGCCCCGTTTCCCATGAAGAAGTAGAGCACCAAAGAAACTAAGAATGCTGGAATCGTGGACCACATCAAGTTTTTAATATGCGCAAATAATTCAGATTCAGCAATGGCTGAGGCCAAGTTCGTTGAATCAGATAGCGGCGACATCTTATCGCCGAAGATCGCGCCGGAAATGATTGCCCCAGCTACTAATGCTGGATTGAAGCCCATCGTCGTCCCCATCCCGAACAGGGCAATCCCGATAGTTGAAATGATCGTAAACGCACTCCCAATGGAAGTACCAATGATGGCACAAACTAGGAAAACAGATGGCACGAACCATTGTGCCGAAATCAAATGGAAACCAAAGACCATCATGGATGGAATAATCCCGGCGGCAATCCAGACACTAATCAAGGCCCCAATCAGTAAAAAGATAAAAATGGGAATAATCCCAGTTTTAATACCGTCAATAATGCCATCATGAATGGTATCCCAATTGGCACCGCGGACCTTCGCCCATAGAATCACCAAGGAAATAACCAATAAAACTGGGGTGGTTGGTGATAATCCAAACTTGATAACCCCTAACCCCATCACTACTAGCATGGCTAGCAAAATCATCAAAGCCTCTGTAAAACTAATTGGTTTACCCGTTTTCGTTGAATTTTCTTTCATGTTAATCGCTCCTCTTAGCTCAAGTTATGTACAAAAAAATCGCCCCTGCTGCATCTTCTGCAACAGGGACGATTTTAGACTAAACCGTGGTACCACCCAACTTGAGCCACTGGTTCTAGACCCAGTCACTCCACTCACTAGAAGGTAACGGCTCTAGTTATTTCCCGCCTGGCGGACCAGGACATCCCACTGTATTTCGTCGTAATCACCCTGATCGGTTCGCAGCAACCACCGACTTTCTGACACCCAGATGACACGCTACTTGGTAATGGAAATTAGCGTTCGTTATTTGATTGACTTTGATAATAGCACGATGAGAAATGCCCGTCAACCTCTAATTTTATTTTTATCTTTAACCCATCAACCTAGCCCAGAAATGGTGCCGGGTATTCCAGCATGCCGCCGACATGGGCTAAGGCCCCGGCCGTCAGGGGTTTGATGAGGTGACTGCCCATTGGGACAGGCAAGCTATTATGAATCGCAAAGTCTTCAGCCATCACGTATCCGCGGCCGCCATAATAGGTCATATCACCCACGACGCTCACTGCCGCAAAGCCAGCCATTCTAGCCCGCGTCTCTAATTCACTGAGCAATTCACTCCCCACACCTTGGCCTTGCCAATCAGGGGCCACCGCTAATGGGGCCAGCGCCACAATTGTCGTTGTATGCCGATTCCCACGAATCATCACCGGACTTAATAGCCCATGGCCCACTATTGTGTCAATGGACGGCTTGGCCACAACTTCCAAACTAGCTTGATAATCATAAGTCTTACGTAATTGATGAATCAGGTCAACCTCATTACCTTGACTATCTTCTACGGGTTCAAAGGCTGCTTGCACCAATTGGTCTACCTGCTGGTAATCAGTTGGTTGGATGGTCTCGAAACTTAAACTCACGTCGTCTACCTCTCATTTCTTAAAGCGATTGGTAACAATACTGTGTTATTATACACGTCTGTTAAGCAATAACGAAATGATCGGCAATGATTTTATAAAATCGCTTGAATTCTGACCCGTTTACCCCGTACACTGGATACAATACTATTATGGAGATGAGGCCGTTATTTTGACACAAAAACAGCGCTGGGCTGGCGTTTCAGTGGTACTCTATGTCCTTTTTGTCATCGCTGCCATCTGGCTGAACTTTTTGGACCCTGCTAAGATTGGTCTAGAGTGGACCATCTTCTGGTACTTTACCGCAGCGGGTGGTTGTTTTTACTTCTATTTCAAAAACTTTACTTACCGTGAGACCGTCTACTACGCCAAAAAACTAGGTCTCCACAAAGAAGACCTAGTCCCATTAATTCCTAAATTAAAAGCTAATCAGGATGTCCCCGATCCAGATCATCCCGGATTTCTGAGTCCCTTCGCTAAAGTTCCCTTTTCAGTTCTAAATGCCCTAACTGAGCAATTAGAGCCAAAAGCCAAGGCTCAAGGGATTCCACCCTTTCGGTAACTTACTTGCGACCAGAATAGGTCTGTGACTTCTTTAACCAAGCGGTATCGTCTGGGTCTGGACCCACTCGTTTGCCGGTATCGAGGTCACTAATCGCCTTCATTTCATCTTCATCCAGGCCAAAAGCAAAAATGTCTCGATTTTGTTGGATACGAGCTTCGTGAATTGACTTAGGAATCACAACTTCTTCACGTTGAACATGCCACCGTAAGATAATCTGGGCGGCACTCACGTCATGAGCAGCGGCCAATTCATTAATCACGGAATCGGTCAATGCGTTGTTGTTTCCCCCGCCTAGTGGACTCCACGCTTCATGCAAAATCCCTTGGCTTTCCAAGTAAGCGTGCATGTCGTTTTGTTGGAAATAAGGATGCGTTTCAATTTGATCGACAACCGGCTTGACCGTGCCGTGAGCCAAGATATCAGCCATCTGCGTCTGGTTAAAGTTCGACACACCGATATTCTTGATCTTCCCGGCCTTATACAGGTCTTCCATCGCCCGCCAGCTGTCTAAATAACCTGGGGCTGGCCAGTGAATGAGGTACAGATCCAAATAGTCTAAGCCCAGCTTATCTAAGGTTTCTTGGAAGGCGGCCTGCGTTTCATCGTAGCCGCGCACGCTGTTCCATAATTTTGAGGTCACAAAAATCTGATCGCGTGGCACATCACTTTCGCGGATGGCTTCGCCCACCCATTGCTCGTTGCCATAGTAAGCAGCTGTATCAATATGCCGATAGCCAGCTGCTAGCGCCCACTTAATGGCGTTCTTAGTATCCTCAGCATTATCAACCTGGAAAACACCCAAGCCCAACTGGGGAATCTGATGACCGTTATTCATGGGTAAGTCTGGAATATCATTATGCAAAATAAAACCACCTTTCAAACTTCGTTTCTCTTTCCATCATACAATACCCCGTCTCATTCTGGGGAAATTTGACCGAAAAAAGCGGAAAAATGAGGGTATCATTTTATTCTAACGCCCTTTTGCGGTATCATGAGGAGTGTGATAGTTTGTCGTTAAAACGACAAACTTGTTTTTTCACACCGTTCTGGACATGGAGGTTTTTCAGTTGAACAACCAAGAACCAAAATCACGCGTACAACGGTATAACTTTAATCAAGGGTCAGATCAACCGCCCCGGCGACGGCAACGCAAGCCCCGCCGTTGGTGGCCGTGGATTATGACGTTATTAACGCTGGCTATAGCTATTTTATTGGTCTTGGCCATCAATCATCACAATACAACGGGCTCGTCCACATCGTCGTCAACGAGTGCCAGCTCATCAGTGGCCGCAGCCAGTTCGTCAGCATCCGAACAAACGGCCTACGAAAGTTTTCGCTCAACGTACAGTAGCTACAACGACAACGGGTTAACCGTCACGCAAAAACAAAAACTACAAAGCATCATTAACGATGAATCTAATGATGCGATCCAAACCCGCGAACAAAATCTATTAGATCAAGCTAAGACGAAGAAAAGCTCAGCTAATACGACCAGTTCATCATCAGCACCGCAACAATCTTCATCTGCTTCTTCGGATTCAACATTCGATAGTACCCACACGTTCTCATCGGTCAATGACGCCCAAAACTGGGCTCAGGCCTCTAAGCAGCAGTGGTTACAAGCCGGATACTCTACCTATACCATTACGTCTGATGGTCAGGGTAACTATAATTTAAAGTTTGTCCGTTAATTGATAACAGCGGCCCCGTAGCATGACGATGCTACTAGGGCCGCTGTTATTTTTTATTTAGATTGATGCAGTCGCTCGATCTGTTGTTGTAATCGGTCAACTTTAGTGGTCAGCGTGTCGATCTTACTCAGCAATAACACAATGTCAGCTTGTTCCTTAGTCTTTTGGGCCGCGGCATTTTTTGATGCCCGCTCCGTCACAAAATCGGTAATGGTACTGGTTAACAAACCAATAAATCCGATACCACCAAACATCAGAAAACTGGCAATGATTTTTCCAAAAGCCGTGTGCGGCGTCTCATCCCCATACCCCACGGTAGTTGCCGTTGTAATCGCCCACCACAATGAATTAGCCAGACTTTGCTTTTCAGTTAACGAAAAGAGAAAGGCACTTAGAACAATGATGGCGACACTGATCGAAAATAAATAGATGAAGCCGGTCTTATAGATAAACCGATGATAAGCCTTCGTCCATTTTCCCGCGATTCCCAGCCGCCAGAAGAGATGGTGATAGCGAATCAGCCGGCCTAATCGCGCCAACCGAAAGAACGCAAACACCGGGTGTAACGGGATAATGCCCAACAAGTCAAATGCTGATTGGATCAAGAAGACCTTTCGATTTTTTGTCATGATAAAGCGGAACAGGTAATCGACCGCGAATACCACCAAAAGACCATTGGCAATCGCAAATTCTATTGCGTAATCGCCCCACTTCAAAAACATCAAGGTCACATTGACCACCGACCACAAGGTGAGTACTGTCACGCCTACATGATAGGCGATTAACCATGGGCGTTGTTGCTTTGCCATGTGCTATCCTTCTTCCCCCATTTACGAATTACCTTCTAATATACCTAGATTTCAGGAAATTACCAGTCACATTGGGAGAATTTTAAAGAATTACTGACGTTTGCTCGATTGCCCGATTTGCGCAAAGAAGGCCGGGACCAACGTTTCATAAAAAGTAATGGCCTGTAAATAATCATCCAATTCAATATATTCATCAACTTGGTGGGAGGTATCGCTTCCCGGGCCAATTTCAATACTAGTGAAATCCGCTTTGGCCCGTAAAAATTCGGCCCCATCGTTAGCTCCACCGGAACCCACAATCTGCGTCTCATGCTGACAAACGTCATCGCTAATCTGCTTGGCCAGCTGGACCAATGGTGCTTGAGGGTCGCCCGGAATGGCTTCTTCCGGATAACTATAACTCAGCTCCAGTTGAACCCCCGGTTCTTGATTTAACCGATCAATTAAGGCTTCCAGTTCGTCATAGAGGATTTGATTAGGATACGCTGGAATGGTCCGCATATTAGCCATTAATTCCGCGTGGGCGGGAATTGAATTGACCTGCTCCCCACCCGAAATCAGATCAACGTTATGGAGCAACCCGCCGAGTACGGGGTCAACTTTCGTATGTTTAGCCATCAGTGGTCCCACCGCATGATAAAACTTCATGAGGTTATCAATCGCGTTCACCCCATTTTCCGGCTGCGCACTGTGACTCGCCACACCCGTTGAGACCACTTTGTAATCAATCACCCCACGAGCGGTATAAACCACCTGGTCCAACCCACTGGGCTCCGCAATGACCAGGCCCGCCAGGTGATCGGCGTACCCCGCATCCGTGAGCGTTGCTGCTCCATATTCGCCCGTCTCTTCACCAACCGTTGCCAGCAAGCGTAGGCTTCCCGCGAGTGATGTACCCTGCTCTAGAAACTCTAGCATGGTAATCACAATGGCAGCCAGTCCACTCTTCATGTCCGATGCACCGCGCCCAAAAAGCCGGCCATCCACAATTTCGCCACCAAATGGTGGATGCGTCCAAGCGGTCTCATCGCCGGCCGCAACAACATCCATGTGGCCAGATAAACCAAGCTGAGGCCCAGCGGGATTACCGATCGTCACCACTAAGTTATCTCGTCCTGGCGCAAACGGTACCTTTTCAATCTGCGCTTGGGGATATGGCGCAAAGAGGCTTGCCAAATAATCAGCGACATCGGTCTCATGAGCATTAACGGATTTAATATGAATTAACGTTTGTAGAATTTCAATTTTTTGTTGGGGCGTCATCTCAGTCATCCTTCCTGAACTGCCAGTAATTGGTACTTATCATACACGAGTTCAGGGGAAAAACAATATATTTCTGGAATTATATTCGATATTTTTATTATATTCGGTTTTTTATACATAAATTATGAATATTCGCGAATAACTCCCCTCCTGCGGTATAATAAGAGTAAGTACCAATCATTAGGAGGGGTTTTATGCGAATCTTTGTGCCAACCGAAAATGGCTATCTAGCCGATGAATACAGTAAGCACGCCACAGGTGACGACGTCTATGCCGGTCAACCTGTAAAATCATTTCCGATCAGCTTATCCAAATTGCCTAAAAAAACGCAAACCATTGCGCTGAACCTCATTGATTTCGATGCCGTTCCCGTTAGCGGATTTCCCTGGATTCACTGGGTTGCCGCGAACTTTCCTGGAACCACGCGTGAAATTACAGCCGACGTTTCGCGCACCAATGCAATTCCACACACGCATGGCCGCAATAGCAATGCCGGTTCCCTAGTAGGCAACACTGATCCGGCCATTTTTCAAAACTACACCGGCCCATTTCCGCCGGATCAAGACCACGACTACAGCCTAACCGTCTATGCATTGAATACCAAATTAGACTTAGCGGAAGGCTTTTGGCTCAACGATCTCTTACATCAAATTAACGGTCACGTTTTGGATACCGCTACAATTACGTTAAAAGGTCGCGTCTAATTCACTAAAGAAGGCTAACTATGGCACAACAACATTACACAAATATCTTGGTTCCCGTCGATGGTTCCGTCCAAGCAGAATTGGCGTTAAAAAAGGCTGTGGCCTTAGCACAACAGAGTGAGCACGCCCACGTTGACCTGCTAAACGTCTTACGAATCAACCATTATGGTTTTTACGCCAGTGGATCAATGCCTGGTGATGTTATTCATGACCTCGCACAAGATGCGACGGCCTACTTAACGTCTCTGGTCGAAACCACGCGTGCGGCGACTGGGTTCAAAGAGCTGGCCATTCACGTGCGCTTCGGCAATCCCAAGACGGTCATCGCACATGAATTTGTCGCCGACCACCACAATGATTTAATCGTTCTGGGCGCGACTGGGATGAGCGCTGTTGCCCGTATGGTAGAAGGCTCCGTCACAGCCTATGTCAGTCGGATGGCAAACATTGATGTGTTTGTCGTTCGCACCGATACGACTGGTGCACCAATCGACACAAAACAAGTGGTTGCCAAGAATCGCGAGCAACCCAAGTTACCTTAACAATCTAGCATACTAAAAAGACCACAACTGATAGAATTCACATTCTACTAGTTGTGGTCTTTACTTTGCTATTTAATTGCGGCGACGCCATTCTAAAACCACATAGCCCCCCAGACTGAGTAGACCTAAAAGTACCCCTAGCCGGCCACCAGCCACATGATAGTGAATCACCACATGATTGTCACCGCTATGAATCGGGACGGCAATTAATCCGTGCAAGGCCGTTCGGGGAGTCACGCGTTGGTCATTAACGGTAATTTGCCAACCGTCTTCGGCCGGTAAACTCAATAACGCCCAACGTTTTTGCGCCGTTCCCGTCAGGTTCCCCACATAACTCGTCCGTAAGTGTCCACGGTACTGATGCAAGGTCAAGGCATGCTGAGCAACCTGGTGCCGCACGGCAGTCATTTTTTCAGCCGGCAAAGTTGCCACGTGCATCCCGGTGACGGTCGCCTGCTGACTCGCAAAAGTTAACTGGAGTCGCTGACCTCGGCGATACTGCCCCAGATTTACCATCATCGTTTGGTGATCAGCAAACCATTTGGGCTTAACCAAGTGACCATTAACCCGCATCGTCGAATACTTACTGGTACCGCTCGGATCATAAAAGTACAGGCGACCCGTTGCAGTCGGTGTAATCCACCAGCGATGATTATACGGAAAGGTCGTATCTGCGCCGTTAATCTGCCACTTGGTATACACCGCATCATGCCCCGAAGTAACCGTCCGAAAATACGGCGTTGTTTGTGGTCGTAACGCCTGTAGGATAGCCTCCTGGTTGGTAATTGCATCCGCGGATAAGTGGACCCGCAATAGTTGGGGTGATACGGCCATCCCCATACCAACATAACTCCCCACTCGTTGCGTCCCGGTGGTCGTTAATTTTTCCTTCACGCCCCAAATCAGCTCGGTCACTGGAGTAAATCCCTGTGGACTGAGACGGCGAACATTTCGAGTAAAAATCCCTAACTGCTGACTCATCTGAATGGTCGCGGCTGAAATGGTGGAACTATACGCGCCCGTTCCGTTATAACCTAACCACATACTGTCGTTATACGGATTATAATGCCCAGCAAACCCGGCGGCCACGGTTGGTACGTTATTCCGAATTCGATATACCGTTGCGGCCGTGGTTTGGGGCCGTAAGCGTTTGACTGCCTGCGTATAAGCTGCCGCATACTGCCGTTGATTACCGAAATCTGCGCCCGTGAGCGCCACATTAAAGTTCCCCAGTAATTCTAAGCCGACCAGGACCCCCAGTAATCCTGTCCACTGCGGCCGATACCATAACACCCCAGCCGCCAACACGAGTATCAACACACTCAGCGTCAAATTTCCCCAATTAACTGGCTGGAGACTGGTATAGTAAGCCGATTGTGTCCAGCTCGTCATGGGACCAATCATTACTGTGCCCAAAATCATCAGGCCACCCAAGATGGTTGGTAACCCCCATCGCCAACGACGAGACAGCTGCTGGACGCCAGCATGCCAAGCATCGGCTGCTAGTAGAATTAACACAAAACTAAAGAAGAAGCTGTTGCGAAACGGGTACCCAGCCGGGGCCGATAGCATGTGCCACACGGTATTAAATCCCCGCAACCACATCCCTAAGAAGACCACTAACAAGAGACTGGCCGAGCGCACTTTAGCGCCGCGTTTAACTTGAGGCAATGCAAAGTAAATGAGCACCAACAGGGCCACGAAAGTTGACACAAAAATACCCGGCGCATGATTTAACCGTTGCAGATACGTCGTGGTCCCCATTCCCAGCTGACTAAAAAATTCCAATCCAAACGTTGGTACCAAGAAAAAGTTCGATAATCCGGCACTCGCCTTGGGCGTTTTTAGCATACTCAAAACGGTTGGTAGTAAGATGGCTAGCGTGGTCCCCACACTCAATAATGATGTGACGATAAACCGCCAAATCAAGCCGCGTTGCTGATGCCACCATGCGCGTACTGATTGCCCCTTCGGCCACTCTGCCGTGATGACGTAGCCAAAGTAGGCCACGATAAACAAACACGTCATGTATCCCAGATAGTAATCTGTCACCACACTGACGAACAGCCAGCCGAAATAAGCGACCGTCCGTCCAGTTCGAACCAATTGATCCACGCCCCACGTAACCAGCGGTAACCAAATCAAGGCGTCGAGCCACATCACATTGAAAAAGTTTAAGGCCACGAACCCACTAAACGCAAACGCCAGCCCAAATACCAACACAAATCGACTCGTCGTACGCCAGTGTTCTTGTAAATAAAAGGTCATGGTTCCGGCAATCGTCGCTACTTTAAGCATAATAATGACGGCAATCATCACCGGAATCTGACTCGCCCGCCCCACGAACAAAAGCAGGTTAAACGGACTCAATATGTAATAGCTGATAACCGGCATCCAATTGCCGCCAAGTGCTTGGTGCAAATTCATAAATGACCAAGTATGCTGCCTAACCAGGCGAACAAAATCTGTAAAGAACGGGGTATATTGCACCCCTAAATCGCCGATTAACAGATTATGGTTCCCAAATGGCGTTATTCCCCGTAACGCAAAGAGGGTCACCATCATCATTAACGCCAATAGGGTGGCCGTTAATGGCTGCTGCCACCGTCCCCGCTGGAACTGTTGTCGTTGCATCTCTATTTCTCCCCTTAAAAATCCCTACCGCCGCCAGAATGTCGTGCAGTCGATCTTGTCCTCAATGTTGTACTGGATAATTTGTTTCAACAAATCATAGTCAACGTCTTGCGTCCATTTAATGCGGCCAAACTTTTTCCCCGGATTATACCCAGCCGCCGCGATTTGCTCGGCAAAGTGCACCATCCCCTGACCTTCTGGCGCAAATGCCATGTGCGGCTTGGCTACACTGAACCCAATAATAAACGTCCCGTGATCAGTAAACATCGGCTGATTCCAAGCGTACCGCTGCTCCAATTGGGGAAAAGTTTCTTGAACCCAAGTTAAGACCGTCCGTAATTGATCGCGATTTGCCGCATTGTCAACTCGATTAATATAACCTTCAAAATCTGCAATCATCGTTCTCACCTCAACTGATAAAGTTAGTTGACATCATTGTACCATTTAATAACCATTATCGTGGTCATTCACCATTTATAATTACTGTTATGACAAGCTTTACCGGATTCATACCATTCCGCGACACATTTTACACATGACTTTGCTATCTTGTTAGTAAGGGCTGATAACATGACCCCCCTTCCGTTATTAGCACGAGTATCACCATTTGCTTCAATTCTTCCAACCAGAAAATGGTCGTCGTTACTGACGACCATTTTTTGTATCCTATATTCCAGCTAAAAGGGCCTATCCACTAGTAGCGGATAGGCCCTTCATTGTGTTTAATTATGAAAGCTTAGTGGAACTGCATCCCACCATCAACTTCAAGTGTTTGACCCGTAATGTAGTTAGAATCGGGACCGGCTAAGAAAGCCACCCCGTTAGCCACATCTTCTGGTTCTGACAATCGACCTAAAGCGATGTCCTTTGAGAAGGTTTGCATCCCCCATTCGTCGTCTTTACCAGCATTTTGACCAACCTTGTGAGCGATGTCAAACATCATTGGTGTCTTAACAATCCCGGGTGCATAAGCATTGACCGTGATACCTTCAGCGGCTAAGTCACGCGCCGCAACTTGGGTCACACCACGAATGGCAAACTTAGTTCCACTGTACAGAGCTAAGTTCGGGTTACCAACAACCCCGGCTTGAGACGTCGCGGAAATGATCTTTCCACCATGACCCAATTCCTTGAACTTCGCATGGGCTGCTTGAATGCCCCAAAGAACCCCACCCACGTTAACGTGATAAACCGTATCAAACTGTTCTTGGGTGATGGTGTCAATTGGCGTGGTTGGGCCAAGGCCGGCGTTATTAACGATAACGTCAAAGCCGCCCAGCTTGTCGGCCGCTTCATTAACCGCAGCAAACACGCTATCACGATCAGAGACATCGGTCTTGACCGCAATGGCCTTGCCACCAGCAGCTTCAATATCAGAAACGACCTTGTTGGCATTGTCCAAGTTCAAATCAGCAATTGCCACAGCAAAGCCGTCGTTAGCTAACCGTTTCGAGATGGCTTCACCAATTCCTTGTCCGCCACCGGTAACCATTGCTACTTTTCCATTTGATGCCATGTGCCATTCACTCCTTTAGATAAGTAAATTTTCCAGGTACAACCTCATAATAGCGAATAAAACGGGAAAAAGAAAGCGATTGCGTCGGGAAGTTTCCACTAACCCATGACAACTAAAAATGGTCAGACCCGTTTTACCTGATCCCACCATTTTCGTAATCGTTTTCATTATTTTGTCGTACTTAATTCAGCAGCATCTTCGCCTGTCTTAGCACGTAAGGTGGCTTCGATATCTTCCAAAGACCGGTTCCGAGTTTCGAACACTTTCTTTTGGACGAACCAAATGGAAGCAAAACAGAGAATCCCGTAACCAATGAACAAGCTCCCGGTTCCGAAGAAGTCCAATAGAGATGGGAACGTCAAGGAAACAATCATGTTCGCTGTCCAGTTGATCACACTAGCAAAGGAGTTACCTAAGCCCCGAATGTTCAATGGGAAGACTTCCCCAATCATGACCCACATTACGGGACCCCAAGTTGCGGAGAAGAAGGCGATGTAAACTGTCAAAGCAATCACAGAGATGATCGCCGCGGTCTGTGACCCACCTGAGAACTTCATCCCGATGCTCATGATAAACAGGGAGATCCCCATTCCAACGGCACCGATATTTAGCATCTTTTTCCGGTCAATCTTATCCATGATGGCTACCGCAATCGCGGTCACAATCACGTTAAAGATCCCAATTCCAATATGCGCTAACAGTGCAGCTGAAACCCCGAAGCCAACATCCGTGAAGATGGTTGGTGCGTAGTACAGTACCGTGTTGCAGCCCATCACCTGTTGGAAAATGGCTAAACCAATCCCGATGATCAGTGAAGGTCGAACCATCTTGCCAAATAATTCGGACCAACCGCCACTCACGATTTTAGCGGATTCTTGAATATCGGTTAGTTCTTTATTTACAGCCGTTTGATCATGCTTATTCATCGTATCTAACACGTGACGAGCTTCATCTAAATGCCCACTCTTAACCAAGAACCGGGGACTTTCAGGTAAAATCAGCCCACCTAAGAACAATAAGGCAGCAGGAATGGCTGCAAACCCTAACATCCAACGCCAACCCGTATAGAAACCAGAGAAGCTATAGTTGGTAATGTATGCCAAGAGAATCCCTGTCATAACCATTAATTGGAACAAGCTGGAAACCGTTCCCCGTTTGTCAGCTGGTGATAACTCCGCCAAATACGTTGGAATCAAGGCCGAAGCAGCCCCAACAGCCATCCCCAAGATAATCCGGGAAATGATCAACGTCCAAAACTCTGGTGAAAAGGCAGAGCCCAAGGCCCCAACGAAGAAAATAATAGCAGAAAGCAGTAATAATTTCCGCCGACCAAACCGGTCGGACGAAGGCCCAATGATGGCAGCACCTAAGATTGCGCCTAACAAAACCGCACTAACCACCCAGCCTTGTTGCCAAGACCCTAAATTCATTTGCTTCTGAATAAACAGAATGGCTCCAGAAATAACCCCGGTGTCATACCCGAAGAGTAACCCACCAAGGGCGCCGAAGAAATAAACAAATCCGGTCGAAACTTTTCGCATAAATCTCGCTCCTTATTACGACGTTCACCGTCGTTTCCATAACTAGCAACTATCCAATATGTGTGTAAGTTAGTCTCGCAAACCGTTGGTTGATTGCCGCAACCAACCATGAACTTATCATAACACTTTCACAAGCTTTTTGAAACCGTTTTCTTTTTTGGGTAATCAAAAAATCACCAACAATCCCCCTTGGGGTTGCCGGTGATTTAGTCTAAAGCTCCGCTCGCCGATAGTCTAACAACTGTTCACTAATCGTTTTGGTCTGTTGGTAAACCTGCTTGTAAATCGCATGCATCTTTTCGTACTTCTTAACGTTTTCAGGGTTTGGTTCATAGGCCTTACCAAAGTGCACAAAGGTTTCCGCACAATCCTGCAAGGAGTCAAACCAGCCCAAGCCAGTAGCCGCAATCATCGCAGCGCCCATGCCAGGTCCCTGTTCGTTCGTCAGGCTGACCACTTTACGGTTAAAGATATCGGCCTGAATTTGGAGCCACAGCGGGCTCTTAGCGCCGCCACCGATGGAAACGACCGTATCAAAATCACCGCCATTTTCTTCATAGATGTCAAAGAGATCGCGGAAAGAGAAGATAATCCCCTCTAACACAGCTCGGACAAAGTCATAGCGTTGGTGCGTTCCATCAACACCGGTAAAGCTCCCACGAATGTCAGCATCGGCATAGGGCGCCCGTTCACCAACAATGTAGGGCGTGTAGAGTAGCCCATTGGCCCCAACCGTGGACTTGGCAGCACTAGCAACGACTTCCGTAAAGTCTTCAGCCGGCGCAAAGGTCTTCTTAAACCAGCTTAATGAGTAGCCAGCAGCCAACGTCACACCCATCGAATAGAATTTATCTGGGATAGCATGGTCTTCGAACTGTAAGACGCCGTGGTAGTTAACATCCGCATTGTCTTCGTACTTCAAGACCACCCCAGATGTCCCAATGCTCGATAGAACCATATTAGGGTGCAAAATGCCGGCACCAACGGCCCCGGCGGCATTATCCGCCGCACCACCAAAGACTTTGGTAGTCGTAGTCAAACCAGAAAATTCAGCGTAAGCGGGGGTTACCGTCCCAGCTAAGTCAACCGACTTAATCAATGGTGGACACATACTTAATGGGATATCAAAGGTGTCACAGATTTTTTTACTCCATTCGCCTTTCGCGACATCTAGCAAGACGGTCCCAGTAGCGTCGGAGTAATCCATCGCTAGATTACCGGTCATCCGGTAACGCACATAGTCTTTGGGCAATACAAAGTATTTAGCTTGGGCCCAAATGTCGGGTTCGTTTTCCTTTACCCAAAGTAACTTCGTCAATGTGAAGCCTTCTAACG
Source organism: Levilactobacillus sp. LN180102 (assembly GCF_050106635.1). Taxonomy (NCBI): domain Bacteria; kingdom Bacillati; phylum Bacillota; class Bacilli; order Lactobacillales; family Lactobacillaceae; genus Levilactobacillus; species Levilactobacillus sp. LN180102. The sequence continues at coordinate 128,095 of NZ_JBNIIX010000002.1, forward strand.
GTTGATTGCGGGTAATATCCACGAATTCATCGCCTAATTTGGCTTCGATTTCTTCTCGCTGGGGCGTGCTCCGGGTATCGTTCCAAAGAATTGCTGGTCGCAAAACCTTTTTGTTTTCGTCTAGCAGAACCAGCCCGTGCATTTGCCCGGAGTAACTTAAGCCTTCAATATCGCTGGCGTCCAAGTGGTCATTTAAAATCAAGCGGACAATGGCAACGGTCGTACCAGAAACCCAGTCCTCTGGATTCTGTTCATTGTATCCTGGTTGCTGTTGAATCAGATCATAATCAAAGCTTTCTTGGGCGACAATCTGCCCGCTGTGGTCTAGGGCCGACACCTTGACGGCACTAGTTCCCAGGTCAACGCCAAGTACATATTTCCCCATCGGTCATTCCTCCTAGTTATTTTCGGTTTAAAAAAGGCGGACGAACACACCGTCCGTCCGCCAATTTCATGGTTAATTAGTTATATCTTAACACGCTCAAAGATTACTTGCTCAACGTATCGATGATGTAATGGTTGATCGTATCCTTAATTTCTTCTAAGTGATCAGAATGCGTTGCCGCGATCAATTCTGATTGTGGCTTGTCGATAGCGTAAGCTTCAAGGGACTTCAAGTCAGCCTTGCCACTTTCGATATCAGCACCAACACCAGACTTGTATGAGCTGTAACGGTCGGCCTTCAAGCTATCTAAGAAGCCATCTTGCTTCATTGCAGCAGCAACCCGGAGTCCAGCAGCAAAGCTATCCATCCCAACAATGTGGCCTAAGAAGAGGTCTTCTGGGGCAAATGAGGAGCGACGAGGCTTAGCATCAAAGTTCAACCCACCGCGAGGGCCAATGCTGCCGTTTTCGACAACTTCGTACATTGCAGCGGTCGTTTCGTATAAGTTTGATGGGTATTCATCGATATCCCAGCCAATTAACTTATCACCTTGGTTAGCATCCAATGAACCTAACAAACCAGCTTCACGAGCAACCCGGATTTCGTGTTGGTAAGTGTGACCTGCCAAGTTAGCGTGGTTACCTTCCAAGTTCAATTTGAAGTCTTTATCCAAGTCGTATTCTTTCATGAAGGCAATCGTCGTAGCGGCATCAAAGTCATATTGGTGAGTCGTTGGTTCCTTAGGCTTTGGTTCCAGCAACATTTGAGCATCGAAGCCGATTTCGTTAGCGTAGTCCTTAGCCATATGGAAAATCTTAGCTGCGTGTTCTTGTTCTTGCTTCATGTTGGTGTTCCAGAGTGATTCGTAACCTTCACGGCCACCCCAGAAGACATAGTTTTCAGAGCCAACCCGCTTACCAATTTCCAAACTGTGCTTCAATTGTGCGGCACTGTAAGCAAAGACATCGGCGTATGGTGAGGTTGCAGCCCCTTCAACGAACCGAGGGTTAGTGAACATGTTTGACGTGTTCCAAAGAACCTTCATACCAGAAGTCTTTTGGTATTCAACGATCTTGTCAACAACTTTGTCCAAGTTGGCGTTCGTTTCGCGTAACGTATCACCTTCTGGAGCTAAGTCACGATCGTGGAAGCAAAGGTAATCTACCCCTAATTTTTGATAAAATTCAAAGGCAGCATCAACCTTGGCTAAAGCCAAGTCCATTGGGTCGGTGTACTTGTCATAAGGACGTTGCGCGGTCCCGTCACCGAATGGGTCAACTAGGCGTTGGTCAAAGGTGTGCCAGTAAGCAACGGCAAACCGTAACCAATCCTTCATTTTCTTACCCATAATCTCTTCTTCTGGGTTGTAGTATTGGAATCCTAAACCAGATTTCTTATCTTGATGGCCGACGTATTGAATCTTGTCGACGCCTTTCCAGTATTCTTCAGTCATAATTATAAAAGCCCTCCTAGTTAGTTCGTTGCGACAACCAACTTACAAATACAAGTATACAAGGATTTATTTTGAATGCAAGCGTTTTCGCAAAAAAATTCAAAAAAGATGATCTCGCTTGTAGCGCACGCCTCACTGACCCGTCACTGCGAGGATTTGGCCTTGTTGGTCGCCTTTTGCTTATGTGAGTTACTGTCCTGGTCCTGCCGCCTTCCAAGACAGTAAATCAAAATTGTTCTAATCAGGCTTAGGGTGCAACCAACGTAACCATGACTCACCACGGTAGCCCGACGGGAAGCGGCAAATGGGCGGGCAAGCCCAACCAATAGTGGCTGGCTTAATCGCACTAAACCAGAAAACGAGCTGTTTCCCCCCCGATCAAGGTTCACTATCATTTTTTACGCAAAAAAAGCGTCCAACCAGTCAAAGACTGCTTGGACGCTTTCATACAGCACTCGCTTGCACGAGTGGATCTATCTCGGAATCCACATTCCCTCAAGATCAGACACGTCACAATACGGTGACATATGTGCCCTGTTGAAAAATTCACCTAGCCGCTTGCGCGGACGACCCGAAAGTCGCGTGATTTTCTCGACTCATCGCATAGATAAGATATTAGCACAATCTCAGCTAAAGTACAAGGCGTCACTGAATACACGAACTACTTTTTAACGTCAGTGGCTTCTTTGTTGGTCGCTGCTGCTTGTAGTTTTTCAATCTGCAAGTTTAGCCAATCATGAAGACTCTCGTCGGCCACTTTAGCTTGTTCAACATAGGTGGTAGCTGGTGCTAAGGCATCAATCCGCAACCCAGAAACATTAATATCAGGCGATTCAATCACGGCATACACGTTTAAATCGGCTTCCTCAGAAGTTTCCATAATCTTGCCAATCGTCTTCGTATCTTGCAATGGCAAATTAATCACACTTAACTCCAACCGAACTGACATCTCAGCATCGGTCACCTTGAGTTCAGCTTGGGCCAGTTTGTCAGCCCCAATTTGTTCACGAATAAATGCCGCCAGTGGCGCCATCGTTTGGTCCGGCTTGTCATAAAAATCAGCCACCGTGGTCTCCGCCGTAAAGTGTTGCATATCATCCTCAGCGACTGCATTAATAAATGCTTGTACTTCTCGTTTCATTTTCCCACCTCGTTTTAACGACCAAACCGTTTCCGGTCATGCCTATCTTGTTCCTTTTTGCGCAACCGTAATGCCAAGACCAGCCAGTACCCGTTTCCCACCATGAGGGCTAAGCTGAACGCCGACATGAGTAGTTTGACCATCATGGTATTCTGCGTTCCCCCGGTCCACATGTTCAGTAACACACTGATTAGCGCCAGCGTATACATCGCGATGACCAGTCCCATGACATAAAAGGATGGGCGCCAATCAATGGCCGCCAGCACTACCGGAATCGCATATAAAATGACTGCCGTCAGCGTTGAACGCCAAAAATCAGTCATGACTTTTGCGGTATTGGCCCCTTGACCAAAGAACCGTGACATTAAAAAACTAATAGCGATGAATCCAACTAGGGACACAATCGCCCAGGCAATAACGTTACGATCTTTCATTTTAACCTAAACCCCTCAATAATTTCTAAAATAAAAGACGTGGTCAAACCGACCACGTCTTAGTCAATTTCCTCTTCTATTCTAACGTATTCCCCGGTGAAAATCAGCTAATCACCAAAAACTAACGCCAGCTAATCAACTAATAAATCAAGAACTTCTGCCGTAGGAATGCCATTGAAGTATTGCTGGGTATCGACACTATCCAAAATGGCGCCCACGTGTTCTCGGTCATACCGCACGCCGGTTAGCTTATCCGCTAATTCAGTCGCATCGGCTGGGCCGAAGAAATCGCCGTAAAACTTTAGGTTCTTAATCTTGCCGCCCTCCACTAATAACCGTGCATCAATTGTACCGGCCGTAAAGTGTTGGCGCTTTTTCACCGTAAATTCAGGTGAATTGCCGTAGACCCAGTCCCAGTTATTGTAATAGTCATTGTAGATCTTATCGATTGCCACTTTTTCATCATCATTGATGGTGACTTCCTTATCGGCAATTGCTTTGAGATCCTTAACCTGGAAGAGTTCCTTTAACAAGGTATCCCGGAACTCCGGCACCGTTAAGTTTTGATATTCGGGAGCTAAATAGGGCTTCAAGTTCGTAACTCGGGACCGCACCGACTTAATCCCCTTAGACTTCATCTTATCTTCCGGGACATTTAAAGCGTGCGCAATCACATCTTGGTCGACATCAAGCATCAACGTTCCGTGAGAGAAGGTCTTGCCACTATGTGAGTACATCGCATTTCCAGAGAACTTCTTGCCGTCCACCAGAATGTCGTTACGACCAGAGACTTCAGCCGTCGTTGCGCCCATCGCATGCAATGCATCCACCACCGGTTGGACGAAAGACTTAAAATCACCGAATTCTTCGCTATCGCTATCAACCACGAAGCTAAAGCAAAGGTTGCCGAGATCTTGATAGACCGCGCCACCACCCGATAACCGACGGGTGACGGTGATGTTATGTTCTTCCACGTATTTTTGATTGATTTCTTCTAATGTATTTTGGTTCCGACCGACAATGATGCAGGGTCCTTCATAGTAAAACAATACCAATGGTTCATCGAACTTTTTGTTGTTCATTAAGTACTGTTCCGTTGCTAAATTGTGTCGAATATCATGTGACTTCATCGCATACCAATACATAACCCAAAACCCCTTTCAAATTAACCACGCCACGGCCCCGACTCCTAACTGTCGGTGTCTTGGTTACTTTAAATCATAGCACGAGTTGTAATCGATTACAATTCAGCTTTCATCTGGGTTTTCATTACCTTATTTATAGAAGATTATTGCTACTTTATCGCTGGTTATTGATCGAAAAAAGCCGTCCAGGTTCACCCCGGGCGGCTTCCAACGACATTAATGGTGACCGTAATCACCATTCCTCATCTACACCATAATTATAATCGGTTTGCTAACTAAAAAATAGCGTTTAGCTCACGTCTTTGCCAATAACTCCCAGCGGTCTATTTGGGGTTAATTAACTGACGGAAGAAACCATGTGCATGTAAGTCACGTTTTAAATCCGTCATCGTGAATTGGTGGTAGAACTTGCGATAGTCCTCATCGGCAAGGGTAAATAAATCCGTCAACGTTTGCGAGATGTTTGCCGAAATATCCGTCTCGTCAGTCGTCTGCGTTCCCTTAGAATCACCGGTGATAAACCGGGCATAGCTAATGGTCGGTGGAATTGTCAGGTCATAAAGCTCACCCACATTGATCTCCGCTAAATCCTTAATGAGTTGATAACCGCCATTTTTACCCACGAACCCCTCGATATAGCCCTGCTTATGCAGGACGGAAAGAATATTGCGAATCATGACCGCATTCAGTTGTAAGGAAGTCGCCAGCTCCCGACTTGCAATCTTACGTGGACGGTTCTCATCCAAGTAAAGCAAGCTGTGAACGGCAACTGAAAAGTCTAATCTCATCGTTCAGCCATCGCTTTCGAAAAATCTGTCATTACTGGTATCATACCACACTCTGCGATCTCGATAATAGTCACAAATTGGTAATCACAGGATTCCCTCATTCAAAATATACATGCATATTTGCGTGATCATTTGCATAGGATTATTCCATTACCGGGTAGTTTGATAACCCGATTATCCAACTTGGTGGATTTAAGTGAATTTTTTTATCATTTTTCAAAGCATCTGCGATGATTGCCATATCAAAGGATTTGAAGAATTTGTGAAAAATAAATGGCAAATTATTTAAAAAATGGTCTTGAAAATTAGAATTTGATTAACTATAATCAAACGCAATTATTGTTTAGGGCCAACTTGAATAGGTCCGAGCCTTTATTCATAAAGGTTTATTCAAAAATGAGAGATATATTAGAGAAAAATACATTGGGAGGGATTTCCGTGGACACTGCAGCAAACTTTTTGACCATTAAAGATGTCAGCACCGCCTTTAAAATTAACGGACAATTCTACGATGCCATCTCCCACGTTAACCTTCAGGTTCATCACGATGAGATTCTCGCGATTGTGGGTGAATCCGGATGTGGCAAGAGTACGTTAGCCACGACCATCATGGGTCTTCATGATGCGGCAGAGACTAAGATTACCGGTGAGATTGACTTCGAGGGAACCGATCTTTTACAGCTTGACGAGGATGGTTACAACCAATACCGGGGCGATAAGATTGGCATGATCTTCCAAGACCCCTTATCCGCATTGAATCCACTCAAACGAATTGAAGATCAAATCAGTGAAGTTATGGATTACCACACCGACCTGTCCAAGGATGCCAAGCATGCGCGGGTCCTAGAATTACTGGATCAAGTTGGCATTGTGAATCCGCAACGAACAGCGCGTCAATTTCCCCATGAGCTTTCTGGGGGGATGCGGCAACGGGTGATCATTGCCATTGCGATTGCCTGCAAGCCGGACCTCATTATTGCTGACGAGCCAACCACCGCATTGGATGTCACCATTCAGGCCCAGATTCTCGATGTGCTCCGTGATATTCAAAAAGAAAATCATGCCGGCATTATCCTGATTACCCATGACCTAGGGGTTGTGGCCGAAACGGCCGACCGAGTAGCTGTCATGTATGCGGGCCAAATTGTGGAACTGGGATCGGCTGAACAAGTCTTCAACACCCCAGAACACCCGTATACCCGTTCTCTACTCCGGTCAATGCCCCAGCGGGAAAACGAGAATGATGACCTCTATGTCATTAAGGGGAACGTCCCATCACTGCAAAAGATGCCCAGTCAGGGTGATCGGTTTGCGCCACGGATTCCGTGGGTTCCCGCCAGTGCTCATGAAGAACATCCCAGTATGCACGAAGTAGCGCCGGGCCATGAGGTTCGCTGCACCTGCTACAAGAACTTTCAATTTCCAGATCAACAAGGGGGCGTGACGGCATGAGCTTAGTTGAAATCAAAGATCTCAAAGTCCACTACCCCATCCGTTCCGGTTTCTGGAACCGGGTCACCGACTCGGTCAAGGCAGTCGATGGCATTACCTTTAACATCGAGGCCGGCGAAACTTACGGTTTGGTTGGCGAATCCGGTTCCGGCAAATCAACAACCGGTAAGTCCGTTGTGGGACTGGAAAAGGTCACTAGTGGCTCCATTATGTATGACGGTAAAGATATTACCGAACGGGCCAACCGCCGCAAGCTCGATTACAACCGCGACGTGCAAATGATTTTCCAAGATTCCTTATCGAGTTTGAATCCTCGTAAGCGGATTGAAGACATCATCGCTGAACCACTCCGTAACTTTGAACATCTGAGTAAAGAAGATGAGAAGCTCCGAGTATTACAGCTCCTTGATATCGTGGGACTAGATGCCGATGCCCTTTACAAGTATCCCCACCAATTCTCTGGTGGTCAACGACAACGAATCGGGGTTGCTCGCGCTGTTGCTACCAACCCCAAGCTCATCATCGCTGATGAGCCTGTCTCGGCTCTGGACTTATCTGTGCAAGCACAGGTGCTGAACTTTATGAAGAAAATCCAACGTCAATTTGGCATTTCCTATCTCTTCATCTCACATGACCTCGGCGTGGTTCGCCACATGTGTAACAACATTGCCATCATGAACCGCGGTCGGTTAATTGAGATCGGTACGCGTGAGGATATCTACAACCATCCGCTACATATTTATACGAAGCGCCTGCTTGCAGCCATCCCCGAAACCAACGTCAACCAACGGGCCGCTCACCGAGCTTCCCGGTTGGCCGTGGAAAAGATCTACGACGAACAACAGAGTAAATACTACGATGAAAACGGTGAAGCTTATCCGTTGGTACAAGTAAGTCCCACCCATTCGGTGGCCTTACCAGAAGAAATCGCTCACCAGCTAGCTAATCAAGAAGGGGAGGTGCAGGCCTAATGTGGAAAACCATTCTCCGTCGTTTCTTAATCATGATTCCCGAAGTTATTATTCTCAGTATTCTGGTCTTCCTCTTGGCCAAGGCGATGCCTGGTGATCCATTTACCGGTTCAATTAATCCCAAGGCCGACCCGGCTCAAATCAAACACTTGATGCGGATTAACGGTCTGTATGACCCCTGGTACCAACAATATTGGAATTGGGTCGTGCACTTATTCCATGGGAACTTGGGGAACAGTTACCAGTACCAGGAACCCGTTACGCGATTAATTGCGGGACGTGCGGGTAACACGTTATGGTTGGCATTATTCACCATGATTTTAACTTATGCTTTCGCCTTACCAATGGGTGTTTATGCCGGCCGGCATGAAGGTAAACTACCAGATACTATTATCCGGGTCTACACTTACGTGACCTACTGTATTCCATTCTTTGTCATCTTAGTTCTAGGCATTTGGATCTTCGGGTATGTCTTTGGTTGGTTCCCAACGACCGGGTCAATATCGTCCGATGCCAGCAGTTGGTTATCCACCATCGGATCTCGGTTCTATCACATTCTGTTACCTGGTTTATTGGGAGCGTTGTTCGGGACTGTCAATATTGTTCAGTACTTACGTTCAGAAGTGATTGACGCCAAGCATTCTGACTACGTCCGTACAGCGCGGTCCAAAGGGGTGCCCAACAAGGACATCTACCGGCATCATATTTTCCGGAACTCACTGTTGCCAATTGCCGCTTTTGCGGGTTACTCCATTACCGGGTTACTGAACGGGTCCATCTTTACCGAAACGGTCTTCTCTTATCCCGGTATGGGCCTCCTATTCGTGAACTCTATTAGTTATCGTGATTACACGGTTATTACCGCATTAGTGTTAATTTACGGGATTTTGAACCTCATTGGTACATTGCTTTCCGATATCATCTTAAGCATTGTTGATCCCCGGATTCGGATTCAATAAAGGAGGCTAAACCACATGGCAGAAAATTTTGAACAACACTCAGACGTTTCCGCAGCTGATTTAGCCCGGCTAACGCAAGAAGCACAAGCAGAAGCTACCCCTTCGACCGCCAAAATTATTTGGAGTGAATTCAAGGCCGATAAACCGGCGATGGCCGCTTTAATTATTATTGTTGGCTTTATTGTATTCGTCATGATTGGTGCGTTATTTATCAACACGCCCAAAATGATGGAAACTAATATTATGGCTTACTTCAATCAACCATTTACCAGTGATTTCTGGTTAGGGGCCGATTCCGGTGGCCGTTCAGTTGCCAAGCAGCTGATTGTCGGCTCACGAAATTCAATCGGGATCGCAATTGGCTTGACCGCAATTTCTTCGACATTTGGGATTTGCTGGGGGCTGATTTCTGGCTACTTTAATGGCTATATTGATTGGGGGATGCAACGGATCTATGACTTCATGATGATGTTACCCATGACCATGATGATCATTGTCCTCGTTACTATCATCCCACACTACAATTCAGTTACCTTAACGTTAATCTTTTCTATCTTCTACTGGGAAGGAACGTCTCGTTTAATTCGGTCACGAACCCTCGCTGAGTCGGAAAAAGATTACGTTGCTGCCTCACGAACTTCAGGAACAAATCACTGGAAGATTATCTTCAGAGAAATTATGCCTAATATTTCCTCATTGATTATCGTTGACTGTACCCTATCATTTGCCGAAAACATTGGGGTTGAAACGGGTCTTTCTTACTTGGGATTCGGGCTACCTAGCCAAACCCCTTCGCTGGGGACCATGATTGCCAATGCCAATGATCCCAACAACATTACCCAATACTGGTGGACTTGGTTACCAGCCGCACTAGAAATCATCATTTTATGTTTATCAATTAGTTACGTTGGTCAGGTTCTACGACGGTCCGCAGATGCTTCGCAACGTCAAGGATCAATTAACTAGTCCAATTCACGACTTTTAAGGAGATGGTGCCACCCTGACATCCCGCGCCCTAGTCTTATCGTATCATTCTGAGGGGAATGACACGCTTGTACCTAACTATTAATTAAGGGGGAAACATAAATGGATAAGAAAAAGCTCGCATTGTCAGCGATGGCTGTTCTAGCAACCGTTAGCCTCGCTGCTTGTTCCAGCAAGAGTTCATCTAGTTCTGAAAATGGTACCACTGCTTCTTTGAAATTATCACCGACTTTTAACAATAAGAAAGCCACTAATGCTTCAGCCACCAAGAATAGTACACTGAAGCTGGCTGAACCTAATGATTCACCCTTCCAAGGGATCTCTGATCAAGTTCTATCCACCAACCAAGAAGACGCTGATGTCTTTGCTCCTGGTGGTGGCGGCTCCCTATTCAATGTAGATAAAAATTACAAAATCATCGATGGTGGATTAGCTAACCAACGGATTAATCGGAAGGCTAAAACCGTAACCATCACTTTACAAAAAGACGCCAAGTGGTCGAACGGCTCTAAAGTTACTGCTAAGGATATCGAATACCCTTATGAAGTTATCGCTAACAAAAACACCACTTCACAACAATACTCAGCTGATTTTAATACCATTAAAGGAATGGCGGCCTACCATACTGGAAAAGCTAAGACCATTTCAGGAATTACTTTCCCAGATGGTGAAAAGGGACGCACTGCGGTTATCCATTTAACCAAAGTCACGCCTGCCATGAAGTACTCTGGTAACTCTTTCATTTGGGGAACTGTTGAACCATATGAATACATCAAGAATGTTCCGATTGCAAAATTGGCTTCGTCTAAACAAGTTCGGAAAAACCCCATCTTCACGGGTGCTTACAAGCTAGATAAGGTCGTTGAAGGTGAATCAACCACTTGGTCACCAAACAAGTACTACTACGGCAAAACCCCTCAAATCAAGCATATCAGTATCAATGTCGTTTCTTCTAACAATATTGATAAAGCCATTCAATCTGGTAAGTATGATTTTACGGTCCCTGGTAGCGTCTTGCATGGAACCGACTACAAAGAGCTTAAAAATGTGAAGAACTACAAGATTACTGGTCAGCCAGCGCTTTCCTATGATTACTTCGGCTTCAATGTCGGTCACTACGACACTAAGACCCAAAAGAACGTCATGGATAAGAATAGCAAGATGGCCAATAAGAGTCTACGTCAGGCGATGATGTATGCCTTGAACCTTGACGCCGTCAGCAAAAAGTTTGGTAATGGGATCACTTGGCGTGCCAATACGCTAATTCCACCAATCTTCTCAAAGTACTACGACTCATCTGCTAAAGGCTACCCACTCAACATCAAGAAAGCTGACAAATTGTTAACCGACGCGGGCTACAAGAAACGCAATGGTAGCAAATGGCGTTCTGATCCCAGTGGTAAGAAGTTAACCATCTACTTTGGCGCAATGACTGGGACTTCCGCACAAGCAGCCGAATACCAAGACTATCTACAGCAATGGCACAAGGTCGGCTTAAACGTTCAGTTCACTGGTGGCAAGACGATGGAAATGAACAGTTTCTACTCAACTCTGCAAAAGCCAAAACAAAGCTCCATTGATGTTTATGCTGCCGCTTGGGGCGTGTCATCTGAACCAACACCTACCCAACTTTATGGTGAAGATGCGACCTACAACATGGGCCACTTCGTCTCTAAGAAAAATACGCAATTGATGAATGAAATGAACAGTGATAAGGCTTGGAATGACACTTATCGGACTAAGGCCTTCAAACAATGGCAGAAATACATGAATGAACAAGCTGCCGTTGCTCCCGGCTCATTCAGTTACAACTGGGTTCCAGTTAATACTCGAGTTAAGGGCTTTGATATGGGTCCCGCTAACAATAGCTTCTGGTCTAACCTTTCGTTAACCTCATCAAGTCTCAAATAAGCCACACCAAAAACACCGAATCCCGTGAGGCTCGGTGTTTTTTTGCGTTCTCAATCCACTCAACTCATGTCCGCAACAAGAAGCGACTCGCCTTTTGTTCCATCAGTCTTGGGGACTCCGGCATCCCCCGCTCTAGCCACGTGACAGACAGATTAATCACGGCCCTCGCAAAGAACTCGATGTAGTAATCTTCCACAGTTAGCGGGGCCTTAGCCAAAATTCGGCTCTCCGCTAACAACCGGCGGTAGACCTGTTGAAAGGTCGCCATCAACACCCGAATTTTGCCATTTTTCACCAATAATAATTGATTGTCCGCCTCTCGTTGGGCCAATTCAAAGTAACGCGTCATCAGTCCCGTTAAATCAACCTGCTGGAAATTAGGTAATGCTCGCAAATAGCGACTGATCCCTTGTTCCTAGGCCGCCAAAATAATTTCGTCAAAGTTCCCAAAACGATTATAAAAGTACGTCCGCGATACCCCCGCTTGTTGGCACAACTCCGTAACTGAAATGTCCGGCATGGGCTTGCGCGCCAGCAGTAATAGCAATGCGCGGTAGCTCTCACGCAGCTTCTGGTCTTTCAATTCCTGTGGACTCATGATTGACAAATACCTCCTTTTTTGTCACGCAACTGTTTTCTTCCGGTATACCATCTTATACACTATCCCCACACAAAGGGAGGTCCTTCATATGACTCATTCACGTAGAATCTTACTCACAATGACCATTGGGATTTCTATCTGTATTCTGGACACCACCGTTATGAGTATCGCTTTACCCGCAATGCAAAGTGGCCTACACACTGATCTAGCCCACCTCTCCTGGGCGCTAAATATCTATACGATTCTCTTCGCTTGCCTCACAATCCCGTTGGGACGGATTGCCGATATTTATGGCCGTGAACGCCTCTACTTAGTCGGCTTAAGTCTATTTTTCCTTGGCTCCATTGCCTCTGGCCTGGCCCCCACCGTGGGCTTCTTAATCGCTGGCCGTGCCCTGCAAAGTGTCGGTGCCGCAATTGTTTTTCCGGCTAGTATGACCATCGGCATTCAAAGCACGTCGCTGGCAAGCCGCACGCAGGCCATCGCCCTTTTAGGGGTCACCCAAGGATTGGCCGCCGCCTTTGGCCCCACTATCGGTGGGGTGCTAACCCAATATTTCGGCTGGCGAACCATCTTTTTAATCAACCTACCGTTAGCCCTAGCAGCGCTCGGGCTGTGCCTACACCTCCTCGACTGGCATCACACCGGCGGTCAGCACGAAACGCTGGATATCCCCGGCGCTCTCACCTCAATGCTGGCACTTTTTAGCCTGTCACTGTTATTAATCAAAGGCAATGGTTGGGGGTGAACCAGCTGGCGGATCATCGGCCTGATAGGCACCTGTGGATTGGCTTTAGCTCTCTTCCTCGTGATTGAAAGTCACGTTGCTCAACCGATGATGCCACTCGCATTATTTAAGGATCAGCAGTTTAATGGGGCTGCAATCGTTACGGTGGCTGCGGGCATTTTCTTTGTTGCCTTAATGGTCATCTTGCCCAGCTTCTTCACCAAGATTCAGGGAGCAACAGAGCTACAGGCGGCCCTAATGATTACCCCCGCTTCCCTCATGCTCTTCATCTGCTCACCAATTAGTGGCTTTCTCTTAAGTAAGGTCGGGCCACGAGCCGTCATTGCCACCGGTTGTTTAGCTATTCTGAGTGGCTACATCACACTTAGCCTTAGCAATCCCGCCGTTTATTGGCAGGTCAGCATCGCCCTCATGCTGTCCGGTGCGGGGTATGGCGTCATTATCGGGCCAGTGACCGTGCTAGCTGCCGGCGACTTCTCTGGCAAGCTCCTAACCGCCTCACAAAGCGTTATTGGTGTTTTCCGCCAAATTGGCACCTCGTTAGCCGTCGCCATTTTCGTTTCCGCCCTATCTGCCAATATTTCTACCGCTAAAATCACCGTGTCTCACCATGCCGAACAGGCCGTGGCCGCGTTAACCATTCCGGCTAAGGCCAAACGAGACACCCTAAAAACGGTCAATCACCAACTGGCTACTGAACGCGTCAGCGCACCATCACCGACCACCTTTATCAGCACTCACGCAACCCAGCAGCTCATTCAAGGCCATTACCAAGCCGCTCTACAACAGGCACACGCGCTGCAAGCACCCGCACCAATCAAGCACCAAATTCACGCCCAAGTTAGCCGCCGTGTCAGCCAACAAGTCCGTCAGGCAAACCGGGCACTCACCCACACCGTGCGCGGGATTCATCGGGATGCCAAACGCCAACTAACGCGGGCCTTTATCCGCCCGTACCAACTAGCGATTCCCTTTGCCGGTCTCATGTTAAGCGTCCTCTTCCTTTTTAAATCACGACGCCGTTATCACCGTCAACTAGCTACCAGAACGGAGTGAGGGTTGATGAATCCACTACAAAAAAACACTTGGGAAACTATCCAGCAAACGACCGTTACCGATCTACGGGTTGCCCGGCAACACCTGTGGCTTAATGTTGGCACCTATCTTGGGCTTTTTGTCATCGAACTTAGTTGTGCCCAGCTAGCCCATTCACAAGTTCTGCGAGCGGATGCGTTTAACAATCTCTCGGGAATTTTCTCCACCAGCTTGCTGATGACTGGCCTTTACATGGCCGCTAAAACTCACGACAACGATCTGTGGGGCGCCCCTATTGCGCCCAGTGAACAGCTGGCTATGAGTCCGCGAATTCAACAATCCCGGTTTCGCTTCGAAACCCTTTACACCTTAGTGGCTGGCTTAGTCATGGTGGAGATTGCCGGCAACATTATTTACCAAGCGACTCGGGCGTTATTTTCTCCCACAACGCCAGTACTACAATCGCGGATTGCTGGCATTGGTGCTGGACTTTCAACGTTTATCCTCCTCTTATTGTGGCTAGCCAATTGGCATTGGGCCCATCGTTTAGCTAACACCGCTTTAGTTGCCGCCGCCCAAGATTCTTGGACCGATGCATTAACCAGCGGCGTTACCGTTCTCACCGTTGTCAGTGTCACAACACTGCACCTTCCCTGGCTCGACAGTAACATGAGTATGTTACTGGGTGGCTATATTCTTTATACCGGCATCCAGATTTTTCGAAAAAATGGTCTCGACCTCGTCGACTACTTCGATCCAACCTTGGAGCAGCGTTATCGCCAGGTCATCGACCACTTACCAGCTGTCAAAGCCGTGGTTTTCCTCAAAGCGTATCACGATGGTAACCTCATTATGGTTAGCGTCACCGTTGCCGTGAAACCAACGATGACTGCCGCTGAAATCTTCCAACTGACGCAACAAGTTGATACCCTCATGAAGCAAACCTTCAATGTGGCCGCCACTGCTCTAATGGTCATCCCCAGTGACCAACTGCCGTGAGGCGCCACCAGTCGTGCTTCCCAATTAATCGGTAATATTTTTGTAATTCTTCAATGCCCTAAATCACGGGGTTTTCATGCTCTTTCACTACATTTTTTCAGAATTAAGTGCTTACACTCTACGGAATAAATGATATAGTAAGGGTAAAGTCTTAACCATTGACTCGTGAAGGGGTGGCATTCCATATGTTACAACAATATAAGAATATTCTGGTTCCCGTTGACGGTTCCAAAGCAACGCAACCGGTTTTAGAAAAAGCAATCGAAGTTGCTAAACGCAACAAAACGCATCTAGATATTTTAAACGTGTTGGAAGTTAACCAATTTAGCGATACCTATGGTGGTGCCGTTAGCGGTGACGTCATTTACAAGCTTTCTCAAGACGTTCAAGATCGCCTTGATGCCCTCAAGCAACAAGCAATCAACGCCGGGGTAACGGACGTCAGCATTCACGTTCGGTTTGGTAATCCGAAACCCGTAATTGCGCGTGAATTCCCAGCCGATCACAAGTCCGAATTAATTGTGATTGGATCAACTGGATTAACTGCCGTTGAACGTTTGATGGTTGGTTCTGTGACCAACTACGTTAGCCGTTCTGCAATTTGCGATGTTTTGATTGTTAAGCCAGAAGCTACCAAATAACGAATAAGTACGTTAAGGCCGGGACCAGCTCCCGGCCTTATTTTATGCTCACACGGCTTCATATTGACCCATGTAAAAGGAGGTGCCGCCGTGCACTGGACTTATACGCAGCAACTGCCAGCCACTTATATAGCTACGCCCTTACGACAACAACTCATCGATTGGCGGCTCCCCAGTCACCTGATTCACGATCTTCGTATTCATCAGCGCGTGCTCGTCAATGGAGCTTATCGTTCAATGAATCAGATCGTCTATGGTGGTGACACCGTGCAATTGACCTTTTTACCCACTGACTTTAAAGAGCCTTTCCCCAACGTAGATCCTGATAGTGCCGCCACAGTAGCTGTCTTGTATGAGTCAGCTGACTTGTTAGTCATCAATAAAACACGTGGCAGTAAAACGCACCCTAACCAACCGGGAGAACGGGGAACCACCTTGAATCACGTGGCGGCTTATTTGGGACCTAATCAACCGGGACCTTATATTCTCAGTCGTTTAGACCAAGAAACGACGGGGGCCTTGCTCATGACCAAGACCCCCGCTGTCGTGCCCATCATGATTCGACACATTGCCGATAAGCAAGTGCAGCGCATCTATCTGGCTTGGGTCCACGGTCACTTGACTGGTGACGGCATCTTTACGGATCCCATCGGTCGCGACCCACTGGATAAACGTAAACGCCAGGTTAATGGTGACCATGCGCAACCGGCGGTAACTCACTACCACGTTTGCGATCACCGTGAACAAGCCACGCTCATTCAGCTTCGCTTAGAGACGGGCCGGACCCATCAGCTACGGGTGCACTTAGCCGCTGCGGGCCATCCGCTGATTGGTGATCCTTTATACGGCCCAGCGACCGACACCAATCGCTTACGGTTACACTGCTGGCAACTCACCTTTCCACAACCATTTGCCGTTAATGATATCCGCACAACCGTCACTGCACCCGTACCAGATGATTTTGACCAATTCAGTTAGTACTTAAACGTCGAAATACAGCCGATGTCGTCGTTTAGCCAACGTGTCACTAAAAACCTGTTACACTAATTCTAGAAGTTTGGGGGGATTGCATGCAACATCGACAGAAAGTTGCGCTCATTATTCTGATCGGGTTACTCGCTATCTTGTTAATCTGGGGAACGCTTAACCTAATTAAATAGTTAAAGGCGCGAGAGATTAGTCCCGCGCCTTTTGGATTGCTATTTATATTATTGTGCCGTATAACCACCATCAACCACGAACTCCGCACCGGTTGAGAAGGAGGATTCATCGGAGGCCAAGTAGACTGCCATGTTAGCAACTTCACTGGCTTCACCCAACCGGCCAACCGGGTGCAAGGCTTCTAGTTGCTGCCGCATTTCAGGATAAGCATCGACCATTGGTGTGTGAATATATCCTGGATGAATCGAGTTAACTCGGATCGGGTAGTGTTGTTCCGCACAGTATAACGCTGCCGATTTATTCAGCATGCGGACGCCACCCTTAGCGGCGTTGTAGGCGAAGAGATTTGAAATACCGATTAATCCCGCGATCGATGACAAATTAATAATTGAGCCACCATTGTCTTTCATATGCGCAATCGCGTGCTTAACACCATACATGACACCGTCCAGATCAACCGCTAAAACCTTGTGCCAGCTATCCTCGGTCACTTCTTCGGCATTGTTAAAGCTTAAAATCCCCGCATTGTTCATCAAGACATTCACGGGACCAAAAGCCTTCTCGGCGGCCTCAAAAACGGGTTCCCATTGGGCTTCATCCGCAACATTTTGCTTCACAAAAATAGCATTGTCTTGGCCAATTTCCGTTAATGCTGCTGCGCTATTACGCTCATCAACATCCGTGATGACCACCTTCGCGCCTTCCTGAACAAAAGCCTTAGCCGTTGCTAAGCCAATTCCCTTAACACCACCAGTAACAATTGCGACTTTACCATCTAAACGTGCCATGAGTCATTTCCCCTTTTCCAAAATGAAATTTGGTTGTTCGGAACAAGTACAGACACCAGTGAATCTACTCTTAGTCTAGTCGTTTGTTCGCAATTGTGCAAGCGCTTACATCTCAACCTGTCATAAAAATTATCAACCCCTCTGGAACCACAAAAAAACCGGAGTAACCACTCTCCGGTTCCCACTAGCATCATTAGAGTTGCAACATAATCACAGTTTGTAGTCAGGATAACGCTGTCACTCAAATCAGCTTCATCTCAATATGTAGGTATTGAGCTATTCAAATCACTTTTAGTTAATTAAAACTAATCGTGCCGTGAAGATCATTCTAATGAGAAAAACTTCACAAAATCAAGAACCCGTAAAACCACAAAATTTTCCGGCTTCTCTGAAAGATTGATTGGTATTACAATTATCAGTATATCAGACGGCCGTAGAAATGCAAGCGTTTTCAGAACTTTAATTTGTTCACTGACCTTATGTTCATTAAGCACCTGCTAAGGCTTACTTTGTGAAACTTTCAGAACATTATTTCAGGCAAATTAGCCCTCACTTTTGGGTAATGCAACCATCAATTGTCCCCAATGAAGTTTCAATTGCAGTGTTGCGGTAGCTTTAGCCGGTAAATTTTTATGAACATAAGAAAAATCTAATGTCCCCTGGCTGGCCGTTACCCGACTATGCCCATCCAAACGAGCATCCTTGGGAATTGGAAAGGTCAATAACCAGCGAAGCTGTTTTGCCGTTTCCCGCAGCTCAAACGTCACCAATGCCGGTTGTTGGCGGCTGAGAACCGGTAACAAAGGTGGCAGCGTCACATCCACCAATTGTCCTATCTTCTTAATCGTCGTGACGGTGGCAGTTAGTGGTTCTGGCACTTGAACAAATAGCTGGACTCCGGCACGTTGGGCTAAGAGATAGTTATGATACAACTGAAGACGTAATCCGGCACTTGGAACATTTTCTAAATCTTCAACCGTTAAATCAGCCGCATCACTAGTTTGCCATCCTGAACGAATGTCAATATAAAGTTGGCGAAATCCTTCGTAATCGTGATCATCTAGATACCCACCTAAACCCAACAACATATTTTGATAGTCGTGTTGAAACTTACGAACTACACCCATTTGCCGATTCAATTCGGTCGCGTATTGTTCTCTAAAGGCTTGTTGCTGTGCTTGTAGTTGCATATGTTGCGCCTGTAAGTGTGTCTGCATGAGCATATAGGTACTCAGCGACAGACCTATCACTAAAGTCCCCGCAATACCACCTAAGAAGAAAAGGTACTGGGCTGAATTCTCCAATGATTGTAACGAGTATTCAAATAGAATATAGACCGTCGCCAATGCTGACATAAAGCCTAGAAATAGATATTCTGTTGAGCGTCCTAACATTGATTGGATGAGATTCTCCATCGGCGCACGCGTTAGCCACAGACCGGAAGCTGCTAACGCAAAAATAACATTGTTAATCACCAGCTCAACTAACGTTCCCCACAAGCTCGTGGCAAATATCAAACCAGTCAGCCAAATCATCAGTGCCAATACCATTAGGTCTACAAACTCAACTAACAAATAAGCTAAGATTGACACCTCAATAAATGCTGGCAAATATTCCGTTTGCTGCCGAATCCCTATCAAAAAGAACTCTAACCCCAACAGAAGGATAACCGGTAACGCACCTAACAGGGCACCGCTAAACGTAAACGGATTCACTAAATCCACGGTCGTATAGCCAATGGCGACCAAGAAACAGAATAACGAGAGATGCTTGAAAACTACTAATTCAGAGAACCAATAATATTGAAAATAAATGAACCAGTAGACCATCGACAGATCGGCCAAAGCAAAACTCAACGTACTAACCGCTATCACGCAATTCACCTCCGGACTTCAGTAGAATTATCGTAAAATATAATTGATCATGTTTTAAAGCCAGTTGTAGTGCTGCACCTGGCGTTTGACCAATGATCTCTTGAACAATTCGCAGACCCTGACCATGACCAGTCCCCTTAGTCGTATACCCAGCGGCCATGATGTGAGCCAATTGTGGTGGGTTCTTCATGGATACCGGGTTTGCGACTGCCAATTCGACTGCGTCTGGATAGTCCAGAATCGCGCAGTGAATTTCTCGTCGCTGACCAACTCCCCCAGCTTCAATAGCGTTGTCTAGGAGAATCCCCATCACCCGCAGCAATTGGACGCTATTCATGGGCACGTACTGAATTAAATCTGGAATCTCCAACCGCAAAATTAGCCCCTGTCCTTGGGCCGTCAGCAATTTTTGAAATAATAGACTCTTCAATGATGGATCATGCAGTCGTTGTAACCCCGCCGCCTCTAGACCTGCCAACTGACTTGTTGTCTGCCATTGTGAATTTAACGTTTGATAATAAGTGGCTAATCCCACGTAGTCCTCAGCATCTAAATAATCCCCTAATTTAAGCATTTGTTGTTGATATCGTTGCTTAAATAAACGAATAGCTTTTACTTGATCGGAAATCCGTTGATCATAACGTGTTCGTAATAAGGCCTCTTGGTATTGGGTCTGTACGCGTTGACGATGAAAGAAACTTTGTAAGAAAACAAATAAACTGGCACTAATCGAAAGAATCATGACCAATTCAATACTCAAATCAAACGTTAGCATGGCATGTGAAACCACGAGGTGATGAATCACCACCGAAGAAAGCCGTGCCAACGTTGCCAGACTAACCAATAACGCCATTACTGTCCACTGCTCTTTGCGACTAAGGGCTAATATTTCCAGATTTCCTGGCTGCAACCGCATTCCCGAAACCGCCACAGAAAACAATGTATAGACGATAATCTGGAAAACCAAACTTAACGTAATCACTGGCATGGATTGACTGACACTCCAGCCAAAAATTTCAATAGCTACCGCCCGAACTACATCGTTAACCATCACAACGACCAAAAAGACCACGATTGTCGCATTCACAAAAATCAGCGTCAATCGTGGTTGGTGATGAATTAGGTACAACAAGGCACTGATCGGCGGTAACAATAGCGCCCACGACTGACCAATCACTGCCGGGATCAAGGCCCATCCCATCCACTTCAAAGGCAACTTCCAGTTCTGAGGTCGAATCACGCCAACCCATAGGGTGATAAACCACTGCATGGTCATTGCTAATACAAAATTTATCCAAAAATGCGGACCCAGTATTTGCATATTTTGTCACCTTCTTAGGCCTTTAAATGCTTTTGTACTAATGTCTTAACTTCATGAAACCGCCGAGTTGCCACATCCGTTTTATCACCATTGGGGAAAATCAAGCGCCGTTCATCGGCATCAATTCCCACCACATTATCCAAATTCGCTAAAAAGCTCTTGTCCGTACGATATAACTCTGTATACTGATCCGCAATATCCTTTAAGAATCCCGGGAACTCGACCAGTTGGCTCGCTGCATGAACAATGACCTTGTGGGGTGTTTCGGCTGTTTCCACGAAGTACACGTCACCCATGGGCAAACTAAATTTTCGACCACCAATCATATAACTGAAGAGATTTTCAGTATTACCCAGATAGTTGGTATACCGTTCATAGCCATAATCAATATTCTCTCGTAACTTTTGATAAATCTGTTCGGGACCTAGGTCTTTCACCACAAAGTCCATCGGCTCAACCTTGCGCTCAAAGGTGAGTAATGCCATCTCAGAGTGCGTTGTCACAAAAACAATTTCCGCAAAACCTAACTGCTGGCGAATCCGAATAGCTGTTTCCAATCCCGTCAGATGCTCTGCCGGAAACTCAATATCTAAGAAAAACAAGGCATATTCAGGCGGATTACGCGTTAAATCTGCCAACAAGGCCTTCGGACTCGGCGTTGCTAATCTGACTTGCATATCATAATCATTGATCATAATGTAACGCTGAACCACCCGCGTGTACTGTTTTAATTGTTCGGGATTATCCTCACAAAGATAGACAGCTAGCAAAGCTTATCACACCCTTTTACCATGTCCGTTAACATCTGTCTCCACTAATGTAACCTGAAATTCATCAGTTTGCAAACGTTTGCTCGTGCTTTTCCCACCGAAAAAAAGGAACTACCCCCCATGGTAGCTCCCCTTTCTAAGCAAATCCTGAACCTTACTACCGGCTAAATTAGCACTCCCCCAAGTTCTAACTAGTCAAACTCCCTCGGATCGTCCAATAACCATCGTTCACTCTTTGGACATTGGTAACACCGAACACACCGGTTACCCACACAGCTTATCGTTCAATCAGACCGCTTATGTTGATTAGAGAATCATCAGGGGCCATCCGCCAATCTGGCTTGTGTATACTCGCACACACACTAACCGATTGACTAGCGAAATCAGTTATCGAAGAACTGATCCCCTTTCAACTGTCACTACTTTAACATGGAATCCCCACACTAAATAATAACTGGCACAAACGTCTATTTTTAGACGATAATGCCGAGAAAAACAGCACAATTTAATTGTGCCGTAACGAATATGTTAGAAATCCGCCTAAGATCAGTGGGCCCACAAATATCAGCACCACATCAATTATCCCGCGCCAGTACCAGGCTAATGCTGTCTTTGGCGCAGCCGCTAGCCGCGGCTCACGGGCCTTGGGGGTCATCTTTTCATAGATCGAGGCGGTCTTATCAGCAGCCCGTTGCGCCCGGGTCCGACGCCGGATTGTGGGGGCCTGCAGATCTCGGTTATCCTCTAAAATGACCCATTTTGCCAACGGAAAACATAGCCAACACAAGGCAAACCACCAATCGGCCATCGTCCAGCCTGGTAACAGCCGCCATTGCGTATAGTTCAGATGGCCTAAGCCAGCAATTACTAAAACGACCACCAAACCGATACCAGCCTGTTTCAACCAATACTGCCAGGTTATTTTCATAGTGGAGACTCCTTTTCTTTTACAATCGAGTTCGTTAAAATGAGTTTAATCGTCACTGATTAGGGAGGATATTATGCCAAATTCACGCGATTTCAATCCAATTACTGCAGCTGGTTACCAAGACCTTCAAGCTAAAATTGCTGCGCTCGAAGCTGACCGACCAGAAAAAATTGCCATTTTAGCCGAAGCCCGAGCCCACGGCGACTTGTCGGAAAACGCCGAATATTCAGCCGCTAAACGGGATTTACGTCACTTAGAAAGCCAATTACGCTTTTACACCAAACAACTCCAATACGCCAAGGTGGTAGCGCCCAGTAACTCCGATGTGGTTGACCTAGGTAAATGGGTCACCGTAACATTCCTGGACGACCATGAACAAGCCACCTATCAACTAGTAGGGACACAAGAAGCCGACCTAGCGGCTGGTAAGATCACTCGCGTGTCACCATTGGGTAAGGCCTTACTCGGCCACCACCCCGGTGATACGGTCACTATTTCAGCGCCGCACGCCAATTACCGGGTCAAAATTAATCAAGTCCAGTTAACCTTAAAATGAGAATAGCCTTAGTATACCATTAAAGAAACGCGTCTGGGGCCGTTGTCCCAGGCGCGTTATCTGCAATTAGTTTATTGATAAATCAATTTCAAACTGGCAATATCTCCATTTGATAATTGGGTTTTCCCACGCGTCACCGGGTACATGACCGACGACCGGGATTTACTGTGGTCCAGTCCCAAAGCGTGTCCCAGCTCATGAATGGCCACCGCGTCACTATAGGCCTGCGAGTAATCACCATTAAGGCTGGCCACTGCATGATTAACACTCTTGGTCCCCCAGTCAGTCGTGGTTTGAATAATTTCTGGACCACCATGTCCCAACTCAACGAATTTAGATTGACGGGGCATCTGCTTGTGGTAAACGGAGAAGGTAATCTGATTGTGATTCCCCCAGCTACTGCCAGTCACCAAGTGGACTACCCCCGTTTGATTATAGACTTCTACGGCATCACTAAAGGCCTGTTTACCGTCAGCATTCAACTGGTCACTAAACCGATAGTGGTACGTTTTATCCAAGCTCACGCCCCGCACAATACTTTCTACGGGCGTAGCATTCTTGGGTACCTCGAACGAATGAGCGTGCGTAACCACTTGTCCTTGTGGCGTCATCAAACCAGAAATTCGGTTCCGCGCTTGGTCAATTGTGGCCGTTAGTTGTGGAAACTGACCGCTACGGTACCCCAACCCAATCATTAACAGACCACCTAACAGAACTAGCAAAACTCCCCGACCCCAACGCATGATGATTCCCCCTATTTTTTAACCGCTTAACTATTTATTATTTATATCACAACTCCTGTTTGAATCATAGGGTTAATTTAAAGGGATGACCGGCAATTTGCCTGATCATCCCTTTCTCACGTCTATTCTTCATCTAAAGAGACAAACGTGTTATAGTTCAAATATTGGTAATGGAGGCGCATGTTTGACACTTCAAAGGGGGTCCCATCATCGAGGAAGAAGACCCCTTCCATGATGCCCACCGGTTCGACCGGCTTTAGATGTAACAAGGTCTGATCCTCTGCCGTCGAGGGCTGCGCTTGAATTGACATGAAAGACTTGGTAACGACCTTTCCCTGACTCTCCAAATAGTTAAAAATGGAGCCAGAGACTGTGGCCTTCGATAAATTCGGCGCAATCTTAATGGGAATGTACCCCGTCTCAATCATGAACGGCTGATCATTAAACGTCCGTAGCCGCTTGATTTCATAAACGAAATCGCCATCTTCCAAAAAAAGATCCTGTTGAATTTCTTTACTGGCTGGAACCACGTCAAACTGTAGCAATTGAATGCCTGGCGTCTTGCCAGCAGACTTCATACTATCCGTGATTCCCAAATTTGAGCCCTCATATTGAAAAATTGTTTGGTTTTTCATATATAATGGGTTAATGAAGGTACCGGACCCTCGTTTTTTAAAAATAATCCCTTGATTGGCAAGCACACTCAAGGCGCGCTTCACCGAGCTGCGACTAACCCCGTAGGCTTCGCTCAGACTACGTTCATCTGGCAAACGCTTATTGGGAAATTCATTTTGATGAATGCGTTGCTTCAAGTCGCGCATCACTTGTCGATAGACTAAATCTGCCATGGTATCTCCTCATACTCTTTCAACTTGACGTGTCACTGTCTAAGAGTATAGCAGGTTTTACGTGTGGTGTCTGCATTTCTCTAAAAGCAACCGGTCCAGCTATTTTTAAAGTGCGGTCCAATCTATATATGAAAGGTGACCAACATGGCTAAGAAAAAGAAAGGCAAGCGGCTCCATAAGACCCTTGTCGAACAGATTCTCGATAAAAATAAGATTCCTTACAAGCAATACGAATTTGCTACCCACACAAAAGGTGACGTCGCCCAGATGGAGGTCGATCACGACCAAGTAGACGAACACCACATTTATAAGACCCTAGTTCTCAGTGGTCCCACCACCGGCCCCGTCGTCGGTGTACTCCCAATTGATGAGCATCTCGATGAAAAGAAGCTCGCCAAGGTCTCCGGCAACAAGAAGGTTGATATGGTCCCCCTCAAGGACCTCGTCAAGACGACTGGCTATGAGCATGGGGCCAACACCCCCGTTGGCATTTGGGAAAAGAACCACTTCCCCATCTACTTCGACAATTCAGCTCAGGAACAGGGACAAATCTTGGTATCCTCCGGTCAAATTGGCCGTTCCGTAGAACTCGATGCTACCGAATTGGCAACGCTCGTTCACGGTACATTTACGGATCTACTGGAGTAACGGATGAATACTGACTTAGGTCTGATTTTTAAAAATCTCGGCATCGTGGGATTAGACGTTATTGTGATTCCGTTTATCTTTATTACCGTCCTAACCTACCTCAACCGGGATACCAAACGGTTCTTAGCTAACGGCTTTGGCCTCAACAGTGAACTATATCTGGGCTTTCTCGGCATCTTCTTTCACGAGCTAAGCCACCTCGTAACAGCGCTAGTCTTCGGCCATCGCATCGACCGAGTCCGCTTGCTCAAGCGCCTCCATCCCGACCAACCCGGCTTTGACGGTCAACCCGATCTCGCACTGGGTTACGTCAATCACTCATGGAATCAGCGAAATTGGTACCAAACCACCGGTAATTTATTCATCGGCATTGCGCCAATTTTTGGTTGTGCGGCCGTGCTACTGGGGCTAACGGCTGTGCTGGTTCCCAGTCTATTTCAAGGGATGCTGACACTGGTTGCCAACCCCTTTGCACTTGACTGGGTCGGATTTCGTCAAGCACTCGGTGGTGATACTCATGCCGGTTTACGGTGGACCCTGATGTTGGTTTTATCGCTAAATATTAGCGTTGGCGGCTTTGATCTGAGTACCGCTGACTTTGCTAACTCACGGATTGGCTTCATTGGTTTTGTTACACTGGTTACGATCCTAACGGTTGGCTTAACCATGCTTAACCACGTGGCGGCATTTCTTAAAATCGTTACGGCGGCCATGATCCTACTCGCTGTTGTCTTGAGTTATGCGTTACTGGTCTCACTGATCACCAACCTTCTAGTCCGATTAGCCTTACAGATTAAAGATCATTAGCACGCAAAAAACAGGCCATTAAACGCTGACAGTTTAATGGCCTGTTTAAGTTATGCTATTTCGTTTTTACGAACGTTTTGTTGGCGGTAATGTAATGGCCATTGGTTAATTGATAACGATTGACCAAACCATTGCGAACAATTATCCGCCGAATTTTTAACACTTTTCCTTTGGGAATCTTATAAGATCGGCCCGTCAGATTCTGATGCTGATAGCCCCTAATACCTGAGCGAGCAATCACGCGAACTTGACGGCTGTGTGGTCGGCCTTGGTAATACAGATTTGTCACTAACCGTGGATTACCAGAAATATACCCGCCAGCAACTTTGTATCGCTTAACGCCCGTCAGGCGATTACTCGTGTTACGTGAATAATCTGTGTAGCTAACTTTGAAGATGGCCCGCTGTTTACGTTGATAATGACGGTTCTTTTTATCCAGATTAACCGTTTGATAGCGATTCAAAGCGCCTTTAGCCATAACGTACTTCGGAGAGGAATGACCATGACTAACCAAGAAAGTCTTTGGGATAAAATTGTGAAACACTTTTACAGAATTTCGGGGAATTTTGATGAGTATAAACGTCAAGAAGTTAATCGGATCGGGAACAATGCCTTCATGATTTCCTGGCCGATCTTGCTCATCGCACCAGTGGTTGCCTGTTTTTGGGCAGAAAGTTCGCCGGAAAATGCCTTGCTGGGGCTAATCTTAACGAACTTTTTTTACTTCACATTAGTGGTCTTGCCCTATATCGCTTGGGCCAGCCGTCAAGCAGGCTTAGCCACCCACGAAATCAGCTATCAGGATCGGCACGCAGCCTACCGGCATATCTTTTGGGTGTCGGTGGGACAGGCGCTATACTTTTTCATTCTGGAATCTTTAATGATAGCTCTAATCGACACGGTCTTTGATGGCACTAACTTTTGACACGACCTAATGTCCATGCACCAGCTCACCAAAACAGGCCTTGCCAGCATCTTCTTTGGTGCCGCCATGGGGCTGGTTTCCGTATCCCGACTTAAAAAGTATTAACCACAAATAAGGGTTCAGAACCATTTGTCCTGAACCCTTATTTATGGTGATCACTTTTCCAAAACGTTTACCCAAAGACAAGTTACTTATCCGTCGTTTGATACCGAAAAACAATCGTATAGAGAATAAAGTTCAACAGGCCCAAGACTAAGATTAAACCAAATGCCAGTTGACTCCCCACCGCCGTTTCATGGGCATAAGACATTTGCCCATTCTTAACCGACGACATCAAGGCCGCTAAAATGGTTGTCCCCAGTGATCCCGCAAATTGCTGCCCCGTGTTATAAATCGCATTGGCATCCGCACGTTGCTGGATGGTCACTTCTTTTAACCCGTTCGTCATGGTGTTACTAAATGCCATCGAGCGACCAATACTAAAGACAATGTACAGTACCGCGATAATGATCACACTCAGGTGCTGGCCCATCAGCGTAAAACCAAGCGCCGCCAGCACAAATAGACTGTTTCCCAACAAAATGGGAAGCCGAGCACCATGGGCGTCTAGCAAATGGCCAAACCACGGCTGGCAAACCGCTGTAATTAAGCTTCCTGGTAGCAGCATTAAACCACCAATCAGTGAGCCAGCGCCCACCACGATTTGCGCGTAATTCGGTAAGGCAAAGTTGATCCCTATATTACAAAATTGCAGACTCACATACGCAAAGAAACTGTAGGTGAAAACCGGATTTTTAAATATTTCCAGTTTCAATAGTGGTTGCGCACTCCGTTTGGCAACTTGCACATAGCTCAGAATGGCAACGATGGCTAAGAGTACCCCCCCTAGGAACTGCCAACTCAGCCAGCCGGCCGTACTCAGACTATTGACACCTAACATACAGCTAATAAAGGCCACCGCCAGCAGGCCAAATTGTTTCCAATCAAAGCGGACCGGTCGGACGTCACTAACTTGACGAATCGCCCCATACCCCAAAATTAGAATCAATGCTTCAATCGGTAACGTAGACCAAAAGATCCAACGCCAACTACCGAGGGCCACCATTACCCCGCCAAAAGTTGGACCACTAGCGGGGGCAATCATCAAAATCAGTCCGGCCATCCCCATATAAAAACCTAATCGGGCGCGGGGAACCGTCTCTAAGACCACGTTAAACATCAACGGAATGGCAATCCCGGCACATCCCGCCTGGACAATCCGCCCCAATAATAAGATCCAAAAGTTAGGTGCGAACGCACAAATCAGGTCGCCCAGAATAAATAAAGAGGCCCCCACCACAAAGAGTTGTCGGTTTTTAAACTGCTGATGCAAGAAGGCCGAGGTAATCATCAGTAAGGCTACCGTTAACAAATATCCCGTCGTAATCCACTGCACGAGATTTAAAGAGACGTGCATCGTCTTCATTAACGTGGGGAAGGTCACATTCATCGAGGTTTCGACGAGAATCCCCACAAAGGCCATCAAGGCAACGGCAAAAATTGCCACCAGTTCCTTACTAGTGACTTTGGTTGAATTAGACAAAACAAGTCGCTTCCTTTTCATTCATTTTCATCGAAATTATAATCGCTTCTCTATTTATCATACGCATCTTTTTCCGCCAAGTCAGGCCCTAAATTGGACTTTTTCACATGCGAAAGCGGTTAATCAAAACTTTTTTAACTGAAACCCTTTCCAATTGTTTTCATATTCTTGACTTATTTTTCTGAAAGCCTTACGATGTTCACGTGAACAAATCAAGAGAGCAGAAAAGGGGATTATCAAATATGCGTGTATTCAAAACTGTTGTTGCTATCGTTGCTGTTGTTGCTGTTTTAGGTTCTGGTGCTTTTGCCACTAAGGCTTGGGCTGATTCCAGTGCCGCAACCACGAGTCAAGTTAACCACAACCACTCCCTTTCAACGACTTACAAGGAATTGGTTCAAAAGCAAATCGAACCACTACAATAAATGAAAGCTACTGAAAGGCCCCACCGTCACGACTAATGACGAAGGGGCTTTTTTTAGACTGCCATACTTTTTACAAAACAACCGCGTCAGTGGTGCTCTGGGCAACGAAGGCTATGATCTGAGCAACCATAGCGGTCGTCACTACGCGACCGAACTGAACTTCGTCGTCTGTTCCAATCATATTGAATCCAAGTGACAGTTCACCTTTAAATGTGCTGCAAGCCACTTGGAACATGGGGGCCGTCCGAAATGAGCCGGTTAACAGACACTGGGTCACTGGTAACTGGTCAAAGACTAATCGCTGATCGTCGATAACCCCAAAATTTGTGTAACCAATCTCGCGCACGTGATAGTTGGCTTCAACAATCTGTTGAAGTTCATGAATTCCCAGCGTTTGGTATTGGGCCATCAGTGACCGAACCGAATCCAAGAATTGATCTCGCTGTTTCAACTGCGTCATTTCCGTATGCATCTTCTGCACTGCTGTTCCAATGGGTTCATCACTAGCCGATGTTACCACCGGATTATACCGAGCCGTATGGTTAGCAATCCTTAAATCGTGATTATTCTTGATGGCTTGCCGCATATCAGTTGGACATGCGATCGCCAAGGTTGTATTTCCCTGATTGTAGGCCTGAATGGTCTTACCAAAAGTGGCTAACAAAACATCATTGACCGTCACGCCCTGTTCATGAGTGGCTGCCATCAAGTCCCGCGTTAACTGTTGGGAAAGCCGTAAACCGCTAACTTGAGGCCGTTGCTGTTCTGTCGAAGCCGCTGCTAACTTAGGTAATTGCAACGGTTGGGCGGGGTGATCCACATTCCCCGTTTGCGGTGCGGAGTGACTGGCCAACAGTTCTTTTAACCAGCTCAACTCGACCACATTTTTCACACCCGTAATGGCTACTGGGCCACGATTATAGCAATCGCTTAAGAGATAAAGGTATTGTTTAAATCCACTCCCATCGGTCAAAATATGACTGATCGTCAACGTTAGTGTAGTTCCCGAAGATGTTGCCTGCACCTGAACTCTGAGCTGGGGTTGCGTAAACCAGTCCGGCGTATCATCTAACGGCGCATCAGCTGGCACTTCTTGTACAAGTGTTGAAGCGTCAGTGACCACTGGCTGCCAACTATTATCGGCTAGTTCGTAGCGGCAAAAGAGTTCTGGCACCACTTTAGCTGTCAAGTTAACGGCCTGAATTAACCGTGATACATCCAATTGACCGGCCGATTTCAACTGACAGCGGATGACCGGGTACAGGGCCTTTAGCCCGATCGTGTGCAAAATATTTAATGGATTATCATTCATGTGACTCACTCCTTTTCTAGCGTTTTCTCCGATTACCTCAATAGTAACCCCAATTGGGCTTCAATTGAGATGAAACTCGTTTAGTTTTAAATTGGGCAAAGAACTGGTCACCCTTTGGTCGCGGTAAATGAGCTGGAACATACCGGACACGACTTTAAGCCCAACACTTGTGGGTTTCAAGGATCGAAGGCGCGCCTCCAAGACTCGCATGAGACCCGCGTCTGGAAGGCGCAGCATTTTTAATCCAAAAAAGGTATCGTCCAACCAAGCTCACCGGCTGTGGCTAGACAATGCCTTCATGCAATCACCAATTAAGCCTTGGCGGTCGTCTTAAATAATTCGTCCGGTGTCTTGTCTGGGAAGAAACCGAAGAACTTATAAGCATTGTTGTAAGAAATATCTTGAACAATTTGACCCAACGCTGCTTCATCGTTTGGTACACGCCCTTGTTCGGCTAACTTACCGTAGAAGTTGCAAAGCACCCGACGGAAGTATTCGTGACGTGGGTAAGACAGGAAGCTTCGAGAATCTGTCAACATCCCAACAAAGTTTGGTAACAAGCTTTCTTGTGCGAAGATTCGTAACTGGTTGTCCATACCTTCAGCAGTATCATTGAACCACCAACCGGCACCCAATTGTAACCGTTGTTGGCCGCCTTCTTGGAAGGCTCCCATCATCGTTGCCAATTGCATCCAGTCATTATCATTCAAGGAGTAGAAGATACTCTTTGGAATATCGTTACTGCTACGCATCTTGGTGTACAGCTTTTGCAGTTCACCCGCGATGTCTGGTTGGGTCCCAACGGCATCGTAACCCGTATCAGCACCTAACTTGTCAAACATTGGCCGGTTCAAGTCCCGGATGGAGTTCACGTGGAACTGCATGGTCCAATCGAATTCCTTGTTTAACTTCATCAGGTTTTCCAATAACATCGTAATGTATTGGTCCAGTTCCTTAGGGGTTAAGTCTTCGTTGTTAACCCCCTTGTTAACGATGGCATCCAACTCACTATCTGTGGCTTCAACGAAGTGATAAGTCAACAGCGAATGGTCAGACAGCCGGCCACCCATCTCATTAAAGAAGGTAAAGCGTTGGTGCAAGGCTTTAATAATGTCCTTGAACGAACTGATTTGAACACCGGAAATATCACCTAATTCTTTCAGGTAAGCCGCAAAGCCGTCCCGATCGATTTGGATCAACTTGTCAGGCCGCATCGCTGGTAATGTCCGGAAACCATTTTCCGCTTCGTCCTTCTTGATTTCCTTGTGGTAATGCAAGTCAGACGCTGGGTCATCCGTCGTGCAAACAGCCTTGACGTTAGAGTTCTTGATTAAGTTACGTGGCTTGAAGTCTTCCGTTTGAAGTAAGGCGTTGGCCTTTTTCCAAATTTCTGGCGCAGTCTTGCGACTGAAGACTTCATCAATGTGGAAGAAGCGTTTCAATTCCAAATGGGTCCACTCGTATAGTGGGTTCCCCATGGACTTTTCAATCGTTTCAGCCCAAGCCATGAATTTATCATAGTCGTCGCCGTCACCGGTGATCAACTTCTCTGGAACACCATTGGCCCGCATCAAGCGCCACTTGTAGTGGTCACCATAAGTGCCTTCGTTTAGCCAAATTTTGGTGATGTTTTCGTAGTTCTTGTTTTCATAGATTTCTTCTGGGTTCAAATGGCAATGGAAGTCAATGATTGGCATGTTTTGTGCGTAATCGTGGAACAGCTTCTTGGCCATGTCGTTTCCGAGTAAGAAATCGTTGTCCAGCAAGTCCATTAGTCTTGTCCTCCTTAATTAATGAAGAATCATCGTGATTATTCGTTGATTTTTGGTTCGTACTTCGCTTGAACTTCTTCCTTCGTCTTGGCTAAGCCTTGGAGTAAGTCGAGATGTTCGGCGATGTGAATGTTCAGGTACTTGTCATACAAGTCTTGGTTTTCTTTCAAGATCTTGAAGAACTTATCACGGTAAACGTATTCGTAACTCTTTTGCGCATTTAAGAGTGAGCCATACATGGTGTGCAGAACCTGACGTGAGTCGTCGCCTTCCAGCAAAGTCATAACATTGCCTTCGTTAATGGTTTCTGGCTTAGGTGCCTTACCATCCGTTTGGGCATTGAAGACATAGAAGGAAGCCACATCATCCAAGTTTTCATAAGCAAACTTGTACATTTCAACCATGAACTTAGGATCAACGTGGGCAATTACCCGCAATGCTTCCAACCAGTTCGTTCCGGCAGTCTTAACGTGCCAGCCATGCTTCTTGGACAAACGACCAATGATTTCATAAACAGACAGCTTATCGGAACCAGAGTGGATACTCAACTTGTAACCAAAGTGTTCGGCGATAGCTTCGTGAACCACGTATTCGTCTTCAAAGCGCTTAACGTCACCAATGTAATCAATAGCTTTTTGGAATTCACCATAGAACTTAGGGGCCAACGTTTCTGGCGTGATGCCTTCACGGTTCAATTCATTCGCAAAGAAGTAGTGGTTAGCTGGTGTCGTTGGCACAATCGTTTCATCCATGGAGATCTCAAAGTCCAAGTTGTAAGGAACAATGAACTTGTGGTAGATAAAGATGGCATATTTAACGGCACCGAAGAAGATCAAAACAGATTCTTCCAGGTCACGCTTGGAGAAGTGAACCGCAGCATCGTCGCTGATTTGGAATGTCTTGTCTAAATAAGTTTCGTTGAAACGGTCAACCAAGTCCTTGTTTAAGGCGTTGTACTTCGCATCCAACTCTTCATCAGAGAAGTCGGCAACTTCGTTGTGGATCTTTTCAGTCGCATCCAAGGTAATCATGGTGCAACCAGCTTTAACCGCATAGTCCACTTCGTGTGGGTTCTTAACGTGGTCACCATCGTCAACCCAGCCGTCCGTATAACCTTCTTCAAAGACTGACCAGCCGGCATCTAATAAGACGTCCGTTTCGGTCCGGTTCATCAAAAGTAATTCACGAATGGATTGTTGGGCTAAGACTGGCACAATCCCACGGCCCTTGAATAAGCGTAAATGAGCGTTAGAAGCATTACCTAACCGGTCACCTAAACCAAAGGTGTACTTGTAACCATGACGAGAGGTTGGCTTGATCCAAGCAAAGCGCTTAGCTAAAGCGTGCCAGTTGGTTTCGTTTAAGTCACCAATGATCAACGTCTTGTTAGCATCTTGGATACTATCCTTAGCGTCAAATTCCTTGGCGTCATCACGATCTTCGTAGACCACTAACGTTTTAACCGTTTGCTTGTTTTGGGTTTCGTGCAAAATGAAGTAAACATTGCGCCGTTCTACTTGAATAGAAGGGGCATAAACTTCCTTGTCTGATAAGTTATCGTAGTTACCTTGTGCGTCGATAATTTCATAAACGTCTGAAACTAATTTTTGTAAATCCATCAATATTGCCTCCAATATAGTTATCTAAACCATTTTTAAGAAACATAAGACCTAATTATTTAAGGTTGCCACCAATCTTGCCGTGTTCCCAACGACCATGATCCAAATCATCAGCGACTTTAGCAAAGTTCTTGTCATCCAGTTTGTATAAGAAACCAATGACAACTGCGGCGACTAACAAACA
Organism: Levilactobacillus sp. LN180102; assembly: GCF_050106635.1. Taxonomy (NCBI): domain Bacteria; kingdom Bacillati; phylum Bacillota; class Bacilli; order Lactobacillales; family Lactobacillaceae; genus Levilactobacillus; species Levilactobacillus sp. LN180102. Next base: position 162,005 of record NZ_JBNIIX010000002.1, read on the forward strand.
AATTCCTGGGTACAGCGTCATCGCTGCTTTAATCCCATTCAAAGCTTCTGGTGTTTGCTTAGCGTTGGCCACGTAACCCGTTAAGGCCAAAACACCGGCACTAACCAAAGCAGCTAAGGACTGTGCTAACTTCCGTGAGAAGTTAAATGCGGCGTAGGTAATGGCCTCTTTTCGGACACCGGAACGCCATTCACCATAATCAATCGCATTAGACACCATGGCCCACGTAATCCCGTTTGGAATAGCTAGCGCTGTGTAACCAATCGTTACCAAGACAACGAATGTAATCACATTGGATGGTAAGAAGTAGTTCAAGATGTTAGCGGCGGCCCCGATAACGAAGCTCCACATTGCCGTCCGCTTTTGACCAAAGTGCTTAGTCAACGTTGGAATCATGAAGACCCCAACGATGGAGCAGCCCATCATGATAGCGTTAACAATTGGCTGCAAGCCAATATTACCTAAGTTGTATTGTGCGTAGAACACCATCATTTGGTTGTTGGTGTTCATGGCAGAAATGGTAAACAAAGTCATCAGAATCAAAGCACCCAGTGGACCGTTCTTGAAGATAACGCGGATGTAATCTTTGAAACCTTCCTTTTTGGCACTCTCACCGGTATTCCGGTGAACTTTGACGTTCTCCTTAGTCCCTAAGAAACAAACGGCAAACATCAAGACCCCGATAACCGCAAAGACAGCAGCGGCCCAGAAATACCCGTGTTCTTCCTTAACACCAGTATTCCCATTGGCAATCATTCCCATCAATGGGATAAAGGCAACCCCAGCGATGAATTGCGCGCCGACCGAACCAACTTGACGAGAAGTTGCCATGAAACTCCGGTCTTGCGAATTCCGAGACATGACGGATGCCAACGAACCATACGGGTCATTGGTAAACGAGTAAACCAGTCCCCAGATCATGTAAGCTGCATAAGCATAAATGATCTTCTGCGTTCCACTCAAGCCACTTGGCATGGTGAACGTGACCACCGTCATGATCCCTAAGATAATTGCAGAAATCATCATGACGGGTCGGAACTTACCTTGCTTCCCAATCTTCTTACGATTATCAATCACCGATCCGGCAATGGGATCCATGAAGGCATCAAAGATCTTGGTGAAAGCAAAGATTCCGGCAACAGCCCCTGCACCAATACCACAGGCGTCAATCCAGAACTTAGTCAAGTAAGCCTGACCTAAGTCAAACATGAACCCGTTCCCAAAATCACCAAAACCATAGGCGATCTTTTCACGAGTGGGGATCTGCTTAGACGAGTCATTAATCATGGCCTCATCTTGTGTACTTACGTCTGCTTCTGGATGAGGATTTGTTGCTGCATTCTCACTCATTCGAGCACCTCCTAAAATTATCAACAGCCAAATACAAAGCGGTTCCAACAGAATACACACGGTAACAAAAATAACGATATGTAACCCATCAGCATCGCTGATAAGCCGTAGAACGCCGTGAACCACCAAAACACGATGTTCTACTTAAACGCCTTAGTAAGCGCTTTCCATCTAACAATGATTATCTTATCACAAAGTTCTGCACACGTTAACATTTTTTTGCAAAAAAAAGGATTTAATTTCTTAAATCCTTCACAGAATCCCGGACAATCAAGGTTGGGACGATAATTTTTTTCGTCACTTTTTCTGCACTGTCATCCAATAATTGGGTCAAAGCCGCCACGCCATCCTTGACGATACTGTCAGTTGGTTTTCGGACAGTCGTCAATCGGGGAATCAAATATTTAGCATAACTCATGTCATCGTACCCAATAATTGAAATGTCGCCAGGAATACTATAGCCGAGGTCCTGACAAGCGCGCATGGCCCCGACCGCCATATCATCATTAGCCGCAAAGATACAAGTTGGCACCGTGGAGGCCCCTAGAATCGCCCGCATGGCCTCGTAGCCACTATCTGGTAAGTAGGTCCCCCGCTTGCGCCATTCGGGCTTAACCGTCACCTGATGCGTTCTAACGACGTCCTCAAATGCTTGCTGTCGATCGGCCGCCGAAACGAAGTCCGTTGCCCCTTGAATAATCCCAAATGTCTGATGGCCCATGCGAATGGCATATTCCAGAATCTTTTCAGTTCCCAAGTAGTCATTAGTCGCAAAGTTGGGAACATCTTGGCGATCAATCTCACGGTTTAGCACCACCACCGGCAATCCTTGTTTGATCAGCATCTCAATGAACGCATCATCGTGCCGCGACTGACTAACCACAATGGCACCATCGTATTGATGACGAGAGATACCACTACTTTTGCTCAAAGATTCAATACTATCTAATGACAACGAATAACCTGCTGGCAAAGCCACTTTGGCCCGGTTAATCACGTCTACCAAGAAACTCGGTGACGTCCCCGTATCTAGTTCCGAAAAAAAGATCCCAATTAAAAACGACCGGTTTTCAACCAAGCCCTTAGCATTTAAATTCGGAACATAGCCCAATTCATCCGCTAATTGTCTAATCTTGCGTTTCGTTTCTTCTTTCACCAATGGACTATCGTTGAGTGCACGCGAAACCGTTGTGTGTGAAACGTTGGCGCGCTGTGCAATCGTACGAATCGTTACTTCCGTCATCTCGTCTCCCCCTCTTAGGATACCCGCATATTTTAGTTGTTATAGAATAGACCTTTTTAGCAATGAATGCAAAATCACGCCTGCTTTTCTAAGGCTTCCCATAAACCATTCAAGTAAGTAATTCCCAGTGCCCGATCGTACAACCCATATCCGGGCCGACCACTTTCGTGCCAAATATCCCGTCCATGATCCGGTCGAATAACACCCGAGAATCCAGTCTCATGTAAGGCCTGCATAATCGCAAACATATCTAGCGAGCCCATCGATGATAGGTGCGCCGACTCATGAAAATCACCCTGATCACTCATGAACTTAATATTCCGCGCATGTACAAAAGGCACTCGCCCTTGAGGAACAAACTCACGAATGATTGCTGGAACATCGTTTTGCGGGTTTTCACCCAAACTACCGGTACAGATGGTAAAACCATTAGCTGTTGAGGGGTTCATCGCAACGATTCGGTTCATATCCGCGAGATTCTTATAGATCCGCGGTAACCCAAATAATTCCCGTGGTGGATCATCCGGATGCAAGGCCATTTGAACATGGCATTCCTCGCACACGGGAATAATCGCGTCCAAAAAGTAGTTAAGATTAGCTGCTAATTGGGTCTCATCGACCCCCGCATACGCATCAAAAAGCTGTTGAACTTGTGCCAGTCGCTCCGGCTCCCATCCAGGTAGAACAAAGCCGTTCGCGTTATTTTCAATCTCATGAATGATGTCTTGCGGTTGGCGTTGCACCTGCCGGTGTTCAAAGGCCAACGCCTGCGACCCATCGGCCAAGGAAAAGTGCAGATTCGTTCGGACCCAGTCAAAAATCGGCATAAAATTATAACAAATTGTGCGGACACCCGCGGCTGCCAGGTTGCGAATCGTCTGCTGATAATTTTCAATATATCGATCACGACTGGGTAAACCAATCTTGATATCATCATGAATATTAACCGATTCGACCACTGTAAATTTTAGCCCAGCCGCCTCAATTTGGTGCTTGAGCCGGATAATCTGGTCCTCAGGCCACACCTCGCCCACTGGAATATCAAACAGGGCCCCGACGACTTGGCGGACACCGGGTATTTGACGAATATCTGCCAAGTGGATCTGATCATTCTGACTGCCATACCAGCGAAATCCCATTTCCATGATTATTTAACCTCTTTCTTATCACTACGCGGCTACGCTTGGATACCCGCTAAGTCCTCATCACTAACGTTCATAAAATAATCTGGAAAACGACTCAACAAATACTTCCGTTCGCTTAACATTAGTCGTAAATGAGCGGTAATTTCAAACCGGACATCGTCTAGGTTGCGATCATGAACGGCCTTCAAAATATCGCGGTGTTGATTTAAGAGCGTGGCCCAATTCAAATCACTGACTTTCAATCGAATCCACCGAAACCGGTTCAGTTGCGTATTAATCGTCTGTAACCAGTTCCAAATCTCTTCGCGATCGGCGGCCATATAGAAGAGTTTATGAAACGCTTCATCTGCATCAAAAAAAGCATCGGGATCGCGTTTTTGAACCACCCGTTCCTGTTCAGCCATATTCGCTTGTAGTTCTTGATAGAAGGCATCCGTCATTCGCCCAGTTGCCTCCAACATAATTTCGCCTTCCATAATCTGCCGGACGAAACGCGCATTATTAGCGGTATTCATATCAATTTTTGAAATGTACGTGCCACTTTGCGGAATGACATCAATCAAGCCATCCCGTTCGATACGAATAATGGCCTCTCGGACTGGTGTTCGTCCAATTCCCAGCTCATCTGAGATCACCTTTTCCGACACCTTTTGACCCGGCGTATATTTATTGTGCATGATGCGATAACGAATTTCGTTGTAAGCCTCGCTGCGCATATTATTTGTTAGTTGCATTGGTCACTACCAGTCCTTCACTAGGGATTTCCCCTAAATATTTAACCATTATTCTAGCACAAAGCAGATCATCTTTAATCCAAGAAAAAAGGGCCGTACTAAATATAGTACCGCCCTTCGTTATAATCAAAATTTGTTTAAATTAAGCCTTGTCAACTGCGTGGCCACCGAAACCGTGACGCATAGCAGAAACAACCTTACCCGTAAACGTATCGTTTTCCATAGAACGGTAACGCATCATCAAGGATAAAGCGATAACTGGTACTGGGATTTGTTGGTCCAAAGATTCTTCCAACGTCCACTTACCTTCGCCAGAACTGTGCATCGTCCCTTTGATTTCGTCCAAGTTAGCGTCGTTAGCAAAGGCTTCTTGAGCCAATTCCATGAGCCATGAACGAACCACAGAACCAGAGTTCCACAGACGAGCAACGGCTTCGTTATCGTAGTCAAATTGGCTGTGTGCCAAGACATCGAAACCTTCACCGATAGCTTCCATCATCCCGTATTCAACACCGTTGTGCACCATCTTCAAGTAGTGACCTGAACCAGCAGCACCGGTGTAGAGGTAACCATTTTCTTGAGCGATACCTTCGAAGACAGGCTTCAAAGCAGCGTTAAAGGCTTCAGCACTGGTCCCACCGATCATGAAGTTACCATCAGCACGGGCACCAGATTGACCACCAGAAGTCCCACAGTCAAAGAAGTTGATGCCAACTGCTTCGGCCTTCTTAGCATCTTCAACGGAGTTCTTCCAGAATGAGTTCCCACCGTCAACGATGTAGTCGCCGGCGCTCAAGCTACCAACCAACGTATCAATCGTTGATTCAGTTGGCTTACCAGCTGGGAGCATCAACCAAACAATCTTTGGTGATGGTAATTTGCTTAAAACGTCATCCAAAGATGTGGCCGTTTCGGCACCAAAACCTGCTGCTTGGTCGACAAAGTCCTTGTTCAAGTCAAAACCAACAACCTCGTGGCCGTGATCCATCATGTTTTGTGCTAAGTTGATACCCATCTTGCCTAATCCAACTAATCCAATTTTCATTGTATGCGTTCCTTCCTGTGGTTAAAAATTGTGATATACTAGCTCGGTTTTTATTATATGAAAAAAATTTACATATATCAAGGTAAAACCGTAAAAAAATTACAAAAGTTTTATTTATGGCTGATTTGAACTCAATTTATGGTTAGTCATCGTTTGACCTGGCTGGGCTACATTTATGGATGAGCCTAGCTTTCGGGCCAAAACTAGTTAAAATCAGTTACAGCCACGGATAATTATCACCTTAACAATAGCCAAAGTTCAAACTAACACTATCCAACGTTTCTGCAGCAATAATCATTAACTAGCGTGGCCATGCCACACTAGCCCAACAAAAAGCGGCAAATGGGCTCAGTACCGTCGTTATCCTTAGTAGGATAAGACCAGACTTTAAGACAAGCGGGCTACTTGACTTAAAGTCGTGTCCGGTACGTTCCAGCTCATTTGCCGCAGCCAGAGGGCAGACAGCCATCACCTCAATTAAGCAACGAACAAGTCATTAAAAATTGCTTTATTCCTTCGGTTCCCGCTTACGCTGGTATTCCGCAATGGCACTGTATTCGCTCTGTAGCTTCCGTCCCAAACGAATATAAATTGGCATAATTTCACGATAGTTTTCAAAGGTCTTGGGATCAGGCTGGTAGGTGTTCTTCTTGCCAATAAATTTGTTAACCACTGACAAGTCATCTGCCAGTCCCAAGCTGATTTGGGCAATGACCATTGCCCCTAAACAACCACTTTCAAAGGCTTCCGGAATCGTAACGGGTTCTTCGAAAATATCGGCCAACATCTGCCGCCACAGGGGTGACCGGGCGAAGCCGCCCGCTGCACGGATTTCAGTTGGTTCTCCGGTTGCTTCCTTCAGTGCCAGTTCAACGGTGTAAAGGTTATACACAATGCCTTCTAGGGCCGCACGAACCATGTGAGCCCGTGAATGTTGCCGCGTCAAGCCGAAGAATGAAGCCCGCGCATTACCGTCCCAAATAGGGGCCCGCTCGCCACCCAAGAATGGATGGAAAATTAAGCCGTCGGAGCCAGCAGGAACTTGTTTAGCAATTGATGTCAATACATCGTATGGGTCTTCACCCAATTCCTTGGCCATCACTTTTTCCGGTGCAAATAATTGATCGCGAACCCACCGGAAGACAATCCCACCGTTATTGACGGGGCCACCAATGATCCACTTGCCTTGCATAACGGGATAACAGAAAATCCGTCCCTTGGGATCGATTTGTGGCTTGTCAACGAACGTCCGTACAGCACCGGATGTCCCAATTGTCACAGCAACTTCACCATTATTAATTGCCCCTAAGCCGATTTCAGACAATGAACCGTCCGTTCCGCCCATAATGAATGGCGTATCGGCTGGGAAGCCAATTTGTTTAGCGTAGTCTGGATTCATGCCCGTCAGTTGATGAGTTGCATCAACTAATTCTGGTAATTGATCACGGGTAATTCCCACTAGCTTCATGGATTCTTCGTCCCAATCCATCTGGTGGATGTTAAACAACCCAGTCGTTGCGGCCATGTTGTATTCTTGTTTCAACTGACCAAAGTAGCGATACAACAGGTATTCCTTCAAGCCAACCCAGTAACGCGTCTTCTTGTAAATCTCTGGATGATCATTCTTCAGCCATAAGATCTTGTAGACCGGACCCATTGGATGCGTTGGTAACCCCGTCCGCTTGTACAAGGCCAAGCCGCTACCATCTGCGGCCATTTGTGAGGCGTACTTTTCCGCCCGATTGTCCGCCCAAGTGATGGTGTTCGTCGTTGGTTGATGGTCCTTGTCCAACCCAATTAAACTATGTTGTTGGGTCGACCAAGAAACCCCTAAAATCTTCCCTTGCGTTTGATCAGCCTTCGCTGTAACTTCAGCCAAAGCGTCAATTGTGGCTTGGAAGATGACGTTTGGATCCTCTTCTGCCATATCCGCATTTTCTTGAATCAAGGGGTAGAGCTTGTTTGCGTAACCAAATATATCTCCATCTGTATTGTACAAAACTGCTTTCGTACTCGTCGTTCCAACATCAATTCCAATTAAGTAGTCCATTTCGTTTCCCAGCTTTCTTTCAGTCATACCCGCTTGATTAGCTAAACAAAACCACGTGTCAATTCACGCGCACATGGTTCTGTTTAAACTCATCGTTAGGCTAAAGTACTTGTTAATTCACGAACCAATGGCTTATCAGCAATAACGTTCTTCACATCACTCACGCACTTTTCACCCATACCATGCAAGCATTCGTAAGTGTAAGCAGAGGTATGTGGGGTTAATAAGATACGGTCATTTTTCAAGAATGGGTGGTCAGCGGGAACGGGTTCAACTTCAACAGCATCGGCAGCGTAACCAGCCAACTTACCAGATTCAACCCCAGCCAAGACGGCATCTTCATCAATCAAAGCGCCCCGACCGTTGTTGCATAGGTAAGCGCCATCCTTCATCAAAGCAACTTTATCAGCGTTGATCAAGTGGTAATCACCATCGTTTAAGGAGGCATTCAAAGAAACATAGTCACAGTTCTTTAAGAGCGTATCCAAGTCAACGTGTTGCACGTTGTGATTCTTCAACCAGCCAGCTGGTGCCTTAGGATCTGGATCAGCAATGAAGACTTGCCCGCCAAAGACACTGAATAGTTCAGCCACTCGGCTACCAATATTCCCACAACCAATCACCCCAAAGGTCTTACCGCTCAATTCATTCCCCATGAATTCGGCCCGATCTTCGTAACGGCCAGCTCGTTCACGTTCAGCAGCCGGTACCGTACGCCGAACCATGGTTAACAGGTTAACCAGTTCATTTTCAGCGACGGAGTCCCGTTCAACCAATTGTGGCACGATAGTTACCAACGTCCCGTGGGCTTTGGCTGCTTTCACGTCAACGTTGTTGAAGCCAATACCGTGACGAGAAATCAGTAGCAAGTCATCCTTGTTATCGAAGAATTCTTGATTAAACATTGGGGTCACTGAAGCAATGATAATGTTGTAGCCATGAAGTGTTTCGGCTAATGTCTTACCATCAATGTCGGTTGGCAACATGAACCGCTTCACTTCACCGATTTGTTCCAATTCTTGCCAATGTTCCTTGAACACTTGACCAAAACTACTTGAGTTCACAACTGCAATTTTATATTCTGACATGGAAAACTTACCTCCAAAAATTTTTATTCTCTCATTAACTAAGTCGGTTGTAGCTAGTAACTAGGCCATCGAATCCCGGATTGGCCGTAGTGAGTTGTAAGGTTGTCACCCCACCATTAGCCGGAAAGCTGGATAACACATCGAATTGAGGCCCAAAGCGCAAAACCAGTGAACGGATAAAAGTGCCATGGGTCACCACCAGAATGCGGTCCTGATCGGCATAACGGGATAATAACCGTTGTAACCCAGCATCGACCCGCCGTTTAAACGTCAACCCATTTTCCGATAGCTGGCGCGGGTCCGCTTGATGCATGGCATCTCTAGCCGCCTCAAATGAATACTTCTGAATGATCTGCGCTTGGGTTTGACAACCTAGGGACTGACCAACCGTTTGCCAAGACTCATCGTTATCTAAACCTTCAAAGGACCCAAAGAAGACTTCCCGAAAGGCCGTGTCGGTTTGCAACTCCCCGGTAAAAGCATTGGGTTGGAGAATATGCTGTGCCGTATCCATTGCCCGCTTTAGATCAGAGGCATAGGTGGCCTGATAGGTCACATTCTTTAGGAGTTGCCCAGCCTGATCAGCTGTCGCAATCCCGGCCTTAGTCAGTGGTGAGTCGGCCCAGCCTTGCAATTTATTCATTGTATTGAAAATCGTTTGACCGTGACGGACAAAGTCAACGGTAATGGTCTTCATCTGTGATCCCTCCTTAGCAGTTAATCCACCGTAATCGTATAAGCCATCGTTTCGGATTGACCCACAGCGACGTGATGATTGCCTTCCTTAGTCGCTAGTTCACGCAGATCACCCGCCACATCTGGCAACCCATTAAAGGGCTCCAAACACAGGAATGGCGCTTGAGCACCTTCCTTGGTCCACAATGTCACGTAATCAAAGTCATCCAAATTCAGAGAAATGCTATGCTTGGACTTCGTTGACTGTAGCGTAAGGTGCGCTAAGTTAGGCGCCTTTAAAATAATTAAGCCGGCATCAAACATCGGATAGTTAAGTTTAATGACCCCCTTATCTGTCGTCACCGGTAACTCTTTGCCGCCTCGATAAGGATTAGGGGTTTTAACAATTTCAAATTGTTGCAAGTCCGTTGGGGCTGGATCGAGGACTAATTCATAATCCGTAAAGGCTTCCCCGGCCTCAAATGGGACGTTAAATGCCGGATGTGATCCTAACGAATAAGATAAATCCTGTTGCCCGTGATTTTGAACACTAAAGGTTAGGTTCAAGCCAGTTGCAACTAACGTAAAGGTCACTTGCAGTTCAAAATCAAAGGGATAGTACACCCGCGTTGCGGCATTGGCCGTCAACGAAAGCGTCACTGCCGTTGGGGTCTGATCAACAATCATAAATGTCTCGCCACTGACAAAGCCGTGTTGGGGCATTTCATATCTCTGACCATCAATCAGATAGCTGTCTTCATTCGACCGCCCGATTGCCGGAAATAATACTGGCGCGTGTTTCGGCCACAAATCGTTGTTCCAGATCAGGTCCCGGTGGCTTGCTTGGTCCACTAAATGAGTGAGTTCCGCGCCCACTTCATTGATAGTTGCTGTGAAACGATCATTTTGAATCGTTACCATGATATCGGCTCCTTTGCCTAGTCAACTGCTTGGGCGTGATCAGCTAAAGCTTTTTCTAGCGTGGCAACAATGGCACCTTTACCCGCAATCATTTGCTTAAAGTAATTTTCAACCTTTTCGCCTAGACCAACTGCATAGAGATCTTGACCAAAGATCGACGTATTCGTCAAAACATCCTTCAAGTGGGCGTGGACATCCACGTCATCACCCAACTTGATATCACCAACATACTTCTGTAAGTCGGCCATCATTGGGTCAGGACTCGGTTCGAAGCTAGCGCCTTCATCATTGACAGCCATCAGGTAACGGAACCAAGCGGCAATCGTCAATGGAATGAATTCCAAGGTTGCTGGGTCAAAACCATCGCGTTCATCGTAGTGCTTGATTGTGACACCATACCGAACTGGAATCTTCTGTGAGGTATCGGTTGCAATCCGTTGTGGCGTATCAGGGATGTATGGGTTAGGCAAGCGCTTCGTGACTAATTGGTTGATGAAGTCCTTCGGGTTAATCACCTTAGGATCAGTCACAACTGGTAAGCCTTCGACGTAACCAATTTGCTTGATTAAAGCAACTAAGTCTTTGTTTTGGAGCTCCTTGGCAATGGAATCAAAGCCCAGAACGCTCCCAAAGATGGCTAGCGCGGTGTGCAAAGGATTCAGACAAGTCGTTACTTTCATTTCATCAGCATCGTTAACCGTGTCACGGTCAGTCACAATCACACCAGCATCTTCAAACTTTGGCCGGCCATTTGGAAAGGCATCTTCAACGACTAAGTAGTGTGCTTCTTCCGTGTTAGTAAATGGCGCAATATTCGTATGCTTAGGCGTGTGCACAATCTCATGATCTTCAAAGCCAGCAGCGGCTAGTTTGTCTCCAACAGCTTCGGCAGGATTAGGGGTAATCCGGTCAATCATGGATAATGGGAAGCTAATTTGTTGTGGGTCTTGTAAGTAAGCTAAGAAGTCAGCGCCAACAAACCCATTTTCTTGCCAGCCTTTAGCAATAGTTAAAACGCTTTCTTTTAAGCGATCACCATTTTGTGAGAAGTTATCGGTACTCAAGAGAGCCAGTGGTGCCTTACCATTGTTAAAACGCGCCAATAATAAGGAAACTAATCCCGCCATGTTGCCCCTAGGTTTTTCGGGGCCATTAGCGATATCGGCCTTGGTGAGGTCATTTAAATCACCATTAACGGTCCGAAGGTTATAACCCTTTTCAGTAATCGAGAACGTAACCACCTGCAAAGAATCCTTCTTAAAGACATCAAACAAGTTGTTCCAGTCATCTTCGTGGCTTGGATTAAAGAAGTAAGCTTCCGCAACAGATGCAAATAATTCTTTGTCAAAGTTACCATCAGCTTTCGTCACAACCCGTAAGATCCGGTTGTTATAGGCTTGGTAAATATCTTTAACAACATCGTCATCGTAAGTTTCACCAACAATCACGCCAGAATCCAATTCACCTTTTTCAATTAAGGTATTCGCAATGGCCGCGTGGAACGCCCGGAATAAGTTACCACCACCAAAGTGAACCCAGCGAGGATGATCAGCCGTTGCTTGTTTTAGGGCAGCTTGATCGTAAGTGGGAACCTTGATTCCAGCTTGTTCAAACGCTGCTTTATTATTTAAGTAATCGTCAGTTAATTTAACCATGTCAATACGTCCTTTCTGATAAAAACATGCACTCAATAACCTTAATGAACCAAATGACTATCGCTTATAACTTATATATCAGTATTCGTTTGTAACCGATTTCATATTACAATAAAAAAACAAAATGTCAAGGCCCATTTAATCAGCCTTACTGCCCGGCACACCTAACAAAGTGTGCAATAATAAGCTTTATCTAAAGCAACATTTTTTAAAATTTTTACGAAATCTAATACATCAGTTAACCACGTCAATAATTTAAAACAAAATACCCTTTAATTGCCTTTAAACAAGTAATGTTACCGTGAACATTCATCTACAAAAACTAGTATACCACGGAAAATAGATTCTTCAAATCCATTCGTCCTTATATTTTAATCCAATTAATCAGTGACTGACGCTGCCTTGCTACTTAGACATAAAAAGGAGACCCAATCCGAAAATAAACGGGCCTCCAAACCAAACTTACAAGACAGTTATGATATTCAACGACACGAGGCTTTACTTATTTTTTTCCAGCGCCTCCCAAAGACCATTCAGGTAAGAAATTCCTAGAGCCCGGTCGTATAAACCATAACCTGGCACGCCGTCTTCACCCCAGATATTACGCCCATGATCAGGACGAATGTAACCATCAAAGTTTGTATCGTGCAAAGCCTTCATAATTTTATACATATCTAAACTACCGCACTCACTAAAATGCGCCGATTCGTGAAAGTCCCCCTGATTATTCATAAACTTAATATTACGAGCGTGAATGAATGGCGCACGATCCTTCTTAACAAACTCACGAATGATAGCTGGCACATCATTCTTCGGATTTTCTCCTAGAGAACCCGTACAAATCGTAAAACCATTATATTTAGATTCATGCATGGCTTCAATCGCGCGCATATCCTCGGCGTTCTTGTAAATACGAGGTAAACCAAATAATAAACGCGGCGGATCATCTGGATGCATGGCCATCCGAACATCACATTCCTCACAAGTCGGGATGATAGCATCTAAGAAGTACTTCATATTCTCACGTAATTTGGTTTCATCAACATCTTTATAGGCATCGAAAAGGCCTTCAATGGTCGCTAATCGTTTCGGCTCCCAACCTGGAAGAGCATACCCATTAGCGCCGTTACGGGTAGAATCGATGATTTCTTGAGGGTCATCGGCCAACATTCTTGACTCAAACGCCATAACGTTAGAACCATCTTCCAAGATATAGTGCAAGTCTGTCCGTAACCAATCGAAAACTGGCATAAAATTATAACAAATAACTTTGATGCCATACTCGGCTAAATTACGAATCGTCTGTTTGTAATTTTCAATATATTGATCACGAGTTGGCTTCCCGATTTTAATGTCATCGTGGATGTTAACCGACTCGATAACTTCTAATTTCAGGCCGGCATCTTCAACTTCTTTCTTAAGCTTGGCAATTTTTTCTTTTGGCCAAACTTCACCAACCGGTACATCAAACAGCGCGCCAACAACCTGAATCGTTCCAGGAATTTGACGAATGTTTTTTAAGGTAATCGGGTCATCATCTGGCCCATACCAACGAAATCCCATATTCTTCATAGGTCCATTCTCCTACCTCTACATGCAATTTTTTAGTTGCTGTTTTTTAACCTAGCGTGTGCATCGATAATACTCTTCTATGAGTAACAAAACTTAGCTAGCCTTAGCATAGAACTACCAAAATAAACTTTACCATCAACATAAACGCCTGATCACGACTACCACCAAACACGCACATCATAGTAACGTATTTCATTCAAATTCAGTGTATACTTATTATATTAATATATCAGTTTCCATGAAAATATTAACACCTACTGAAATCGATTACAACCCCAAATTAAATTTTGTTTATAACCGGCAAAATTGGTATACTTTAGTTGAAAAATATTCAGGGGGAGTCCCAGATGGTCGAAATAACAAATTATCAAGATGAGGCATACGTTGCCATTCGTAATAAAATTCTACATCTAGAGCTCAGGCCCGGTGATCGTATTAATAAAAAAGATTTACAAGACGAGCTCTCGATTGGTGCAACCCCACTTCGCGAAGCATTTTTGCGGTTAAGTCGTGAAGGTCTGCTCCTAGTTCGCCCACAAAGTGGCACTTATGTGTCTAAGATCAGTGTTGATGAAGTCTATCAAGCGCGCTTTGTGCGTGAAAATATTGAAAAGTTAGTTGTCGCGGAAATAATTAGTCATATCACCGAATCTGACCTAGATGAGCTGCGATATTTGATTCAGTTACAAGAACTCCAACTCCATTCTAAAGATTATGATCGGTTTTTTAATCTTGATGAATCCTTTCACCAAACATTTTATAAAATTGATCACAAAGAATTTGTTTGGAATTGGTTACAAGTTGTTAACCTTCAATTTAACCGATTTCGTTACCTTCGTTTAGAAGTCGCGGATCTCGACTGGCAACAAATCTTCGACGACCATCGTGCTATTGTGGCTGCCATTGCTGATAAAGTCCCCACCCGCGCCGAAACTTGTGTCAGTCGTCATCTACATATGGTCGATGACGATATTAAGGTGGCATTAAAACTCCATCCAGACTTCTTTGAATAATTATTCCCAAAAGTAAATCAAATAAATATTTCACTGTTCACTAAAGGCGCCGCTTCGCACTGAAGCGGCGCTTTTTTATTCCCTTTTTGTGTTGTTTGAATGAACATTCACAAAAAAGCGTTGACTTTATTTGAAAACCGAATAGAATGAAAGCGTATTCAGATATACTAATATTTCAGTTTCCGAAATATTCGAAAGTACTGTTACTTCGAAAGGATGAAATTATTATGGGCAATAGTCGCTGGGTCTACACTCCCAAGGATATCAACGTTAAGCGTGGGGTTGCTTACGGTTTAACTGATCTCATGGGCGGTGGCTGGAACAACATTGTTTCAGGTGTCATCTTCGCTTATTTAACACTTTCTGTCGGTCTGAATCCCGCAATGGCTGGGGCAATCACAGGTATCGCTCGGGTCTTCGATGCTATCTTTTGTTTGATTTTCGGAACCATCACTGACGGTTTCTATAAAACAAATCTTGGTAAAAAGTATGGTCGTCGACATTTTTGGATGTTCATTGGCATGATTGGTTTTGCCATTTCTTTCCTAGCCTTCTGGGTACCAGCCACTTCAATTTTTGGACCGGGTCATGAATTCGTCTATTACCTAGTGGTTTATACACTAACAGAACTCTTTGTTGGAATGATCCTGATCCCTTGGGAAACTTTACCAACAGAAATGACAACCGACTACACGAAGCGAACCGTACTTTCTGGCTCCCGAATGTTTATCTCCGCTACTGGGACTTCACTAGTGTTCTTTATCTTAGCCATTCTGCAATCCTTACCCAGTGCTGAAGCGAAGAAAAATGCTTACCTTTTTGCCGGTATTCTTTGGACTGTTTTATTTGTCGTTGCCATCTATATCTCTTATCGCAGTACTTGGGAACGTCCACTGACTAAGGAATTTATCGCTGAACTCGATGCACGCCCAAAGCTAACTGTTGGCCAATATATTAAAGAAACATTGCACGACTACGGCCAGACTTTCCGAAACTTAGCTTTTAGCAAGCATTTAACCATCTATATTTTCTCGTTCACAGGGAAAGACTTCTACGCGACCTTGTTACCAACATTCATCGTTGTCTGCATGGGCATGGCTTCCAATATCCCTTGGGTTCTCAACGCCTTTGCTGTCTTTGGAATTTTATCAACCTTAGCCGCTGCTAAGTTAATGATTACTCACGGTCCCCGATTCCTTTACAGCCTGTCCTACATAGGCATTATTGTTGCTTTGATTGCTTATGGGATAACTTACTTCATGCACGTTAAGAATCCATTGACCATCTTAATTATTATTACGATCGTTTATCAATTATCTCGGGGGATTCTTGAATTTACACCATGGAACGTTTTCCCATTTATCCCTGATGTCGATCGTATCATGACTCGTGGTGATAAAGCCGGTACCTACGCCGCAGTTATGACCTTCTTCCGCAAATCAACCGGCGCATTGGCTACTTGGATTGCTGGGATTTTATTGGAAGCTCTCGGCTATGTCTCCACCGCTACCACTCAAGCACCTGGCATCACCGACAAGATTGCCTTGCTCTTCGTCATTGCACCATTACTCTTAATTATCATTGCGTTAGTGGTCTCATGGACGTTCAAGTTGAACCGTCAAACTCATGCCGTGTTACAAGGTGAAATTAATCGTTTGGAAGATGGTGGTAACAAACGCGATGTAACCCCTGAAGCCAAACAAGTTGCCGAGGAGCTAACGGGACACCCATATGATGAGCTGTGGCCTGACGAAACATATGAAGAATCACAAACTGACAAATCTAAGGAGTGAGTAACCAATGCCTACAACCGTTATTATTTATAATCAACCCAAACAAAAGCTTTTGACTCAAACATTTAACAGTGACGCGCCCGCTAAAATCAATCTCAGTGACATTGATCTTAATACCAATACTGATCTTGAAAAAATGCTTCACCCAGATACATTCGCCTTAGTTTTCAACGGAACATCCTGGGCTAGTCAAGCCTACATGCAATGGGAGGACCTACGAATTAATGAGGCCTTACAGACGGTTAAAGCCAATTACAGTGAGAAAACCCAAGGAATTCTAACACGTTTTGTTGCCAGTATGGATATCAAGTATCAAGGCAAGATGTCTTGGGTAGCGTTATTAAATGAATTAGGCAAAGAAATCGAGGCGTAACTCTTATGACTTTATTGAATGATGATTTTCTATTAACTACCGGCGTTGCTAAGAAACTATTCCATGAATATGCCCAGAACGAACCGATCATTGATTACCACTGTCATCTAGAACCAAAGGAAATCTATGAAAACAAAAATTACGAAAACATTTCTCAGATTTGGATCAATGAAGGGTTATATGGTGACCATTATAAGTGGCGTTTAGAGCGTGACCATGGCGTTCCTGAAAATTTGATCACTGGCGATGGTGACGACTACGACAAATTCGTAGCATGGGCCCAAACGATCAACGATTCATTAGGGTCCCCGCTGTATGAATGGACTCATCTGGAATTACGTCGCTTCTTTGGAATCAATAGTCGACTTGATCCAAGCACGGCAAAAGAAATTTGGGATGAAGCTAACCAACAACTGGCTACACCATCCTTTACTCCCCGCGCTCTGATTGCCCGCTCCAATGTTCAGGTGGTTGTCACAACTGACGCCCCAGAATCTGACCTAAAGTATCATGAACTGCTGGCTGATGAACATTTGGCATTCAAGGTACTCCCTGGAATGCGTCCTGATGAGGCATTCAATATTACCGCCGATACTTATGCCGACTATTTAAAGCGCTTAGGTGCCGCAGCCGGTATCACCATCTCGAGCTTCAAAACGCTTACTGCCGCTATGGCACAACGTGTCCAGTTCTTTGCCGATCATGGTGGTAAGATCGCCGACCTTGGCTTGAACACTTACCACTATGCTGATGCATCGGCTAATGATCTTGAAATCATTTTTGCTAAAGGCTTGGCTAATAAAGCCCTATCTACTGATGATCTTAATAAGTTCACGACTGCACTGGTTGAAACAATGATGCAACTCGCTCAAAAGCACGACTGGGTTCTACAATACCATGTTAATGTAGCTCGCTCACAGAACAAACCCATGTTCGATAAGATCGGTCCCAACACTGGTTTTGATTCTGTTGGAACCCAAGCTGACCTAACCGAACAAGTTCGCCGTTTATTCTACGATGCCCAAACTAAGGGGATTCTTCCGAAAACTATCTTCTACTCGCTAAATCCTAATGATTGGATGGCTATTGCTACCTTACTGGGTAATTTCCAAGAAGGCTCTGTACAAAAAATGCACCTCGGTGCTGGCTGGTGGTACAACGATACCCGTGACGGCATGGAAGATCAGATGAAACTTTATGCCAATACTGGTATGTTTCCGAACTTCTTGGGAATGTTAACCGATAGCCGTTCCTTCTTATCCTATCCTCGTCACGAATACTTCCGTCGTGTAATGTGTGACGTTATCGGGCAATGGGTCGCCCGCGGTCAAGCACCTAACGATCTCGAGTATCTCGGTAAAATCGTGAAGCGAATTAGTTACGAGAACGCCCGTAATTACTTCGGCTTCTTCAACGATTAAGTTTGCCTAGATAAAAGGGACGCGAATAGCTCGCATCCCTTTTATTTTTACAATCGACATCACCATAGAAAAGAGGAAGATACATGGCTGAATTTTTAACAATTGGCGAGCCCATGGCCGTCTTTGCATCGTCTAATATCGACAAAAACTTAGAAGATGCGACCGACTTTACAAAATTTGTTGCGGGCGCCGAATTAAATGTCGCCATTGGCATATCACGACTAGGGCACCGGACGGAATATATTTCATCAGTTGGTCAAGATCCGTTTGGTAAATTCATTCGTAAATCTATGACCGCGGCTGGCGTTGGCAACACCTATGTCAGTGAAGATGTTGACCATTGGACTGGATTTTATTTAAAGGAACGTGTTAGCCACGGTGATCCCGCAACCTTTTATTTCAGAAGGAACTCAGCCGCCGCTAACTTTGATGCAAACATTCTGGATATCATTGATTTTAGCGATGTTCAAATTGCCCATTTATCCGGGATCTTTGCTGCTCTATCTGATAATGACTTGGCTGTACTCAAGCGGTTGGGTCAACATCTAAAGCAAAACGGTAAGTTCATTACCTTTGATCCCAACCTTCGTCCCGCACTTTGGGAATCCCAAGCGCACATGGTCGCGACAACCAACGAGTTGGCTAAACATGCCGACCTGGTCATGCCTGGCATTCATGAGGGAGAAATCTTGATGGGTTCTTCTAATCCTCAAAAAATTGCTGATTTTTATTTGAATCAGAGCCAAACAACACAAACCGTCATTGTGAAATTAGGACCTAAGGGCGCCTACATCAAACAGAAAAATGGTAATGCACAAACCATCCCCGGTTTTCATGTTAAGAACGTCGTTGATACGGTTGGTGCTGGGGACGGTTTCGCAGTTGGCCTAATTTCCGGATTATTAGATGGACTGCCAATTAACAAGGCCGCTCGCCGTGGTTGCGCAATTGGTGCTTTAGCTGTCATGAGTCCTGGTGATAACGATGGCTACCCAACATCGGATGAACTTAATAGCTACTTGCAGAATCAACAAATTACAGAATAGGAAGGCTAAAATTTATGAAAAGAGCAAACTTATTACAAAGTATGATTGATACTGGTGTGATCGCGGTAATTCGTGCCGAAACCCCAGAGAAGGCCATTAAAGTTGCTGATGCTGTGATTGCCGGTGGTATTACAGGTCTAGAACTGACATACAGCGTCCCGCATGCTGACACTGTCATCAGTGACTTAGTTGGGAAGTATTCCGATTCTGACGTTGTTGTCGGAGCCGGCACCGTTCTAGACGCCACTTCCGCTCGATTAGCCATCATTGCCGGTGCCCAGTTCATTGTTAGTCCGACTTTCGACAAAGAAGTCGCGCTAATGTGTAACCTCTATCAAGTCCCTTACGTTCCTGGAACTTATACCGTTACTGAAGCCCAAGCCGCTTTGAAGTATGGCTCTGAAGTTGTTAAATTATTCCCCGGTGCGATGGCTGGCACTGTGGCCATCAAGGAATATCATGGCCCATTCCCATACCTAAATGTCATGCCATCTGGTGGCGTCAATGTTCAAAATATGAGTGACTGGTTTGCGGCTGGCGCCGTCGTTGTTGGTGCTGGTGGTGGTCTAACAGCTCCGGCAGCCAATGATGATTTTGCTGACGTCACTCAGAACGCTAAGAAATACATGAAAGAGTATAAACAGATTCAAGCAACCTTTGTGAACATTTAGAAATCTCATCAGATACTGCATTGTTTTTAAATTTTCAGAGTCTTTAGTCATTGAAAGTTCCCCACGATTGTGAGATTTGTTGGCCTAATTATCTAACACATCCATTTAAAATCGGGGGAATTCTTTTTATGTTCGTTTTAGTGAACTAGTCTGCTTTTTTCTTTCTCTAAATCCTTAGGAGGTTTTACCGTTGGGAGCAAATCTACTGGCTTTAACCTGGGTGGTTGTTGGTATCACCCTATTAGTTTTCATGATTGTTAAATTAAAAATGCATAACATTGTGGCCTTACTTATCTCTGCTTTATTTATTGCTTTTGCAGAAGGAATGTCTTTAACCAAAATCGTCCCTACCATTGAGACCGGCTTAGGCGGCGTCCTGTCCACACTCGCACTCATCGTTATTTTTGGCGCAATTATTGGTAAATTGATGACCGAATCAGGTGCATCTCAACAAATAGCTGATACGATTGTGGCTAAAATGGGGATTAAACTTTTGCCATTTGCTTTACTAATCATTGGGACCATCTTCGGGATGTCAATGTTCTATGAGGTGGCTTTCTTGATTACCGTTCCGCTAGTAATTAGTATCGCTCAAGAAGCAAAGATCCCTTACATGCGTCTAATCATTCCAACTATTGCGGGCGCTACTATGGGCCATAGTATTTTCCCACCCCAACCTGGGCCCATGGCCTTAGTCACTGCATTCCATGCAGATATTGTGCAGGTTTATATATTTGGTTTCATTGTCATAGTACCAACCATCATCTGCTCCGGTATTTTGATTCGTTACTTTATCCCCGGATTGAATGACATGCCCTTAGGAAATGTGATGAAGCCCGCTCAAAAGCGGCCGGCATCAGATCTTCCGAGCTTTGCAATTAGTATTCTCGTTCCACTTCTACCAGCCTTAATGATGATCATCGCCTCAATCTGTAAGCTCTTTGTCAGTCAAAACTCGCTTATATATAAGCTGGCAACTTTCATTGGTAGCGCTGAAATTAGTATGCTCATCACTGTTTTAGTCGCTATGTGGGTCTTTGGCTACCGTCGTGGACAAAGCGAAACCCAAATTACAAAACATCTGACCGCTGCCATTGAAGGCATTTCAAACGTTCTTTTAGTCATCGCCGCTGGTGGCGTCATGAAACAAGTCATTATCGATACGGGTATTGGCTCGCGGATTGTCAGTTTGGTCGGCCATTTTCCCGTATCACCACTTATTCTTGCATGGTTGATTACCGTCCTAATCCGTATTTTAACTGGTCAGGGAGCCGTCGCCGCAATTACTGCTGCCGGTATTGTGGCACCCATGATTGCGGCCTTTCATGTCAGTCCTGTTCTCATGGTCTTAGCTTGTGCTTGCGGTAGCAATACAACTACTTTAATGTACGATGGTGGTTTTCTCTTGTTCCAACAATCATTCGGCATTTCTCTCAAGGATACATTTAAGACATGGGGCGCCCTAGAATTCGTTAATTCTTTCGTTGGTCTACTCGTTGTACTTGCATTAAGTTTAGTTGTTAAGTAGTTCAACTGTGACATACCGGGTTTCTATATATTAAAAGGCAGCTGGTAAGAATTTTTGACTTCTTACCAGCTGCCTTTATTTATAGCAGTCTATGCCCATCTTGTGTTTCAAGTGACTAACCTATAGTTAATATCTACCCGATTAAAAAATGCACCAATGACCTATTAAACTCAAATTATGAGTCTACACAACTAAATCGAAATTAAATCCTTCACACTAAAGTTAACCTTTACGGCATAACCAGCCACTTCGGGATTAGCATATTTAATTTGAACCTGGCGACTTTCGCCATCAAAGTACCAACCCTCAGCGGCATTCGCGAACTTAGCCGCATTGAGGTACCGTGGCAAGGATTGGTCGGCTAAATCAACACTTAACGGCGCAATCTTCGGACAGCAAACTGCTAGTGCCATGGTTTTAACTTGCGTTTGATACTGGCCAACCCGACTAAAATCAATCACAACGCCGTCAGCTGTTGCCGTCGTTTTGATGGTCGTTTCTAAGGTTTCGCCTTGGCGGTAATTATTTGTTACTCCGTCATCTTCATACACCACAAATTCAGCATCGCGACTTGGTTCAATTAACACATCCAGCTTGTCGATCACGTCATTATGCAGGTTCATCAGTCCCTTACTTTGAGGAACGATGCTCCCGGCTTTCAAGAACATCGGAATGCTCCCTAAATCTACCGGAATCGTGATCGTCTGACCACCCGTATAATACTGGGACGTCTTCAGATCTAACCAATCCACTCCCGCTGGCAGGTAGACTGACTTAGCGGTTTGACCCTTGTCAACAACGTTAGCCACCAATAACGAAGCGCCTAACATAAATTCAAAACTTTCTTCCGCCACCTGCGGATCGTCTTGGAATTCATAAACTAATGGCCGCATGATCGGTGAGCCTTTCGTTGAGGCTTCATACAGCAGTGAGTACAGGTACGGCACCAAAGAATACCGCAACTGAATTGCTGCCCTGATGTACTTGGTGTAAGCCGGATACGTCCAGGGTTCTGTGACCGTATTATCATTGTTGCAAGAGTGAATGGAGAATCTTGGCTGGAAAATACCATTTTGAACCCACCGAACAAAGAGTTCTGGTTCAGGTAGCGGGCCATCGAACCCACCAATGTCACAACCCTGGTTCGCCACTCCTGACAACCCCATGCCTAGAATAGTGGGAATATTATATTTCACATTCGTCCAGCTCGTGTAGTTATCACCAGCCCACGTTTGGGCATACCGTTGAATGCCGGCAAATCCTGCTCGGTTGACTAGATACGGGCGAACCGTTGCGTCATAACGATTAATGGCATCCTTAGCTGCCTTAGCCATCATCGTCGGCATAATCGGCTTTAGCGCACCAATCGTGCTCTTTTGTCCTTCGGCATCCACTACGGCCTGCGTATCATTGATTTCATACTCGTTATTATCATTCCAAATCGAGGTAATGCCAATTGATAGCAAGGCCTCCGTCATTTTTTGCTCCCAAGCATCCCGACCATGGGGATTGGTAAAGTCAACAAAGTGGGCATCGCCACCCCAATACTGGTCGACTTGGCTCCCTTGACCATCGGGCGTCTTGATGTAAGCATCCTTTTCCATAAACTCATCGGCTAATGGGTGAGTCACCAGCATCCCTGGTTTAATATTGGGAGCTAACAGTGCGCCGCGCTTCTTGAGTTCCGCCACAAATTTTTGTGGATCAGGGAAACGTTTCTTATTCCAATTAAAGACGTACCGTTTGCCATCCTTGCCCGAGGTATACCCCGAAGATAGGAAGAAGCCATCACACGGAATCCCGTTTTTCTTACACGTATCGATAAAGTCCAGGATGGCTTGATCGGCATCCTGATCCAGTTCCGTGTAAAACATGGTTGAGCCCATATAGCCCAGCGATGGCAATGGCATCATGGCTGATTTTCCCGTCAAATCCGTATAGTGCTCGACCACTTGCTTAATGGTAGGGCCACCAATGAAGAAGACATCTAGATCGCCACCATCACACTGGAAATAACTGTAACGTAACCAGTAGTTACTGTGTTCACAGTCCATATCAAAGACCGAGTCGTGCGTGTTGTTGTAGTACAAGCCACTCGCGATATTAGTCGTCGTGTTGAAATCAATATAGAAGGGAATCATTTTATACAACGGATCTGACTTAGCGGCATTCCAACCTAAAGAATCCGTGTTGTGCATGCGCATACGCCGTTTAAATTTATTAAGTTTGCCGGACTTCTCACCAAATCCGTAAAACTTATCGTGATCGCCCATGGCACTGTAGTGGAAACGACGACCTAAATCATCCTGGACAAAGGACCGTTTCACGAGATCCTTATGCACCGTCACACCATTTTGATCTTTAATTTCAAAATAGAAAGGCTCTGCATGAATTTCCAACGTGTAGCGACCGTTTGACACCGTATAACCGTCAGCCGTTTCCGTCAATTCAACCGCAATCGGGGTTACCCGTTGCCGCTCGTCAACGATTAGGTCATCGGTTGCATCCGACCACGCCGTCTTAACCAGTGCGTAGGACTCTTCTGGCGCGAAGTCATCATCAAACGTTCCCCGGATGCGAATAATATTCTCATCTAGTAAGTAAATTCTAAACTTTGCGCCGTCTGTAACTAAATCAAGATACTCATGATGGTTGGTGATACTCAGCAATTTTGAGCTAACTTTCATAATGCGCCTCCAAAGCAGGTTAGGTGGTATATCAGAAATGTGTCTCTAGTGATACTTTAAAATCTTTTGGAAGCGCTGTCAACCATCTTTTTAATAATTAAAGGTCACTATCGATTAAAGTATAAACGTTAATATAACGGGATTGGTTAACCATTTTTTTAAATAAAGCCAATTTTATTTCACTTCGTGATTTTTGTCATTTATCCTTGAAAGCGGTTTCTGAACGTGCTATTCTGTGGATAGCTTATATATCAGTTTTGAAGGAGATTTGCCTATGAGTTAAACGTCTAACCGTATTTTGCTTTTATCTAACAACCTGTACCCTCATCATAATTTATATTTTAGGAAGTGTCAGACATTGGAAAAAACACAAAAAACCATCACTGTGGCTGCTGCGCCTTTCAATATTAAAGACCGAATTGGCTACATGTTTGGTGATATTGGGAATAACTTCTCCTTCAACATCATCAATTCCTTCTTAATGATTTTCTACACCAACGTTTTAGGGTTAACGGGGGCCCAAGTAGGGATCCTCTTCTTAACCGCCCGCTTCGTCGATGCCTTTGCCGATATCACGGTTGGCCGGTTAGTCGACAACAGTAAGCTACATAAGAGTGGGCGCTTCAAGCCATGGATTAATCGCATGAAGTATCCCTTACTCATTGCCTTTATTCTAACCTTCGTGCCGATTGTTAAGGACTGGGCTTTGCCAGCACGACTCGTCTACGTCTTCATCACGTACTTGGGTTGGGGAATTTTCTACTCCTCCGTCAATATCCCTTATGGTTCAATGGCCTCTGCCATTAGTGGTGATCCTAACGATAAAACCTCACTGTCAACATTCCGGGCCATTGGTTCCGCTGTTGGTAGTGCCTTAACCAGCTATATTGTCCCAATGTTCATCTATATCGGCGCCTCACAAAAGATTTCTGGCAGCCGCTTCTTCTGGGTTGTGGTTGGCTGTGCCCTGATTGCCTGGGCCTGCTACACGCTGACCACCGCACTGACTACCGAACGGGTACGAACTGAAAAGTCCGAAAATGTACCTTTAGCTAGCGTTGTTAAAGGGATGTTTGAGAACCGGGCACTGGTTGTTTTAGTTGTCGTGGATATTTTAATCGTCATCAACCAAAACCTCTCAGGAACGCTACTGACTTACCTGTTTAATGACTACTTTAAGGATACCAAAGCCTTAGGGATTGCTTTGATCTTCAACTTTGCTACGGTTATTTTACTTGCGCCATTCAGTACCTGGATGACCCGGACTTTTGGCCGGAAAGAATGTTCGATTGTGGCCTTATTTATTGGAGCTGCCATTTATGGAACTTTAATGATCGTCCACACCCAAAGCTCCCTGTTCTACTTGGTTATGTTATTCTTTGGTTCCTTAGGTGCCGGGGTCTTCAACTTAATGGTTTGGGCCTTTATTACCGATGTTATTGATAACCATGAAGTCTTAACGGGTGTCCGTGAAGACGGTATCGTTTACGGGGTTAACTCATTTGCCCGTAAAGTTGCCCAAGCAATCGCCGGTGGTTTCGGTGGTTTCATGTTGACCTTCATCGGTTACAAGTCCTCCACTGGTGGTGGCGCTGATCAAACGACCACCGTTATTAACCATATCTACACGTTAGCAACTGGTGTCCCAACGGTCTGCCTCTTCTTAGCCGGCTTGATCCTATTGGTCTTCTACCCACTGAGCAAGAAGCGCGTTAATGCCAATGCTGCTAAATTAGCTGAAATTCACGCAGAAAATGCCGCTGAAGAAAATAAATAAGCGCCTGACCATCTAACAAATGAAAGCGTTTAATTTATCAAAACCATCTGTCATAGAAAGAGGAATTTTATCATGACATTATTAAACGAAGATTTTCTATTAACCAATGAGCCTGCCAAACGGCTCTACCACGAACACGCCGAAAAAATGCCGATCATTGATTACCACTGTCACCTAGAACCAAAAGACATTTACGAAAACAAGAATTACCCAAACATCACCCGTATCTGGTTAAACGATGGTAGTTTGGGCGACCACTACAAGTGGCGATTGGAACGGGCCAACGGGGTCCCTGAAGACCTCATCACCGGTGATGGCGATGAATATGACAAGTTTCTAGCTTGGGCGGGCACGATTGAAAAAGCCATTGGCAATCCTCTATATGAATGGACCCATTTGGAACTGAAGCGCTTCTTTGGCATCGATGAACCTTTTACCACCAAAAATGCTCCGGCCATTTGGGAAAAAGCCAATGCGTTGTTAAAGACTGACGACTTCAAGCCACGGAATTTAATCAAAAAGTCTAACGTTAAAGTCGTCTGCACGACTGATGATCCTGCTTCTGATTTGCATTATCACCAACTGCTCAAGCAAGAAGAAGCAACTAACGGTTTCAAAGTCTTGCCAGCAATGCGGCCGGATAACGCCCTACGGATTAATCAAGGGGACTACGACGCTTACCTGCGCCAGTTAAGTGACGTCTCTGGTGTCACGATTACTGATTTTGATTCCTTGGTTGCCGCTTTGGCCCAGCGCTTTGACTTCTTCAACTCATTAGGCGGTCACCTCTCCGATCATGGTCTCAACACGTATCACTTCCGGAAGGCTTCCAAGCCTGAATTGAACCAGATCATTGATAAAGCCCGTCAAGACAATCAAAACCTCAGTGCGGCCGACATCGACGGATACCAAACGGCCCTACTAGAAGCCCTAATGCGCTTGAATAAGCAATTTGGCTGGACCATGCAATTCCACGTCAATGTTTTGCGCAATGCAAATGGTCCTATGTTCCGCAAATTAGGTGCCGATGCCGGTTTCGATTCCATGGGTTCACAACCAGGCATTGCCGGTGAACTGATGCAATTAATGAGTGATATGGCTGAGGAAAATAATATTCCTAAAACGATCTTCTTCTCAACCAACCCGAATGATTGGCTCGAATTAGCAACGGGGATGCAAAGCTTCCAAGGTGGCGTCACTCAAAAGATGCAGTTGGGCTGTGCTTGGTGGTTCAACGACACCCGCGAAGGCATGCATGACCAACTACGAATCATGGCGCAACAAAGTCTCTTGCCAAACTTCGTGGGGATGCTAACCGATTCGCGGAGCTTCCTTTCCTATCCACGGCACGAATACTTCCGTCGGGTTCTCTGTGATCTGATCGGTGAATGGGTGGTTCGCGGTCAGGTTCCAGACGATGACGCTTATCTTGGCAAGATTGTCGAAGATATTTCGTATAATAACGCCCACGATTATTTTGGTTTCTTTGACCAAAAGTAAGGCGCAACCGACTAAAATTTTTCAATGAATAATGGGGAACTACCGGTGTATGACGGTGGTTCCCCATTATTACTATCCTGTATTCAAGGAGTGATGGCATGAATCAATTAGATCTAACGACTGGTAGTCCCCTGCGACGCTTACTTTTATTTTCGTTGCCCTTAATTGGCGGGTCACCTCTTCCAACAACTCTATAACTTCATTGATACGCTGATTGTCGGCCGACTGATTGGCATTGATGCGGTGGCCGCAGTGGGGGCCTACTATCCCCTTAGCTTTCTAATTCTAGGATTCGTTCAAGGCAGTTGCATTGGATTTAGCATCCCCCTGTCTCAAAGCGTGGGCGCCAAAACGGCCACCACCACCCGGTCTTATTTTACCAACGGGGTGTGGTTAAGCGGTGGGCTATGCCTCCTGCTGACGCCACTGATGATTTTAGGCACCAACTACTTCCTTCAATGGCTGAACACGCCCAATAACATCCTAGCAATGGCCGAAACCTTTACACTAATTTCCTTCATCGGCATCCCCGCCAATATCTTATTTAATTATTCGGCAGCGGCCCTACGCGCTTTTGGTGACGCAATTCACCCGTTGCACTTCCTCGTATTTTCACTGATTGTGAACGTTGTTTTAGATTTACTGTTCATTTGTCAGTTTCATTTAGGCATCGCTGGCGCTGCTTGGGCAACGGTAATCAGTGAGTTTATCGGCGGGTTACTGAACCTCTCGCGCTTCTTTTGGGGCCAGAATCAATTAAAACTAACGTCGTCTGATTGGCGGATTTCCTGGGCCAAGCTCAAACGCATGTGTGCCATTGGCCTACCAATGGGGTTCGAATATTCAGTATCCGCCATCGGGGCCATTATCATGCAAGATGCCATCAACCAACTAGGCTCAGCTATCATGGCAGCACAATCGGCCGCTGATAAGATTCGTCAATTGTTCACGCTCCCCATGGAAAGTGTGGGCGCAGCGATGGCCACCTATCAAGCCCAAAACTTCGGTGCCCGGAATCGGGATCGGATTAAGCGGGGCATCTTAAATGGTTGTCTCATCCAAATCATCTATTCATTTGGCGCCTTTGGCATCTTATGGTTCAGTCGACGGGCCTTAGTCACTGCTATTTTAGGTAACGGGTCACCTACCACCACCGCAAGTGCCCTACAATATCTCACCATCATTGCCTTCTTCTTCCCAGTGCATGGTTTACTAATGATCTTTCGGAATACCATTCAAGGCTGGGGCCACAGCTTTTATGCTATCGTCTCCGGATTTGGTGAATTGGCCGGCCGGCTGGTCGCTAGTCTATTAGCCCTGACGCCACTTGGCTTCGTCGCTATTTGCTACGCCAATCCATTAGCCTGGTTGATCTCCCTGATTTATTGTGGCTTCATTTGCCGATTTATTAGCAAGCGTGGTCTACTTAAGCCATAAAAAAACAGGGGCCTAAGCCTCTGCGTTCCATTCTGCTTTATACTCTGCCAAGAAATCAAGCATGACTTGTTGGCGGTGTTCAGCCAATTTTTTAGCGGCTGTCGTATTCATCAAGTCCTTTAGCGTCAGCAGTTTTTCATAAAAGTGGTTGATGATAGTTTCATGATTAAGATTGCGATACTCCGCGTGAGTCATGGCTGTCCGCGGTTCTACCGCCGGATCATAAATTTTCTCACCAAAGTGACCGCCAAAGTAAATGGCTCGTGCAATGCCGATTGCCCCAATCGCATCTAAGCGATCTGCATCTTGCACAATTTGGCCTTCTAATGGCAGTGGCTTGGCTGTACCATCCAGTGTCTTATGGTATGACATATTATCCATAATCAAGAAGACCGTGGCTACCTGTTCAGCGGTTAACCCTTGTTGGTTCAAGAACTGCCGCACCTCGTCACTGGCCGCGACAGTATCTGTGACCAATTTTTCGTCAATCACATCGTGTAAATAAGCGGCCGTCAGTGTTAAAACCCGATCGGCTTGCGGGTAGGCCTGTACCAAACGATCCGCCAACCCCACGACCCGTTGAATATGGTCGAATCCGTGGCCCGTCTCATCATCCCCCATTTTGGCTTGTGAAAATTGCCGCACTGCTGCTAAAACTGTCGTTGTCATCCGTTTTCCTCCTTGCCAGGGCTACCGGTTCGCCCTAACGTCTGCCTCTATTTTAGCATACCACTGAGCAAAATTTAGTCACCGTTCCATAAAGGGCGTTCACATTGACTTCCCTTAGCGATAAGCTTACGATGTAATCGATTTCAGACTCGTTAGGGGGAATGACTCATGAGCACCACACCACTCTTGCACCTACAGCATTTGCAAAAAAACTTTGGCCATTTTCGTGCCTTAAAGGACGTCACCTTTGACGTCTATCCCGGTGAAGTCTTTGGTTTTATCGGCCCTAACGGTGCTGGTAAATCCACGACGATTCGCATCTTACTTGGGCTCATTCGGGCCAGTGGTGGTACCGCCACTCTCTTCGGTCGGCCCGTCTGGCAGGATAGTGTTCAGATTCATCAGCGATTGGCTTACGTTCCCGGCGATGTCTATCTCTGGCCTAACCTAACTGGCGGCGAGATCATCGACCTGCTGCTCCGAATGAACGACCAAGCCCACACGACTCAAACGGATACCCTGATTCACCAATTTGGATTAGATCCCACCAAGAAGGCCCGGACCTATTCCAAAGGTAATCGCCAAAAGGTGGCCCTCATTGCCGCGCTCTCCCAGGAGGCTGACTTCTACATCTTTGATGAGCCAACTTCAGGGCTAGACCCACTTAACGAGCGGCTTTTTCAAGCAGCAGTACTGGCGCTTAAAAAACGGGGAAAGGCAGTGCTATTATCCAGTCATATTCTGTCAGAAGTGGAACGCATGTGTGATCGCATTGGGATTATTCGTGAGGGTCAAATCATTGAAACCGGTAGTCTCGCTGCAATGCGTCACCTAACGCGGACCACAGTAGCCGTCACGTTGGGCGATGACTTCGATGTCACCACCCTTCCCGGTTTACATGCCGTTACGCCCGGACACGCCGCACGCGAGTGGCAATTTTCAGTTGATGCCGATAGCTTAGCCGCCACGATGACCACATTAGCTGAACATCACATTGCGGCGCTCCAAAGCACGCCACCAACCCTTGAAGATCTCTTCATGCACTACTACGCAAAGGAGTGATCACAATGTCTCAATACCATAAAACTGGTTTATTACTCCGTTTGAACTGCCGGCGTGATCGCTGGCGAATCGTCATTTGGATTGTGGTACTGGCTGCCCTCATGGCCAGTGTTGCGGCTAAATTTGACGGTATCTACGGCACCCCTCACGAGATTGCGGCGATTCGCCAAACGTTGGCTAGTCCCGGAATTGTCGCGATGTTTGGCGCCTTTCGTTTCACTGGCCGCGTCACCACTGCCGAAATTTTTGCTAACGAAATGTTATTGTTCATGGCCCTAATCCAAGTAATCATGAACCTGACGCTAAGTATCCACGCCACCCGTAGCGATGAAGATCAAGGCATGACCGAACTTATTCGCGCCCATACTGTCGGGGCACTAGCCCCACTAGCTGCGGCAATGGGAGAACTGGTCATTATCAATGGTGGACTCAGCGTTCTATACGGTCTAGGGCTCCAACTGACCCACATGCCCGGAGCGACCACCAGTGGGAACTGGCTGATTGGCTTAGGACTCGGGACAACTGGTCTGCTATTTGGCACTGTGGGGGTGTTAACTGCCCAGTTGACCGACCATGCCGCTAGTGCCACTGGTCTCGCCTATGCCCTGTTTGGAATCAGTTACTTGGCTCGGATGATCACTGACGTTCAGCACCCCCAGTCCACTTGGTGGTCACCACTTGGTTGGATTGAAAAACTCAGTCCTTACCAGCATCCCAATTGGACACCCGTGGGTCTCAGCTTGCTTTTAACGTTCGTGATTTTGGGATGTACGATTTTTGCCAATGCACACCGGGACTTAGGTTCTGGCGCTTTGACCACTCGACCGGGACGTCGAACGGCTTCTCCGTTGTTACGGGGTCCGCTCTCCCTCATCTGGCGCCAACAACGCAATATTTTTATTGGCTGGTTATTGGGAATTACCCTCTTTGGGGTGGCATATGGTACCGTCTTTAACACAATCGGTAACATTTTAAAAACCAATCCCACCATGCAACAAGTCTTCGGCCGAGCAATGGTTCACGATGCCAATCATCAAATTCTACTGAATTTCACTAGTCTGCTAGCTATTGTCATGGCTAGTGTGGCCGTTATACCCGGTCTACAGTTAGTTTTAGAACTGCATACGGACGAAACGCATGGCTGGTTGGAGGCCCTGTATGCACGACCACTCAGTCGTTCGCGCCTGTTGGTCAGTTACGTTAGCAGTGCCTTGGGCTTGAGCACCGTGGCTTACATTGGTGGCCTCGCCGGTGTTATTGTGACTGGAAATGCTAGCCTTGACCATGTTCAAGATGGCATTAGCACCGCCGAATTTTGGCAAACCATCGCTGCTCAACTCCCCATGATCTGGGTATTTTTGGCGCTGGGAGTGGGTTTAGTCGGCTGGGTGCCGCGCATTAAGGCACTCAGTTGGGGCTACCTCGCACTAGGCTTTATCGCGGTCTACATGGGTGGTCTCCTCCAATTACCGACTTGGGTCCAACGCTTGGCGCCTACCGGGTGGATGCCCCGCGTTCCCGTTCATGCGGTCAATTGGACCACATTTAGTTGGATGGTGGCTTTGAGTGTCCTAGTCTTATTCCTGGGCTGGCTGGGCTACCACCGGCGAGATCTCCAGCTCCGTTAACCACGATAAAAAGCGCACCCTTAGACAGTTGTCTCGGGGTGCGCTTTCTAATCTATTGAATGACGACATCGTAATGGTTGCCGGTGATGGCCGTCCCGCGGTCATGCACAACCCCCATTCCTAATGGCGTCATAATTTTTGTGCCAAAGGCAACGCTTGCCGGTGCTGCCACGACCCGGTAGCCATTTGAATCTAACCCATTGGCACTGATATTAGTGCCATCGGCGGTTGTGCTACCTGAATAATAAGTCCATTTATTTCCATTCAAATAAACGACCCCTTGGGATTCAAAGGCGGCTTCCGTAATCGTCGCCCCGGTTGCCTGACTCGTTGTAGTAGTGTTAGTGGTACTGTTAGTTGTCGTCGTTGCGACTGTTTGATTGGTCTTTGTTGTCGGCGCTGTGCCATTGGTGGCTGTTTGAGGTTGATAATGATAGCTTTGTGCCGGTACTTGGACCGTCGCGGCATTGGCAGTTACGTTAGAAAAACCGATACCGGCTGCCAAGACTGCCGCCGCACTCACGGTCGTTAAAATCACTTTTTTTATCATTAAATCGTTCCTCCTTTTGATTGACCCTAGCTTACAACGCCCATATCTCAAATCGATTAGTTTAACGTTACTGCTTGGTTAAGGTAATCCGATTTTCATGACAAACTGGCATGATTTTTACGTAATCGACATTGTCTACAAAAAATAGTTAAAATTAGCCATTAAGCTTTTACTAACCTAGCTCTGTTACTGTAGATTGGGGGATTTTGCCTTTAAGGCTTCGGTTCCCCAATAAACAACCGGGCCAATCACCACTCACTGGCACGATTGGTCCAGTTATCTAGTTTAATGGGTAAGTCGCGCCACATCGCGAACAATCATCAATTCCTCATTGGTCGGAACGACTAAGACCTTAACGGCCGCGCCATCCGGACTAATCACCCGTTCCTCACCCCGGAAATCATTTTTGGCCGGGTCAATCGCAATATTGAGTCCCGCCAACTGGTCCGCAATGTCTTGTCGCATCGCAATGCCGTTCTCACCAGATCCAGCTGTAAAGGCAATCGCGTCCACACCACCCAGTTCAGCCACGTAGCTACCGACGTAACGCACGACCCGGTTAACAAACATGTCTAAAGCCAGCTTAGATTTTGGCCGGTCAGCTTGGGTGTCTTCCAAATCCCGTTGGTCAGGAGACAATTCCGAGATACCCAAGAGTCCTGACTGGTGATTCAAAATATCGATCATTTCTGGCATCGTCTTCTGTAATTTTTCTGCTAGATAGGCGACTAACGACGGATCAACATCCCCCGAACGAGTCCCCATCATCACACCGGCTAATGGGGTAAAGCCCATTGAGGTATCCAATGCTTGACCATGATCGAAGGCAGTAATCGATGACCCCGACCCCAAATGCAGCGTGATTAATTTTAACGCCTCTAACGGCTGGCCCAAGAGTTCAGCCGTCCGCTTCGCCACATAACGATGACTAGTCCCGTGGGCCCCGTACTTTCGGGCCCCAAACTTCTCGTAATAGGCATACGGCAGGCTATACAAGTAGTTCATGGCCGGCATTTGTGTATACAGCGACGTATCAAAGACGGCGACCTGCTGCGCTTCTGGCAGTAATTGCTGGAATACATCAATGTAATAGGCCTGCACTGGGTTATGTAACGGCGCATAGTCCTTCAATTCCTTAATTTGCTTCAGTACGGTGGGCGTGATGACGGCTGAATCCTTGAACACCTCACCCCCGGCGACAACGCGGTGGCCCACTCCCGTAATTTCACTCAAGTGCTGGACAATCCCGTAAGATTTCAGTCGGGTCAATACCATTGCCGCAGCCAGTTTATTCGTAATCTTATCTTGCGTTTCCGTGAACTTTTGCCCGTCCGCTAATTTAACTTTGAAGATGGACCCCGGTAAATTCAAGCGATCGACCATCCCTGAGGCAATGACCGTTTCTTCTGGCATGGCAAATAGTTTCCATTTCAGTGTTGAACTCCCGGCGTTGATAGCTAATGTTTTTCCCATGATACTCCTCCCAATCTATTATCAATTACTTTCCAGTCTAAAGAAAAATGTAACCGTTTTCAATGATAAGTTCAACTTATTAAAAAACCTGCCGGCAACGACAACGTTGCGACAGGCTGATAGTCACGCTTCAAGGTGATGCTCACGATAAAAACGGGTTAACTGGGCCGACGTCGGGTAGCCGTCATTATCGCCCGGCGTCGTAACGGCTAACGCCCCAATAGCACAGGCCCGTTGAACCGCGGCGGTTATCGGTACCCCCGCCAGCAGGCCACTAATCAAGCCCACAGCAAACCCATCACCGGCACCGACGGTATCCACGACTGAATCCACGTGCACCCCGGGAACCCGCTGGGCCGCCTGCCCCCGGACTTTCAACAATGCTCCCGCAGCCCCCAATTTAACAATGACCACCTGCGTCACGGTACTTTGTTGCAGGTAAAAATCCGCAATGGCAACGGGATCTGCTTCTCCGGTCAAAATGGTTCCTTCATTTAATCCCGGTAACACGATCTGCGCGTCACGAGCCAACTGATTGGTGACTCGGCACATCTCGGCACGACTCGGCCACAGCGTTGGTCGGAGATTTGGGTCAAAGACCACGGTCGCCCCGACCGCTAACAAGCGCCGGTTCAGCTCCCGATAAATGGCCTGATCATTAGTTGACAACGCGGCAAAAATTCCAGAAAGATGGCCCAACTTCACGTGAGTCAAATCGAGCGACGCCAGCACCTGCGGATCAAGATTGGCCGCTGCCGAATTTTTACGATAATAATAGGTAGCCGGATCGCCTTGGGTTACCCGTTGTTTTAAGTAAAAACCAGTCCAATAATCGGCACTCACTTGAACATGTTGATGATCAACGTGTGCTGCTTGGAGTTGATCCAAGATAAATTGACCCAATGGATCTTGACCCACGGCCGACACGTAACTCACCGAATGACCCAATCGGGCTAACCCCACGGCCACATTCAATTCTGCTCCGGCAACAAACTTTTGAAAACGTTGGGCCGCTACTAGCGACACATTCGGCTCAGTTGCGGCAAATACGGCTAGTGGTTCACCAATCGTCACCACTTCAGCACCAGACATACTGGTTGTCATCTCTCATCACCTAATTTCTAACGTAAGTCGTGCATATCCACGGCATCCATATCATCGTAAGTCTGGTTCTCACCACACATTGCCCAAATGAAGGCATAGTTGGTCGTCCCAACCCCGCAGTGAATGGAATAACTGGGATTAACAACCGCCTGATCCGGCTCCAACCAGATGTGCTTGGTATTCTCGGGAGTCCCCAAGAAGTGCGCCACCCGCGTATTAGGATCACCAAACTCAGTATATAGGTAGGTTTCCATTCGCCGGGCATGCGTATGGGCCGGCATGGTATTCCAAGAATTCCCCGGCGCCAAGACCGTGTAGCCCATTTGCAACTGACAAGTCGCCATAGTTGAGGCATCAATGTACTTATAAATGGTCCGCTTATTCATATGTGCTTGGTCACCCATCGGCATTGCCAGCGTATCCTTAAAAGCCAACTGCTTGCTAGGATAAGCCCGATGCGTAGGCGTCGACACCACGTAAAACTTGGCGGGGTGTTGGGCATCCGTTGAGGCAAAGAGCACTGATTGGGTCCCCATACTAATATAGTAGCCATCATGCGGTGCCACATCACTGGTCGTACCATCAATCGTCACCGTGCCGGCACCCCCGATATTAATGAATCCCAGTTCACGGCGTTGCAAGAAATAATCCACACCTAGTTGCTGATCAAGCTTGATTTCCAAAGGCGTTGTCGTTGGGGTTACTCCACCAAAAATCATACGGTCGTTGTACGTATATGTCAGGCGGATATCACCTGGTACAAATATTTCTGCCATTAAAAACTGCTGTCGTAATTCATCCGTATTGTAATGATCAATATCTTCCGGACTATGAGCATACTGCGTGACCATCTGAAATGCCATCTTCATTGCCTCCAAATTAATTTAGCGATAAACACCATGTTCATCGCAAAGAAAACGTTAACATGATAAGTTTAGCTTAGAGGAAATGAAAATAAAGTCAAGTTAGGTTCTTAGCTTCTGGCCCAGCCAACCCTAATTCAACAACTGGGCTGGTGATAATTCTCGACTACGGGTGAAAATGGTATATGCCTGCTGTGGCGACTGAACCGGCGTCTGCGTTAACCAGAAGCGAATAAAGTCCAAAACGCCCTGGGCGACCAGCTCACGGGCATAGTCAGCGGGAATCAGCGTTGTCTTGGGTTGACCGATCACCTCAAGAATTAGCGGTTTAATGCGCTTAGTCAGCTGTGACGCGGGACTTTCCAATAGGATTACGGCCAATTGCCACTGGCGATACAGGTAGCGGAATAGCTGACTAAAGGCATCCTTTGCGCCTGCCTGGGTGGCGGTGGGCTTCGGATACTGCTGGAAGATCAAGTGAACTTGATTGACCAAATCATTTTCGTACCGCGTTAGTAAATCGAACTTGTCTAAATAGTGGAGATAAAACGTCCCGCGATTAATCTGCGCTTCCGTTGTCAATTGCCGCACGGTTACCCGCTCAAAGCCTTGCTCCCCAACCAATTTGATAAACGCCCGTTGCAGTTTTATTTCCGTTTGTAGTCGTTGCGCGTCTGCTTCCATAATGCCACCTCCACAATTGCTTCCTTTTACTGCCCACATTAGAAATCTTTTTTCGGCACCTGTCAATCAACAACTAGTCGGTTTGTGTTAAGCTGCTAGTTTCCTAACTGACTCACCCCAAGCGCAGACCGCGCTTGAAACCCGCCATTTCTACCCAACACTTCCACTAAAATTGACGATTGCTCGGCCGCAATTTTGCAGGTACTCTGTAGGCGTTCAATCAACAGGCTGTTCAGCCAAAAGGGGGGCGTATGATGTTAAAAAGTGAATGGCAATTTCTCAAGCAACATAAAATGATGCTAGTCGTTATGTATGATGCCGATCGCACTTATCGACGACCACGCTGGGCTATTGGGGAACGGGGAAGTAAGGCTGCCGTTATCTCGACCAACACCGCTACGCCAGCTGCTTGGCTGGCAATGATTAGTATGACCATTGGGTTCAATCTACTCATCATTTTGAAATTTCACTTAGAGATGAAACGTCAGCCGCTAGGGGTTTAGTGGCAGCCTATTTAATAAGGGGTGGGGCCTCTGTAATGAGTTACCGCCATCAGTAACCCTTCTAATGTATCATCAACAGCCAAAAAAAGGAGCGATTTCCAATTACCTGGAAATCACTCCTTTTTTTATTAAAACCACCCGTAGCCCAACCAATGATGTTTGGCCTGAGTCCAAGTGCCATAACGACTGTGGGCATACCGGTCAGCCGTCTTTTCTTGATTTGCTTTACTGTAGTCACCATGAAGCATCGAGATCGTTAGTTGATACTTACCATAATAGCGACCATTTCGTGCGCGGTAATTACCACCGGATTCTTTCCGGGCAATCCAAGCCTTCGCACGCTTTTCTTTCTTAGATAGGTTGCAAACGTACGTCACACTGGCCTTAGCCGTCGTTGCCGGCGTAACCACAGACGTCACGCTGGGCAGAGCCATCGAAACGACCATGACGATTAACATAAAAATTGTCTTGAGTTTCAAAATCAGGTTCCCTCCCAGCGAATTGTTAAGAATATCATAACCTTTCCAAGTTACAGGTGGATTGTCCGCATGTTACAAACGTGTAACGAACGACCCCATTTTTTGCAGTATGGTGTACAAATCCTATTTTATCAGGGGTTTTCCACGTCAAAACGACGGTTAGCTCATTTGAACTAAACCGTCGTTTCCGTGTATTTTTTTTAGGTGAACGTCTTAACTAGTTTTAGTACCAGCCATTTGCTTGCCAGAAAGACTTGGCAGCGGCCCATGAACCATACCGTGAGCTAACGTAAGAATTAGCAACCTTTTCTTGGTTGGCAGCTGAGTAGTCACCGTTTAGCAGGGACTTCGTCAGTTGGTACTTCCCATAGTAGTTCCCGTTAGACGCGGTGTAAGAACCACCAGATTCCTTGTTAGCAATCCATGACTTAGCGGAAGATGTCGAGCCAGATGTTGACGTTGTTGCTGCCGTGTTAGTGCTCGTTGTTCCCGTAGTAGCCGTTGTATGGCTTGCTGTGCCACTATAGTTTGTTGCTGTGTTGGCGCTGTTGCTAGTCGTAGTTGTCGACTGAGCTGGCGTCGTGCTTTGGCTTTGCGTCGTCGCCGTGGTTGCAGCAGTGGTGCTAGCTGCGGTCGTGCTATTCGGCACTGACAGGCTTTCACCGACGTAGATTAAATTAACATTCTTTAAACTGTTGGCCGTTTCAATGGCAGAAACACTTGAATTATATTGGTTGGCAATCTTGGCCACCGTGTCTCCCGATTTCACCGTTACCCGGACGTCGGCGTTAGCGGAAGTGGTGCTGGCAAATAACCCAGCGCCTAATACTGCGGCGGTACCTAAAGTAGAAACTAAAACTTTTTTGATATTCATAAAAATGAATGTCCTCCTTTTGTTTGGGTGAAACTGTCTTGCAATTACTTAACGAGACCCATCATAACCCGTGAAGGTTACATCGGGATTGTTAGTGAGTTACACGCAGATTAAGAAAATCGGCCGAAAATGACAATCCGTAATGTGGTTAACCAACTTGACACATTAACCCGCTTTAGCCGCGATTAATTGCGGTCATGTGTCAAATAAAGCGGTCTCATCCCATTTAAGGCCTGTGCTATTTTTAAAAAAAGTACTTTTCCCCCATATTTATTGGTGCAATCCAGCAGTTTTACCGTCATAACTCGCTGCCCAACTACTTCGACCATCAAAAAAACAGATCAACTCGTCGCCGAATTGGTCTGCTCATTTTTGATTTTATTCATAAATAACTCGTTCTGTCGCCTGCAAGTTAATGTCGTTTTTCGCGCCGGAACCCTGCTAATCCCAATAGACTACCTAGAAGAACGATCCCCCACCACGGAGAAGTTGCTTGCTCCCCCGTCTGTGGTAAAGTCTTCAACGTTGTCTGGGTTGGGTCTGACATCCCGGCTGGCGTGGTCGTGGCCTTGGCCGAAACTGCTGGTTGCGTTGCACCGTTTTGAACGGTGGCCTGTGGTTTGACTCGCGTACCTACCCGAACCTGATCGGCTTGCCCACCCGTCTTATTCACAGTCGGCTGCTTGGCTGGTTGTGTTGGCTTAGTCGGTTTAACCGGCTTAGTGGGAGTCGTCGTCCCTGGTTGATCAGGGGTTACTTGATCCCCGTCACCACTCTGTTGGACATAGACATAGGTTACCACAATATTTTGATCACCCACTACTCCCGAGGCATTTGCCGGTGTGGCCTGTAGCCGATAATTCTTTACATCGGCGGGACTGGTCGTGTAACGATCGCCGACTTGCTTCCTAAAGACGAAGTCCGATGCTACTGCCTTGCCATCCGGATCTTGGTAATGAACCGTCACGGTAACCTGTTGCGTAGGGGTTGGTGGTGTCACCGCATCTTTGGTGTAGGTGACGGTAAAGGTATTGGCAGCCACGTCGTCACCAAACACTGACGTTGGCAACTTACTTGCCGTGTAGCCCTTAATCACCGGACTTGTTGGGAAGGCGATAGTATCACCATATTTGCCACTAATCGTTTGACTCGGGGCGGCTTCACTGCCATCCGCATAAACGTAATGTACCGTTGCCGTCTTGGTATCAGCGGTATAAGTCACCGTAAAGGTGTTTTCATCACCATACTTCGCTGGCGTTAATTCGCTTGCCGTATAACCCTTAATCACCGGACTTGTTGGGAAGGCGATAGTATCACCATACTTGCCACTGACCGTTTGACTTGGGGCAGCTTCACTGCCATCCGCATAAACGTAGTGCACCGTTGCCGTCTTGGTATCAGCGGTATAAATCAAATTAATCGTCGTATCAGCCGTTAAAGTTCCCGCCAATTGGCCATCTGTTAGCGTTAACGGTTGCCCATCCTGGGTTGCCTGCTTAAACGTGTAGCCTTTCAGCGATGGCACTTGCGTCTGCCAAGCTTGTCCGTAATCTCCCGTCATCGTTTGCGGCACAGCCAGTGTGTGTCCTTGATCATCAATAAAGTTGAACGTTGCCGCAAGCTTCTTCACGCCAAATAGCAACGTAATGTTAGTAGGATCTTCGGCGTATACCCCTGTCACGGCCATATCATCGGCTGTTCCCTGATAAGCGTAACCTTGCGCCATAATTTTCTGAACCGCGTTCATCACCGTGGCGGATTGATTTAAGTCAAAATCATCCCCCAGGTTGCCACTCAAGGTCACTTGCGGCGCCAATGATAGCCCACTAGTCGTCTTGAAATTAACATTAACGTTACCGACCGAATCGCTCAGCGTATATAGCTGAACAATTTCACCGTCAAACGGGTAACCTGGTAAGCCCAGCAACGTATCATGCCAATCTACGAACAGATACCCCGACTGCCCTAGGTCTTTCCAAGCGACCGTCGCATCATCCAAATTAGTTCCTGTTCCGGCGCTAGTCATCCCAAAATAAGGTGAGGTTTGCACTGGTGTAATCGGCACATTACCGCCATCAAGATTGGTAATGATAAAGGATGGCATCGTATAGGAAGTTGTTTTGGCATTCAACACAATGGTGGGCAACTTGATAATCTGATAAGCCATCGTTGCCGACGTTGACATCGTATCCTTGGAATTCTGGAGTGGTGACAGGTCAGAAATCTGGTTGTATGAGAGTGAAACCCCTTTTAGTTTGAGGTTCTTCAATGCTGAAATGTTACTAATTTGATTCATCTGTAAATTTAATTCAGTTAAGTTGGTCAACCCAGCCAGTGCACTAATATCACTAATACTGCCGTATTTCATATAGGCGCCAGTCCAGTTGAGATTAGCATCCAGATTAGGACAGATCCATAAATCCGTTAAATTTTTCGCATACTCCAGTCCTTGCAACGACCGGACTTGCATGGTTGCTAAGTAATAATCTTTATTGTTCTGCTGCGCCGACGTATCCACATATAGTTTTGTCAGATTGCCCATCATCGCCTGCGTAATCTGATCAGCCGAGGTAATGCCAGTCGTCTTCGCCAGTTCATGGAGAACCACTTGTTGTAAGTTCGTATCAGGCATCCATTGATCAATGGTGACGTCTGCTGGCGCCGCTGACTGGACAGTGGCTGCGACAGGCGCAACCGCTGCTGCATTGGCTACATTGCGAGTCGTTGCTGCTTTTACTTGTGCCGTTGCGGCTGATACCGGTGTGGCTACCTTAGTCGCGTCGATGGCAGCCGCAGATGATACTGGCGCTACAGATGAAGGTGCCGCACTAGCCGGCGTGGACGTCGAATTAGTAGCCGTCGAATCAGGCGTCACAGCTGAGGCCGTCTTCGAAATCACCGGTGCAGCAGAACTAGTCGCCGCTTGAGTAGCAGACTGAGCAGCGCTTGTTGCTGCTGAATTTGGCGTGATTGCTGAGCTAGCCGTACTAGCTGGCGTTGCCGCCGCTGAGAACTGTTCAGTGGCTGTGGCTTTAGCTGGCGTCACTGTTTCAGTGGTAGTGGCATCAGATGTCGTTGTCGTCGCCGCTTGGGCCGGTTGGCCGCCCATGAGTCCCATCATAACAGTAGCGGTAAATACCCCCGCGATCATCCAAAGCTTACCTTTTTTATACATCTTATAATGTTCTTTTGAATTCATCGCCTTAAACACGATAATTCCTCCCTTTATGAACATTGCCATCCATACAACAGTGTGACTAATTAAGTGCTTTTTATCATGCATAGTTACATGTTGTTAATCATTACAATTTTATTATAACGTGACATAATGGATAATTCTACGACACCCGATAATGTTTTATACTGTTTTTTAAATTTAATTATGGTCAGAGCGCCGATATATCAACAATAATCGTTCGATAAGTCGCTTTAAATTAATTCGTTACGTTTTTTAATAACTGTTGCCAATTCGTTTATTTTTAATGTCTAACGTGGCAACTAAACTGGCGAAATGTTTAATCTGAGTAGATATCAATCTAAAACCACGCTTTGTGGGTTAACACTCGCCAAATCTAGCGTACGCAAAAAGGCACTATCGGACCTGCATCCGATAGTGCCTACTTGAATTTAAACGTTTTGTTTAGAAGCTAGGTTTAGTACCAGCCATGTGATTGCCAGAACGCCTGAGCGGCTGACCAAGAACCATAGCGGGAGTTTACATAGCTGTTAGCCACCTTTTCCTGGTTAGCAGCGGAGTAATCACCATTTAAGTATGAGGCACTTAATTGGTACTTGCCGACGTATTGACCATTACGAGCTGAGTATGAACCGCTAGATTCCTTGTTAGCAATCCATGCTTTAGCACTAGCTTCTGATCCGGAAACCCCGGTTGAAGCTGATGCTGTGCTGGTAGTCGTATTTGTCGTCACTTGACTCGTCGTGTGGCTGTATGTGTTGTTAGCAACACTAGCAGCTTGCGTTGTCGTAGCTTGTGTGCTGTTAGGTACGTTGAGCGTTTGACCAACGTAAATCAAGTCGTTATTCAAGCTATTAGCCTTTTCAATAGCGTTAATAGATGAGTCGTACTTATTTGCCAATGACCAAACAGAATCCCCCTGCTTGACCGTCACCTTAACGTCGGCGTTAGCCGTATCGTTAGTAGCGAAGATACCGGCGCCGACAACGGCTACCGTTCCAAGAGTCGTAACTAAAGCTTTTTTGATATTCATAAGAAATGAATGTCCTCCTTTGTTTGCTTAACGGCTATTAGAATAACTGATGGTTATGTCATTTAGATTGGGGTTTCGTTACGCCACTGTTAAGAAAAATATTACAGTATGACAATCCGTCATATTTGTTACGCGTTTGTTACATAAACCGCTTTTATTGGCCAATTTTTACCCATTTTGGTGAAAACGAGGGGTATTTTTCCGTGCATTTTGCACTTAAAAAGCGAAAAAACTTGTCATATTTAATGATAATTCGATGATAATTCGCTTTTTATCGTATAATTCCGTCGAAAAAAGTAGAACTTTACCCGAAAAAGGTTGCCTTAAAATAATGTTTTTACTTCACTTTTCATCTGGTTTATCTCTCGCTTTTTCCAGTTTCTACTATATATATGCAAATCCTATCTAAACAAAAAGGAATCACGATATAAACCATCGTGATTCCTTTTTACCTATCCAATTACTTATTTTTCAACGTTCTTACCATCGTATTCATCAAGCATAATTTGCTTTAATTCAGATACGAGTGGTTCGCGTGGATTAGCCGTTGTACATTGATCCTCAAAGGCTAACTCAGCTAGCTTGTCCACTGCTTGGTCAAAGTGAGCTTTGTCAACACCGTTGGCCTTCAGACTTAAGGTCACATCAACGGAATGGGCCAGATCAATGATCTTCTTGACAAGAGCTTCCTTGAGCTCTTCGTTAGTCGTTCCTGGCAGACCCAAGTAACGTGCGATTTGAGCATAGTCTTCATCAGCCTTGAAGTGATCATACTTTGGCCACATGGATAACTTCGTTGGTTCCTTGAAGTTATACCGGATAACGTGTGGCAAGGTAATGGCAATAGCCAATCCATGAGGTAACCCAAATTCGCCACCCAACTTGTGGGCAATCGAGTGATCAATCCCCAAGAAGGCGTTGGCAAACGCCATCCCAGCTAGCGTTGAAGCATTGTGCATCTCTTCGCGCGCTGTAATGTCACCGTTGTAGGAATTAGTCAGGTTATCCATCACTAATTTAATCGCTTGTAA
Organism: Levilactobacillus sp. LN180102; assembly: GCF_050106635.1. NCBI lineage: Bacteria > Bacillati > Bacillota > Bacilli > Lactobacillales > Lactobacillaceae > Levilactobacillus > Levilactobacillus sp. LN180102. Next base: position 205,878 of record NZ_JBNIIX010000002.1, read on the forward strand.
TGACCATGGCCGGGTGTAATCAGAAGCCATGTTTGACACGTAAGATTCAATGGCATGGGTTAAAACGTCTAACCCAGAGTAAGCCACCGTCTTCTTAGGGACCGTTTCGATAAATTGGGAATCCACAATCGCAACGTCTGGCGTTAAGGCATAGTCAGCCAGTGGGTACTTCACGTGAGTCTTAGAATCCGTAATCACGGCAAACGGTGTGACTTCTGAACCCGTTCCAGAAGTGGTTGGAATGGCAACAAATTGGGCCTTGTGCGGCTTGTTAAACTTGTAAGCCCGTTTCCGGATATCCAAGAATTTCTGCTTAGCGCCAAAGAAGCTGGCTTCTGGATCTTCGTAGAATAACCACATATTCTTGGCAGCATCCATTGCTGAACCTCCACCTAAAGCCACAATTGTATCTGGCTTGAACATCCGCATTTGAGCAACCCCACGGTTAACCGTATCCGTCGTTGGATCAGGTTCCACGTCAGAGAACAAGGAGTATTCAATGCCGTTTGGTTGACGCTTCAATTCATTCAGCACGGTGTCGATGTAACCGAGTTCAACCATGGCTGGGTCAGTAACTAAGAATACCCGCTTGATGCCTGGCATGTCATCGAGGTAGCGAACTGATGTCTTTTCAAAGTAAACCCGAGGTAATTTAATCCACTGCATATTATTTCGCCGCTTTGCAATCGTTTTGATGTTCAGTAAATCAAAGGAAGAAACGTTATGGGAAACAGAGTTTTTACCCCATGATCCCGTTCCTAAGGTCAATGATGGCACCATTTCATTGTAAAGGTTCCCGATACCACCGATAGCAGATGGGGTATTGATCAATACTCGACTAGCCTTCATCGCAATCCCAAACTTCGTTGCCAAAGCATCATCCATTGTGTGAAGAGATGCCGTGTGACCGAGACCACCGAAGTGGAGCAAGTCATCACAAAGCTTGAAGGCATTTTCCTGACTCGTTGCCTTGTAAACTGAAATCATTGGACATAGTTTTTCTTGAGACAATGGGAACTTTGGTCCGACTCCGGTAATCTCAGCGGCTAACACCTTCGTACCAGCAGGAACCTTGATCCCAGCCAAATCAGCGATCTTTTGTGCTGACATCCCTGGAATTGGGCCTTTAACGCCACCCTCTGGTTTGAACATAGTGTCAGCTAGGGCCTTTTCGTCGCTCTTCTTAATGAAGAAAACGCCACGGTCTTGCATTTCTTTTTTAACGTCATCATAGATTTCATGGTCAATGACCGCACTGTTTTCAGAGGCACAAACCATCCCGTTATCAAAGGTCTTCGATAAGACAATGTCATAAACGGCCCGTTTGATATTCGCCGTCTTTTCAATGTAAGCTGGACCGTTACCAGGACCCACCCCTAAGGCTGGCTTCCCAGTTGAGTAAGCGGCCTTCACCATACCAGGACCACCGGTCGCTAAGACACTGGCAACCATTGGGTGATTCATTAAGGCTGTCGTTGCTTCCAAGCTTGGCGTTTCAATCCATTGAATAACCCCTTCTGGTGCACCAGCAGCGATGGCCGCATCACGAACCACTTTAGCAGCCATAACTGAAGATTGTTGGGCTTGTGGATGGAAAGCAAAGATGATTGGGTTCCGCGTCTTAACCGCAATTAGGGACTTAAAGATAGTGGTTGACGTCGGGTTCGTGACAGGCGTTACCCCGGCCAAAATTCCCAGTGGTTCAGCAACTGTAATCAATTGCCGTTCATGGTCATCCTTAATAATGCCAACTGTTTTGTCATGCTTGATAGAGTGCCAAATTTCTTCACTCGCATACATATTCTTTACGGCCTTATCTTCCATCACTCCACGACCAGTTTCTTTAAAAGCGGCCTTGGCTAAAGCCATATGCTGATCTAAGGCTGCAATCGACATCTGGTGAACGATGTGATCGACTTGTTCTTGGGTAAAGTCATCCATGGCACACAGGGCGTCATGGGCCTTGGCTGTCAACCGGTCGATCATCTGGTCAACGGTTTCAGCGCTTTCTTTTGATTTTGATTTTGAATTCTCTTTCACGTCTTTTAACATCATTATGCCTCCATTTTTTGAAAACACTCTTGTTAACTTCTTCACGAGATATATCATAACATGTTTTTGGGAATCTGCAAGTCTTTTATGTTAAAAAAATCACAATTAATTAATTGGCTTTGTAACACCATTCAGTCAGCGCTTACGGCCGTTTAAGATGTAAGCGCATACAGTTTAACAAACTTTTTTCCTGCCGTTTTCTATACGTGAATTAAATCACGATGCTAACATTTTGCTTTCATAATAACTAGATTTTGTTTTCATAAGGTTTAACGATTCTTTCGGCAAACTTTTCTCCACCGACCATCACTAGAATATGCTAAAGTAGAAGTAGTTCATATTTGTGAGAGGAGTTGAGAACTGTGCAAGCTTGGCGGTTCTGGCGGGAATCAACCCGTCATTTTTTTCAGCACTGGGGGAGTTACGTCACGCTCGTATTCATTACGAACTTGGCCATTAGTTACGTTGCCGTTCCCGCCTTTACTTGGTTAACGGCCGCCCTCATGAAATGGCAACACGTCCCCTACGTGTCATACACCAATATCGGCAGTATTGCTTTGCGGCATCCCTTAGCAATCATTGGCTTGTTGCTCATTTTATTGGCCATTATTACCTTAATTTACTGGCAATTTGCTTACCTATTACTGGGAATCATGAATATTCGCAATGGTCGTCCCCAGACTTCCCGTGCCGTACTGGGTGATGTTTTCCGGAGTCTAGTTGGCGCATCACCCAGTACTTTCTTATTCTTTATTGGTTACTTCGTTGTGATCATTCCGTTTGGTAGTGAGCTTTTTTCAACGCCGCTCCTCAACAAGGCTAAAATACCCGCCTTCATCGTGACCTACCTCATGGCCAACCCACTGTGGGCCGTCTTTTTGGGCATCTTCTACGTGGCAGCCGCCTATATTGGTATTCGACTCATTGCCGTTTTACCGTTAATGATGCTGGATGGCTACCACAGTCATGAGGCCATTCGCCTCAGCTGGCAACGAACCCGTCGACATTTTTGGGCCTATTTCAGTAAAATTCTGGTGACCTTAGCCATCGTGACGGTCATGGTCACTTTAATCTACGGCCTCATCTACTTGGGACAATTAGGATTTGACCGTACTGGTTTTGGCTTAGCCGCTGCCACCTTCAATCTATTCCTCATGGAAATCATTACCGAATTTATCGTTTGTTACTCCACGGTCATCTTCATGATGGTTGTTCTTAGCAGTCACGATAGCCAGCAACAAACCCCACTGAGCCTGTTCTCATTCCGCGAACCCGCCAGAACCAAGCTACGCACGCGACTCTTAATTATTAGTGGTTTAACACTCATCAGTGCCCTCCTCGTTGTGTTTAATCTCGTTTATCTTAACGGCTTAGCCATGACTAAACCGTTGACCATCGCCCACCGTGGCGTCGACAACGGTAACGGGGTTCAAAACACCATTCCCGCAATGGTCAAAACCAGCAAGGAACGGCCAGACTACGTCGAAATGGATATTCGGATGACCAAGGACCACCAGTTTGTCGTAATGCATGATGGCAATCTGAAATCCCTGGCTGGACTCAATCGTTCCGTTGCCAGCATGACTTTACGCCAATTAACCAAGGTAACGGTGACCGAGAACGGCTATCAAGCAAAGATTCCTAGCTTCAATCACTATCTCAACACGGCAATTAAGCATCATCAAAAACTTCTAATTGAGATTAAAACCGGGTCGGCCGACACCCCTGACCTGTCCGAACGCTTCTACCGGCAATTCGGTCAACGCATCTTAACGAACCACGAGCAGGTACACACACTGAGTTATAAGGTGATGGATAAACTAAAAAAAGAGCATCCGCAGTTATTTGTCAGCTACATCATGCCATACAATCTAACTTTTCCACGGACCCGGGCCAACGCCTATACAATGGAATCAACGACACTAAACGATAGCTTCGTCGACCAAGCGAACCGAGAACACAAGAAGGTCTACGCTTGGGACATCGACGACGTAAATAGTCTTGATCAAATGATGTTTATGGGCGCTAACGGCGTCATTACCAATAACTTAGGTCTGATTCAACAAGAAATTAAGGATAACACGGATCATCCCAGCTATGCCAACCTCCTGTTGACGTTCATGAATGATCTTTCTCTGGAAACTCAAACGCAATAAATCAATATCAAAAAGCATCGTTAACCGCTCACTGGCGATTAACGATGCTTTTACTTACTTCTTTTCAATTTTACGTAATGGTCGTTTAATCAGGCGCAGCAGTTTTTCTGATTGCAGACGTGAGACCACTGTATCGACAGCCACCTGCATGAGCTTCTCATTCAAGTTCTGCGCGGCTGGTTGCACCTGGTCCTCACCTAAATGGTGCAGACGGTCTTCCAATTGGCCGATAAAGTTATCGTAAGCCTGTTTAGGATAATCGCCCGCCGTAATCTGGTCGATCCCCGAACGCACCGTATCTGTCTGAAACATGGGTTTGAGTAGGCTGATCATTAAAATATCGGTCAACTGCATGGTCTGATATTTCTTTTTCACGGGGGCCATGATCACATTGTGTTTCACATAATTGTTAATCATCGCCGGCGTAACCGTATCAATTCCTAAAGGTCCTAAAACGTCATTAATTAAGGCGGTTACTTGATCCATGTATAGGTCGAACTTGGGAAGATCATCCCAGCGTGGTAATTTAACACCATGCATCTGATGCTCCCACCGCGTGTATTGATTAAAATCAGCCATAACATTCCCTGCCCTTCCATTTCTTACCTAAATTATAACACACCAACTAGTCTTGATGACTAGCTAATGATTATAAATTTCAAATCATCTAGCGCCAACGAATTCGACTGAGAATTCGCCGACCCAAGATATCTTGCACCAGTAAGAAAATCGGTTCAACGCTCACCATCAACGGCAGATAAATCAACGCTAAACGCCAGTTAAGTAAGTTAACCAGCGAAAAGATTGGTCCAAAGAATAAGAAGATAATGGCAAACAATGCCGCCATTGCGACCACTAACCCAATCTTAAATCGGTTCAGTGGTCGGGCAACCATCAGTAAAGCATTGAGACTAATTAGCCCAGTCATTAAGACACTAAGCGTTGAAGTTGTGGCAAAGCTCAACTGAAACTGGGTTCCCAATGCCATCACAACTAAAATATATCCCACGACACAGACAGCGGCCGGCGCCGCAATTTCCATGACCTGTTTCATAAACCGGTCCGCGATCCGCGCATAATTCGGCTGCAACGCTAGGAAGAACGTAGGAATTCCCACCATTAACGAAGAGATCGGTGTCAACTGGATCGGTTCAAAGGGGTAGCTGCGGCTCATAAAAATAAAAATCAAGGTGAGTACCACAGAATACATCGTTTTAATGAGGAACAAGGACGCTACCCGTTCGACGTTGTTAATTACCCGGCGGCCCTCATTCAAAACGTTAATCATCGCGTCAAAGTTAGAATCCACTAACACAAAATCAGCCAGACTCTTCGTGGCCTCGCTTCCCGAAGCCATTGCAATACTACAATCAGCTTGCCGCAACGCCAATAGGTCATTGACCCCATCTCCAGTCATGGCGACCGTGTGTCCGGCCGCCTGATAGGCTTTGATCAACTGTTCTTTTTGTTGCGGCGTTACGCGTCCGAAGACGGTATAGTCCCGCACTAACTGTCCATAATCCGGGGTCTCACCAACTTGACTCATGTCCACCAACCGCTCGGCACCCGCAATCTCTGCACGCTGAGCAATACTAGCCACCGTCACTGGATTATCACCCGAGATCACCTTTAAAGCGACGTCTTGATTGGCAAAGAAGCTGAAGGTATCTTTAGCCCGGGGACGCAATTCATCCGTAATGAGAATCAAGCCTAATGCGCGTGGTGCCGTTGGTCGCGGCGTGGTTAAGGCCTTAGCCGCTGCTAAGACCAAGACGCGATACCCTTGACCAGCCAGCGTATGAATCCGTGCCTGCAGGCCGGCGGGCACTTGGTCAAAAATAAACTCTGGCGCTCCCATCACATAGGCTTGCTTATCCCAGATTGCTCCGCTCCATTTTCGCCCGGAAGAGAATGGTAAGACCGTCGTCGCAGTGACTGTTGGCGTTCCTAATGCTTGTTGAATTGCCTGTGCCGTTTCGTTATCATCACTGGTAGCCGCCACCAATTGGGCCAAAATGGTCTGGGTGGTTTCAAGGTTAGTTTCCGCCCACGGCTCTACCCGATCAAGCTGTAATTGGCCACTGGTAATTGTTCCCGTTTTATCCAAACACAGCACATCGACTCGGGCCAACGCCTCAATGGCTGGTAATTCTCGTACTAAGACGTGCCGGCGGCCTAAAGTGAATGCCCCAGCTGCTAGTGCGACCGAGGTCAATAACACGAGCCCTTCAGGGATCATCCCCACCATCGATGCGACGGTTCCCAGAATGGCCCGGTTTAGGTCCTGACCGCGCATCATGGATGACACGAACAGGGCCACACCTAATGGAATAATCGCAAACGTTAGCGCTTTAATAATTCGGTTAATAATGGTTAACAGTTGACTAGCTGTTCGCCGTTGTTGCTTCGCCGAATGGGCCAACTGCTTCACAAAGCTACCATGACCCACAGTAGTCGCTTGGACCGCCGCCCGACCAGCTAGGATCACACTCCCAGAAGTTAAATTCTCGCCAGTTACTTTTATGATCGGCGTTGATTCCCCCGTAATTTGGGATTCGTCAACTTCCAATCCCGTAGTTTGTCGGATCAGTGCATCTACCGGTAGCTGATCGCCCCGCCCAATTTCCAAAATATCATCTTGGACAATGTCTTCTTGTGGGTGCACAACGATCTTACCAGCTCGCCGAATCCGGCTTTTACTTTCGGATAACAGAGCTAATTTATCGACCTGCCGTTTTGAGCGAATTTCCTGAAAGATTCCAATCGCCGTATTGACGACCACGACGCCCAAAAACAGCAGATTCTTATAGCTCCCCGTCACTAGCACTAAGGCACCCAAGAGTACGTTAATTAAATTAAATAGTGTGACTAAATTATCCCGAAAAATTTGTTTGATACTACGCGTTAGTGGAGGCAAGGGATCATTTTGTTGACCAGCGGCGACCCGTTGCTGCACTTCCTCCGGCGTTAACCCGGTCTCTAATGGTGGTTCGTATTGTAGCATCACCCTTAACCTCCTTCACCAATTCCTTATTAACTATTGTACTAAATATTTTGGTTAGTCTCTTCTAATCTGTCCGGGATTTTCTCATCTTTTAACGAATCGCAACCACTTTAGAAGCGTTATAATTAAGGTGTGATCTTTGGATCACGATTTAAAAATTTAGTTGGCATTGATGCTGGCGCTAATCTGGACGCGGACTAACGATCTTATCAATACTCGCTAACTGGGGGGCTTTCGATGAATCACAAAGCAACGGCAGTTATTTTATTTGTTTTATATCTTATCCTACTAGGATGCATGCTCAGCAATCAAAATATGTTGGCCATGTGGTTAATGACCATCGGGATGTTATTAGAAGCCAGTGTAAATCTTTACGATCAGTTTCGCCGGCGGTAAGCGTTGTCATTTTTCAGTGATTAGCCTAAGATAGAGATACTATGTCACGTCGAGGAGGATACACCACAATGACACCAACCGAAATCACCGCCACGCGTAAGTTGGCCGATGGTCGCCAAATGCCGGTTATGGGCTTTGGCACCTATCTACTTAACGATCAGCCAACCATGAACACTGCCATCCAAACTGCTTGGGACGCTGGCTACCGTATGTTTGATACGGCCATGCTTTATCGCAACGAGGACATCTTGGGGCCCGCCATTCAGCAACTGGGATTACCCCGTGAAGGATTATTCTTAACCAGTAAGGTCGCTGAGATCGTGCAGGGTTACGACCAAACTATGAAGGCCGTAGAGGGCTCGCTCAAGCGTCTACAAACGGATTATCTTGATTTACTGCTGATTCACTGGCCAGTTCGCGAACACTTCTTTGATACCTGGCGGGCGTTGGAACAGTTGAAAGCAGACGGTCAGGTTAAGTCTATTGGCGTTTCCAACTACACGATCGCTCACTTGGAGCTACTCGCAACTAAGGCCAAGGAAATGCCAGTTGTCAATCAAGTGGAGTACCATCCCTACTTAAATCAACAAGCCCTAGCCGATTACGACCAAGAACACGACATTGTTACGGAGGCTTGGAGCCCATTGGGACGGCGCGTGGTCTTAGATGATCCGATGCTGGCTAAAATGGCAGCACATCACAATAAATCAGTTGCTCAAGTTATCTTGCGCTGGGAACTCCAACATCAATTGGTCACCATTCCCAAGTCAACGCATCCCGAACGTATTCAGGAAAATGCCAATATCTTTGATTTTAGTTTAGACATCGACGAAATGACCATGATCGACTTGCTAAACAAAAATGAGCGAACTGGTAACGAACCGGAAATCGTTTACGAAACGGGCAAACAGTATTAAATCCGACCATACTAAATAGGCGCTTCAAAAATCTTAGATGATTTTTGAAGCGCCTATTGGTGTTTTATCATAAAAATTTGGCGTGCTGTTATGGCGAGACGCTGTAGGCCCGACCAGAGAGGGCAATCACCCGCCATTAACCTCTATTTCCGAGCTCGTCGTTGATACCAAACGATACCCAACAACCCAAACAGCAAAGGCCCCATTAACATCCAAATCGTACTCTGGATATCGCCATTTTCTAGGACTGGTTGAATCAAAGTAAAGACGTTAGCACCCAGGACCACGAGGAAAACCACCCAACTGATCACCGTCGTCAGACGCGGCGATTTGTAAACTTCAAAGGGTTTGACAATATCTCGATTATGTTTGAATTTAGGAAAGGCATAGACCAAGAACAAGTATGGCAAGGTCATCGATACGTTAGCCATCAACGTTAAGATGTTATAAAAGGCTGACGCATCTGTCGAGGCAAACGATGCCAGTAAGATAATCACAATGACGACACCGCATTGTAGCATCATGGCAAAACTCGGCATATCATTTTTGTTAAGCTTGGTCATCTTGGCTGGCCACATCGACTTAGGCGTTCCCAAAATTAACGTCTTGAGTGGTGAATACGTCAGGGTAAAGAACGCCCCCGAGTAAGCTAAGAACATCCCTAACCCGGTGTAGCGCGCAAACCACAACCCAATGGTGTTACTGGTAGCCGCACTGAGCCCTAATGACTGACCCAAAACATCACCTAAATTACGCATCATTACATAACTAATATTCCCCATATTGGTGGTTGATTTCGCCAAGACGGTTTGCCAATTGGTGCTAATCCCCCAACACAAAATTCCAATCGCATACCCCAAGGTGATGACCACCGCTGAGATAATAATGCCCCGCGGAAATGTCTTTTCTGGATTATGGGTTTTATCAACCATGCCCCCCAATACTTCCAGACCACCGTAGGCAAAGATCGCGAAAACTGCAAAGCTCATAACGCCTAAGGGTTGTTGGTAGCTCGGGTTCGGCGATGTTAAAAAGTGGTGGAGCGGCTGCGCCATTTCTCCATGACGCAACGCCAGAGCAATCCCCGAAATGACCAGCAAAATGGCATTGAGACTCATAACCGCTAAGCCCCCCAGACTGGTGACCCGCACAATCCCCTTAACCCCCTTAATGGAGACTACTGTGACCAAAATCATCCACAAACAAGATAAGAGCCCGATCACCTGCGTCGCGTTTAGTCTAGCAAACCCAAAATTTCCCGTCTGATCGCTACCAAAGAACAGCGTGGTAAATGGAATCCACACCTTGGCGGATGTCGAGACCAACCAGATAATATAGGAGGCAAACCACATAAAGGTGCCAATAAAAGCAAAGCGTGGGCTGACACTCACCTCCAGCCATTGATACATCCCACTTCCCTCGTCGGACTTAATTGCCGCACCATATTCCGCCATCATCAGTGCAAACGGAATAAAGAACAACACCGCCGCAACTAAGTAAAATAAGATAGACGAATAGCCCATCAAGTAAAAGGCCACCGTACTATTGGCAAAACCAAAAACGGTGGTAAAAATCATCATGACTAACGCCATCAATGTGATTTTATTATGATTATCAGTCATTATTTTCTCCTCACTCATACCCGGTTTCGGGTTTATACATGTTTATGTATAATTCTAAGCAAGTCAACGGTTAATCTCGTGGTAATTTCCTGATAACCGGCTAAAATTTCCGTGTGATCTTTGTCAATTTTCTCATAATAAAAGAATCCGCAGAAAACACAAAAGTCCAGGGCTTTTGCCCCGGACTCTTCACAGTAGACTGTTTGGTTTTAATTAATCGATGCTAATCTCGTGATTGCCATCAACTTCAGTTTGCTTTGGCAACGTTAAGGTCAGGATACCATCGGCGTAGGTCGCCTTCACGTTCTTCAAATCAATACCTGGTAGGTAGAAGGAACGGGCAACATTTTGACTCCGACGTTCTTGCCGCAAAATCCGACCATCGTCATCCTTAGCCGATTGGTTAACTTCCGTCTTACCAGAAATCCGCAAAGTTTCATCATGGTAATCCACGTGGATATCATCCTTCTTAAACCCAGGAAGTTCCGCGGTGACCACGTAATCCTTATCATGCTCAACTACATCCGTCTTCATGGAGCTATCACCACTAAACATGTCGCGCCCCAAATTGCCGACTTCATTAAAGAAATTCATTGGATCAAAGAAATCATAGTTCCGGTTCATTACATCATTAGCCATAATCAATAACCCCTTTCAACTGATTTATCTTGATTACATTATTTATAATAGTCAGTATTGGTCATAAATGCAAGTAATTAGCACTCATCAATTTAGAGTGCTAATTTTTCCTTTAATTCATTGCAATACCAACGATTACAGCCATTATCATAATAGGCAGTCACCAAATCGTCAATTATTTTGTTATAAAGGTCAATAAATATCAAACTATTTTAAATCAAAAAAACTAGCGATAACAAGTTACGTTATCGCCGGTTCCAAATTTATTTTAGTAAGTGGTTTGATCAACCTCATGGTGCACAATCTTTTCACCCAATGCATCTGCCAAATCATGTAAGGCTTCTTCACGGGTCTTGATAACATCCATATTAAAGATAATGGAATCAATGTCGCCACCGTCAAAATCAAATTGCTCGAAGTAGACGTAAGGATCGTGGTCGTCATCGTCGTTTAAGAAATGCTTCATCACAGCATCAGATAGAGCGGTCGCCCATGCTAAATCTGCCATTTTTGGTAGATCTTTCTTCGTCACATACCCCGGGTCCAAAACCAACTTTGCCGCTTTTTCCACGTCTGCTGCGGGAATTTCAACGGGTGTTGCTTGTTCCTCTGGTGTATCTGCCATAATCAAAATCTCCTTTGAATTACTGTCTTTAGTTTAGTCCTTTTTACCAGAAACGTTAAGTATTCTCCCCTTTTCGTGACTTTTTTTCGTGTTCGGTTGCGGTACTGCTTAAGAAAGGGTAGAATTTGCTTCAATTCACCCCCTATAAACGGGTGGGGAAACGCGGTATAATAGTAGGATAGAACGAAATGAAATGAGGAATGATGTGTGGATAGCGGTCAGATAGTTGTGAATCTAATTATTATTTTAATTACTTTCTTTTTTGCAGCTTTCTTTGTTGCCTGCGAGTTTGCTTTGGTTCAGACGCGCCCTAGTGCTCTAGAGGAAAAAATTGCCGAAAGAGACAAGCCGTCAACTAAGCTCAATCGGGCCATGAAAATGGTCACCAATTTGAATGAATATTTGTCAACAACTCAAGTGGGGGTTTCCCTCGCTGGTATTATCTTAGGGTGGATCGGGGAAACCTTCTTCGTTGACATCCTGTTAGCGGGCATTGCGCCAGCCCACATTAACAGTGCCACGGCGCACACTGTAAGTGTCATCATCGGGGTATTACTCTTGACCTACCTCGAAGTGGTCTTTACCGAAATTGTTCCTAAGAATATTTCGATTGATATGCCCATGAAGGTCTTAATGTTAGTGGTCACACCTCTTCATTATTGCCACGTTATCTTCTACCCATTCGTCTGGTTACTCAACGTGAGTGCCTCAGGAGTAGTTAAGATGATGGGCCTTAAGGTCGCTAACGAAAGTGATGAAGTCTTTTCCCAAGCCGAAATTTTAAACCTGTCACGGAGTGCCGTGGAAGGTGGCGAGTTGGAAAAAAACGATTTGGTTTACATGCAACGGGCCTTTGAATTGAATGACAAGGTTGCCAAAGACATCATGATTGACCGGACGCAGTTGGTCGTTATTGACATTACCTCAACTGTCAAGGAAGCGTTAAACGTTTATTTACAGGAACGATTTAGCCGGCTGCCAGTCGTGGCGGATAATGATAAGGATAAGGTGTTAGGTTACGTTTATAACTATGACTTAACCCGGCAACAACAAGTGGATTCATCTGTGCGCGTTGATAAGCTAATCCGTGATATCTCCACGACACCTGAAACCACGCCAATTACCCAAGTCCTCCAACAAATGATCAAAAAGCGGACCCCAATCGTGGTCGTTGTTGATGAATACGGCGGGACCTCGGGGATCATCACCGATAAGGATATTTACGAAGAACTCTTTGGAACCGTCCGTGATGAAATTGACGATGCCAACGATCAATACATTTTCAAACAACCAAATGGCACGTTCCAAGTCAATGGGAAAATGACCACGTATGACTTCGAACGATACTTCAACACAGATATTAAAGACTTTGAAGCGACGGAACTGGTCACTATGGCTGGTTACATCATTGATAATTATCCCGATGTGAAGGTCAACGACGTCATTCACCTAGAAAACTTTGATTTGAAAGTTCTCGATTATGAGAACTCGTTTATTAACTGGTTTGAGGTTACCGTTAACCCGGTAAGACCGAAGATCACGTCGACTGACGACCAAGACTAATCTAATCAAGCTCACTCCTTTGGGAGTGGGCTTTTTGATGCTAACCGGAGGAGGGTTAACCATGAAAAATACGACCATTGCCGATGTTGCTGCCGCAGCGGATGTTTCCGTTACGACAGTGTCCCGTTACCTTAATGGGAACTACCAAAAAATGAGCGCCGCCACCAAGCAACGCATCAAAGAAACCATTGCCACACTACATTACGCCCCAAAAGCATCTGCCCGCAAAATGCGTCAAGACCACAGTCAGCTCATTGGCGTGGTCGTTGGTGACATTGCCAACGTCTTCTCTTCTTTACTGTTTAAGGGAATTTACGACGTTTTGCAGCCTGCTGGTTATGATGTCTTATTAATGAATGCCAATAACACCGCCACTACAGAACACGGTGAATTAACCCGTCTGGCCGCCCAACAGGTCGATGGCATCATTCTACAACCTAGTGCCGCCACAGCCGCGGCATACGCCGGGCTCACCATCCCAACCATTATTGTCGATCGGCAGTTACCCAACAGTCCATTGGCACAGGTTCTTTCTAGCAATTTTGATGCAAGCTATCAGTTGGGACAGCACTTACGCGAACAAGGCTACCGCCGCCTAATCACCGTCGGTCGTGCCGTGGCTCCCCATACAGCTCAAACCGACCGGTTGGCCGGACTCACTGCCACGGGATTATCAGTTATTCATTTGGATATGACAAGTCATGGGGCGCCTTGGCTCACCCAACAACTTCGTCAATACCAGCAGGCTCCTGACAAACCCGTAATTATTTCTTTAATGGGCCCGCTATTATTTGAAATCCTTGCGAGCCTAAAAGCCGCACACCTGCATTTTCCCGCCGATGTCGGACTGGTTAGTTTTGATGACTGGCAATGGTCCCAATATGTCAACGACGGTATTTATCTACTCCAGCAACAGCCGGCATTGATGGGCCAATTAGCCGCCACAACGTTACTTCATCAGCTATCAACAACGCCAACGACTATGACTCAATACGTTCCCGTCGCCCCCGTTGTTAAACCATCACTTTAGCCAATTAAAAACGGGTCCTTTTAGAACAGTGCGTTCTGAAGGGACCCGTTTGTCGTTTAAACTCATCGCAATAAATAACCGCCATCAACTGGCAACATGACCCCCGTCACATAGTCAGACGCTGCGCTGGCCAAAAAGACCATAGGCCCCATCAATTGATCTGGAACCCCCCATTGACCAGCGGGGATGTGACTCGCAATTTCCGGTCCCCGTACTGGATCTTCTTGGAGTGGCTTGGTCATATCAGTACTGATATACCCTGGCGCAATCCCATTAACTTGAATATTTTCGGGCGCCAGTGCATCGGCATACGCCTTAGTCAAGCCCATAACACCGTGCTTACTGGCGGTATAAGGAAAAATGTACTTACCGGCCCGATAGGATTGCATCGATCCAACATTAATAATTTTACCAGCATGCTGTTTCACCATCTCTTGGGCCGCGGCATGGGATAGGTAGTACAGGGCATTGAGGTTCAAATCAATCACCCGCCGCCAGTCCTCGTCCTTAAACGCCAGAACGTCATTACGCAGTTGCATGCCAGCGTTATTGACCAAGATATCCAGGCGGCCAAACTGAGCAACTACCTGGGCGACAATGTCGGCCGCACAACCGGTTTTTGTAATGTCTTGCTGAAGGAATGCTACCCGCTGACCATTTGCCTCAATCGCTTGTTTGACGTCATCCCAGCCGGTCTTTGACTGACTGACAATGAAGATATCTGCGCCATATAACGATAATGCCAAAGAATAATATTTCCCGAGTCCCCGCGCACCACCGGTAATCAGCGCGACTTTCCCTGTTAACGAAAAACTTTGTCGATCAAATGCTGCCATCCTACCGCACTTCCTTTAATTAGTTTAGGTGTATCGATACACCTAAACTATAAACCGCGGGATGGTAACTGTCAACTTCGTCACTCACACGATTTATTTCGTTCCGGCGGCCCCAATTAATACCTTATGTATATCCACACTTTTATCGGCCAACACGGATGCACGCTATTTTATCCGCACTAACCCCTTAGCGAAGTAGTAAATACCGCCCACAAAAAGTAGCAAGCACACCCACCAAAATAAGCTAGCCACTCGAATTGGCATAATGTTCCAAATCATTAGAACCATAATCAGTAGGCCACTCCAGAAATCCAATGAGTGAATAAATCGACGGTTAAACTGCATAATATCCCCCTAAACTTTGTATCCACTGCGCATTACTGATTAATTGGTAAGCGCTTCTTCCTTTATTCTAGCACGTCACCCCGGCATGCTGGAGAAAAATTTGTCAGCACAGCGCAATACGCCAGCAAAAAAGTGGCTGGACTAGAGAGCCCAACCACTTTTTAACTTCTATTTCATCATTTTAGGTAACCGTAACGCTAATAAGAAACCAACCAAGGCTAATCCAAACGTGAAGTAAAACCCATAGTGGGCCCCGTTAACGAAAGCACCAGCCGCTTGGTGGGCACCAGTAGCCAAGTAAGCGGCTTGCCCAATTCCCAACAGACTCGTCGCAATCGCCGTGGCAATCGCACCGACAATCTGCTGCAACGTATTCATAATCGCACTACCATCAGCCGCAATCGGTCCCGTTAACGCATTAAGACCGTGCGTTTGTGATGGGGACATTGCCAGTGGTGCTCCAATCATCAAGATGATGTGAGCCAAAATCACATACCAGATAGCCGTTTGGGTTGACGTCAACGCCAGCATTAATGCCCCGACCATTGAGATGATAAAACCGAGACGGGCTGGCATCTGAGCTCCGACGTGATCATATAACCGACCAGAAATGGCCGAAACAATCGCGTTCATCAGACCACCAGGAAACATAATCATCCCGGTTAAGGCCACGGGCAATAGCAGACCCTTTTGAATGTACATCGGTAATAAATACATTGCCGACAGAATAATCCCGAAGTTAATCATCACCAGACTCGCCCCAATACGGAAGCCCGGGATCGCAAACGCTCGTAGATTTAAAATTGGCTTATCAACATTCAATTGCCGATGGGTGTACCAAGCCAAGACCAAGATACCAACGACTAACGCGCCGATCACACTAACGGAGCCCCAGCCTTGATCACTGGCGAGACTGACTCCCAGCACCAAGCTACCAAAACCCACGGTCGATAAAATAATTGATAAGAAGTCGACTTTAGGCCGCGTAACCTCCGCAATATTTTTCAATGACGTGACCGCAAAACCAAAAGCAATCACCAAAAATGGCACGAACAGCCAAAAAATCCACCGCCATGAAGCAACACCTAAGACAATTCCGGCCAATGTTGGTCCCACAGCGGGGGCAAACATAATCACCAGGCCAACCATGCCCATAGCCGCTCCTAACTTATACGGTGGGAAAATCTGCATGGCTACCGTAAACATTAACGGTAGAATTAATCCCGTCGCAATCCCTTGGATCATTCGGCCAAATAACAACACGCCAAAACCGGGTGCCGACGCCGAGATAATGGCGCCAACTGCAAAATCAATCAGGGCAAACAAAATCACTTGCCGCGTGGTAAACCATTTCGTAATCAAGCTAGACAGCGGTAAGACCACTCCGACCATTAACATATAACCGGTTACCAGCCACTGAACGGTGGCTGTTGACACATTTAATTGCGCCATCAATTGTGGCAAAGCAATATTTAAAGAGGTTTCGGAAAACATCCCGACAAACCCACCAATCAGCATCCCCATCATCGCTAGCATGGGGTGAGCAACTTGCACCCGCGCTTTTTTAGCCAACTCTGGCTGGCTACTTTGTACTGAATCCATTTGTTTTCACACTCACTTTCAGTTCAACACAATGGATTACTGTACCAGAAAAAATAATTTTTCGTAAGGATTATTTTCAAATAATGCCAAGTTTGTGGTTATAAGGTCGCTTTGAGTGCCGCAATTTTCTGCCGCAATTCCTGTAAGCGCTGCGTGTCTAATTCCGGGTCCAGCATCGCTTGATCGTATTCAAACTGCAACCGGGGCAAATCAGATGCTGGTACGCCTTGTGCTGTCCGCGCTGGATCACGCAATTGCCGATTAGTCAGCACTAGCGTCCGGGTCGCCACGTGGTCCCTAAAAACCTGGTCGTGGGCCACAAACAAAACGGTGCCCGGATAGCCAACTAAATAATCTTCTAGTGCCTGAACTGCTGGTAAATCCAGATAGTTGGTGGGTTCATCCAAAATCAATAAGTTACTTGCACTAACTAGAATCGTTAACAATTGTACCTTGACCCGCTCGCCACCGCTCAGTTCGGCGATTGGCCGGTTGTAGAATCGGGCATTTAATCCAAATGCACCCATGACCTGCCTAGTCCGATTGCTGTCAAAAACTGTCGCTGCACTGATAACCTGCCAGACCGTTTGCGTTAGGGGCAACGCCGCCACCATATCCTGTTGAAAATAACCCACGCGTGCACTTGGGGCTAAGCGCGTCCCCACTTGACCCGTCAAAATGGCCGTAATCAGCGTTGATTTACCACTCCCGTTCGGTCCGGCTAAGGCAATCCGTTCTCCCGGGGTCACGCGAAAATTCACATCACTTAGCAGCTCGTGTTTTCCCCGTTTTAGGTGCAGGTTACGGACCGTAATCAACTGCTTGCCAACCACTGGTGGCAAGTCGCTCGCTAATAATTTCATTGCCGCTGCTTCATGCGGCTTGACCGTCATTGTCTGCCGGTCAGCGCGATCTTGAAAGACCCGGGCGCCCCGTTCCATCTTCGCGGCATTTTGCTCGCGTACAGACTTGGAGTCGGCCCGTTCACCAGCACTCATGCGATTACTGCCCCGCCGAATTTGGGCGGCCTTTTCATGCCGAGCTTGGGCCGCTTGTCTGAGCTTGCGTCGTTCAACCTGCTCCTGCCGATAGGCACTCTGGGCGGTCTGCCGTTGTTGCTCACGGACCGTATTGAAGGCAGCAAAATTGCCATTGAATTGCGTATAAACATGGTCGTCTAGTGACCAGATCGCGGTCGTCACAGCAGTTAGTAACTCCCGATCATGCGAAATTAACAGGAACAAACCTGAATAATGGCGCAGCTGCTCTATCAACCACTGCTGATGATTGTCATCCAGATTGGCTGAGGGTTCATCCAAAATTAAAATAGCTGGCCGTTGTGCCAGTGCCCGCCGCACCCGCGCTAACATACTTTGACCACCAGATTGTCCATCCATGGGGGCCAATTGCGGCACCAAAACGACGTCAGCTGTAACGTGCCGTTGACCACTAAACTCATCGTCTTGCCCCGCAATAATCCGCGCCAGTGTCGTTTTTCCACCACCATTAGCGCCGATAATGCCCACGCAATCACCAGTTTGCGCGGTCAAACGATCGGCTGAGAATAGTCGACCATCCGCTAAATCCTTGATTAAATTCGTTAATTTTACTTGTGTCAAAAAATCGTCCCCTTTTAAAAAGCGGGATTGATTGCACAAAAAAGACGCATTTCCCAATTGGAAATGGCGCCCTCTGCTTACCTATAGCAAACAGTCGGTGCACCATCAATCCCAAATTGCAGGCCCACTCCACCCCTTAAACGGGTGAAGCTGACAAACAGTTGTGGATTGATTAGTTGCGCATCGGCGGAATACCTCGTTCTTTCTTAAAGTAGCCACAGCATACCATAGCTTAAATCACTTTGGCAAGTCGTTAAAACTTAACAGCAATTTTGCTTAAATCCGTGTACACTAGAAGATATCAGTCTAGCAGAAAGTGGAGGGACCCCCATGCAACCCATTCGGATTTTATTTATCTCGATTGAAGGTAACACCCGCAATTTTGTCGAAAATCTCACGGCTTATGCTGCCAAGCAGCACGCCAGCCAACCGGAATTACCGGAAATCACCGCAACAGAAATCAGTGAAACCAGCGATTTAACGGATGAAACACAGCCATTCTTCTGCTTTGTCCCCACCTACCTAGATGGTGGCAATGGCATCGACAACGGCGTCAAGGAATTAATGACCAAAGTCTTGGGTGAGTACATTGCCTATCACCACAATGCTCAGCAACTACTGGGTGTTGTGGGCAGTGGCAACCGTAATTTTAATGAGCAATACTGTCTCACTGCTAAACGCTATGCCACGACTTTTGGGGTGCCCTTTATCGCTGACTATGAGCTTCGTGGGGTTCCCAGAGATGAGACCCGGATCTACGACGCACTGATCAACCGCTTGAAGGAAGTGACCCCAGCCTCATGAATCCAACTTTAACCACCCTATTTAACCATCGTAGTATCCGCCAATTTACGGCCGAAAAGTTGACAACTGATGAGGTGACGACATTAATTGCTGCAGCCCAACATGCTGCTACCAGCACTTTTTCCCAACAATACAGCGTTATTAGCGTCACTGATCCTGCTAAACTAGCAGTCCTCGGTGATATCACCGGCCACCATTGGTTGGAACAAGCCGGCCACTACTTTGTTATGGTCGCTGATCAATATCGTAATCTGCAGTTGGTCCCACCTACGGCCACTACAACCACGAATCTGCATAGCTTAGACAAGCTACTGGCGGGCGTTTTCGATGCCGCAATTGCCACCGAGGCCATCGTCACGGCGGGAGAAAGTCTGAACTTAGGTAGCACCATCATGGGGAGTATTCTTAATGATGCCCCGCGGGTGATTGACCTGTTAGATTTACCGGAACTGACATTTCCGGTATTGGGACTAGCCATCGGCCACCCTACGGAACATCCCGAACAAAAGCCCCGGCTTCCTCAAGACTTGATGCACTTCACCAATGGGTATCAAGCTCTGACAGCTGATGATGCACGACTAGTGGCGTATGACCAGGTCATCCACGATTACTACCAGCAACGGGGGACTCACCAGCGCGATGAAACGTTTAGTCACCATATCATAAGTGAAATGAGTCGTGATCCACAGCAACGGGCAGGGATCTTGCAGGCGTTGCAGCAGCAAGGATTTTTAACCGAATAGTACGTAAAAGCGTCCCGGGCTCTCGCCCGGGACGCTTTGTGTTTCCAAAGATCTAAGCACAACGAATAGCTAATCGCCCGCTGCAATCTTTGCCACATGATGTTCATGAATGGCAATGTAGCACAGTAACAGCAAAGCTAAACCAGCCGCCGTGTAAAGCACCATGTTGCTGGCAATCCAGCCAAATTTTGCTACCAAAATTCCGATTAAAGCCGTTGCCAACGTTTCACCGAAGATATACTGGAAGAAACCCATGAAGCCTGTCGACGACCCCACAGCGAACTTTGGCACAGACTCATTGACCATCAGACCCACCAAAGTTAGCGGCGCGTAAATCAAGCTACCCATGATGAGTAATACAATAATAATCGCTAGATGACTGGTGCTAAAGAAGTACGTCGTGAGACAGATCAGTAACCCGATCACACACCCGATACAAACGATCGCCCGCCGATCTTTCAGTAAATCAGAAATGGCCCCCATCAAGATAACGCCTGGAACTGCGGCCAATTCAAAGATACCAACTAACCATTTAGCCGTTCCCGGATCAAAGCCTTTGAATTGCGTCAGGTAACTCGGAATCCAACTCATAATGCCGTAACGGACTAAATATAAGGACATTGACGTCAACGTGATAGCCCAGACAACCTTGTTGGTCAAAATGTACCGAACGAAAATCTGCCACAAAGAGAGATCAGTTAATTCGGCCCTCGTGGCCTGACCATCATCTAAAACGACTTCGTCACCGGTGTACTCGCCGATGCTAGGTAACCCCACCGTTGCCGGACGATCGGCGCCCGCTAAGACAATGAAGATGGCAATGACAATCGAGACAACCGATGCCGTGTAGAAGACGGCCGCAATTGAGTGCGTAAACATCAACGTGGCGATTTGGACCACGGCCACACAGGCAAAAGCACCGGCGTTATGCGCCGAAGACCAGACGGCATAGACGGTTCCCCGCCACTTTTTACCCCACCATAGCTGTACGGTTCGCTGGCAGGCCGCCGCACCCATGCCTTGGGCCACCGACATGACCAACATGAGGAGCATCATCACGTAGAGGTTACGCGTGGAGCCCAAGCCAAAGTTCAGGATGGCGGAAATAAAGAGACCGGTGGCCAAATACCACTTCGGATTACTCTTATCACTCAGTGCCCCCATGAACAGCTTGGAAATCCCGTAACCAATCCCAAAACAAGACATAACCAACCCAATATCTGCGGTGGTAAACCCATACGCCTTCATGATGTCATTTTGCTCGGTTGTAAAAATCAAACGAATAATATAATAGCCAATATAACCGATACAAATTGACAACAAAACACCTGTCTGCCGTAAACGATAAGTCCCCACAACTTTTTCAGTAGGAACTTTCACTTTAGCATCTGGTGCGGGCTTCAGAAATGAAAACATAAGCTCATCTCCTATGTAACAAATTGGTAAATCCTTGATACACTTTTAATGTACCGCAAGGTTGATTTAACGTCAATGTAAACCCTTACATTTTAAAATAATTTTGTTCGTTAAACTAAAAAATAGACCAACTATTTTCAGGTTGATCCATTTTAATCTACTTTTTAACGCGTGTCAGGTTGTGATGATTACGAAGCATAACTGCCGCTAAAGCCGCCAGCATAAGACCCGTAACGGACCAGAACAGTAACTGATAGCTCCCATACTCAATGATTAGCCCACCGTATAACGGGCCCACCGCCCGACCAAAGGAAATTGCCATGTTATAAATCCCTTGAAACTTCCCCTTGTCGTTGTCTCCCGCAAGGCCATCAATCCAGGCTGGAATTCCGGGAAACCCCGTCATTTCACCAACCGTCAGGATAACCATAGTCACCACAAACATGGTGTAGTCTCTAGCAAAGACCAGGAGTAAGAACGATAGAATAAAAATAAGCGTCCCCACCGCAATCTGTGAACTCATTTTAAAGTACGTCCCAATCCGATTAGCCAAGGGCTGACCGAAGACGATCAGGAGTCCATTTAAGGTCCACAACAGACTGTACTTTTCAAAGGAAATTCCGAGGTTCGTCATGTGGACCGAGATCACACTTTCCCATAAGGAGTAACTCAAGTAAAGGCAAAAGACCATCGCCGCAATCAACCAAATGAGCTGTAATTGAGCCGGCTTGGCCGGGCCCTTGACGTGTTGATGGGTCTTGGTCTGAATATCCATGCGGAAGTCTACAACGAAAATCACTAACAAGGCCGCATAGCTTAGACTAGCTACCATAAAGACCAATTGAACCCCATGATCCATCAGTACCCCAACCATCAGAGTCCCAACAACTACCCCCAGGTTCATACCAATATACAGCCAGTTGAAGACCCGCCGACTACTAATTTCTTTGATATTCGCCGCAAAAGAATTGACGACAGTCATCACAATCCCATCACCAAGACCGATAAACAGGAGCATAATCCCAAAGATCGGCCACCCATGAAAAACAATTAAGGTGAGCATCGGAATAAAAGAACATAACGTCCCGACAAGCGCTGACTTAAACGGTGACCAGTTATCAAAGAGCCAGCCACCAAGCCAGTTCCCAACAATCATACATAACGACATCCCTAATAGCGCCACCCCAGCCAATGCTAACGTCTGGTGAAGCTGATTGTGCATATAAACGGTCGTCAACGGCCACATACACGCTGCCGCAGCATTAAGTAGCAAGGTCGCTGACAGAATCCCCACTAAACTGACCTCTTTTTTGGTTTTCCACATTTACTGTCCCTCACTTATTTTGAACTTCTAGCTTCATTGTCGCATATTTCACTAAAAACCGAAACTCTTAACAGCTACGATCATTGTTAAACTGCCATTTTGAGTGAAGTGACTAGTCGGTTCGTGAAAGTCCAATAGTTGATCAGCCCCCGGCAGTTAACTGATACGTATAAGTGTGACCAAATAAAAACGATCATCCCTTCCTAACCGGTTGGTATGATCGTTTCGCTTTGATTTAGATCATTAATTCTAATTAAGCCTTAGTGAAGGTCCACTTAGCAGCAGGAGCAACGCCGGCCTTGGTTGAGATAACCTGGTTCTTACTGTTGACCACCTTGAACTTCTTAGCAGACGTGAAGCGTAGATACATCGTTTGCTTCGTCTTAGAACCCTTTGGTGTGTAAGTAATCTTCCAGAAGGTTGGCGTCTTAGCAGAGACACTGTACTTCGCGTAAGAAACCAACGTCTTGACCTTCTTACCATTCTTGTACAGGTATTCATTCAGACCGGTCTTTTGGCTGAAGACCCACTTTTGTGAGTACTTGTTGGCCGTGTTAGACGTCCACGTCCCCGTTGGCGTCTTTACAGAAAAGCTGGCCGCACTAGTCTTTGAAGAAGTCGTCGACTTTTCCGTGGTTGTTTTCTTAGTAGTCGTCTTCTTCGTGGACGTACTCTTAGTCGTTGCCGCCTTCGTTGAAGCCGCTTGGACCCGGATAATCCGGTAGAAATAAGCCTTCGTCTTCGAATTGGTAGCGTAGACGTAAACGTTAGCGTTCTTCTTTAACTTCTTGGATAGCTTAATACTGTACTTACCCGTGGTCTTAGAAGCTGTACCACTGGCGAGGTTCGTCTTGGCATTCTTTGTCGCCTTAACGGTAATCTTGGACCCTTTCGTCGCCGTTCCAGCAACCTTCGTGGACGTAGTGTAGATCGCGTTAACCTTTAAGCTTGGGCTGACATACGTTGACTTCGTTGCGGCATGTGCCGTGGTAACTGCAGTAGCTGGGACCGTTGCGCCAACAGTGGCTAACGTGACTAACCCAGTCAAAGCAACCATAAATTTCTTCATTATTCCTGACCCCTTAGTCTACCGGCAGTAACCCACCGGCACTTATTTTTTTAACCGATTGTTAGTATAACAGATTTTTTACAGAATCGTGACATAATCTCGCGGAGTTTAGGCTTTTTTAATCTGGCTTAACTTTAATTTAACGCCAGCGTTTTACTGAGCCAAAATGTTTGCACCACCCGGGTAAAAAGACTAACTTAATGTTAGCATTTTAATTCTTACGAAGGTGGTATTTCAGCATGGAAAAAACATTTACATTTGATTCCGATTTAACGGTCAATCGCCTAGGCTATGGGACGATGCAACTCACTGGTGACGGCGTTTGGGGACCAGTTGCTGACCCAGATAATGCCGTTAAAGTGATTGAAACGGCGATTGATCACGGCGTTAACTTCATTGATACTGCCGATGCTTACGGGCCCTTTTATGCTAACCTCTACTTGCGAGATGCCCTGAAGAATCGCCCGGACAATCACGTGATGGTTGCCACCAAAGTTGGTAACACCCGGCAAGGACCAGATGTCTGGACACCAGTTGGCGTTCCTGCCTACCTTCGACAACAAGTTGAAATGAATTTGTTTACGCTGGGTTTGGACCACATCGATCTCTTACAACTTCATCGGGTTGATCCGAATGTTCCGTTGGCCGACCAGATTGGTGTTCTAAAAGACATGCAAGACGAGGGTAAGATCAAACACATTGGCTTGAGTCAGGTCTCTGTTGACCAGCTCAAAGAAGCTACGGCCATTGCCCCCATTGTTTCAGTTCAAAACATGTATAACCTCAGCAATCGGCAAGACGAGGACGTCTTAGATTACGCAGATGCCCATCACATTGCTTTCATTCCATGGTTCCCACTAGCTACTGGTGAACTGATCAAAGATGCTACGCTGACGAACATTGCGCAGAAATACAATGCTTCGCCCGCACAGATCGCGTTAGCCTGGTTGCTAAAGCGTTCTGACGTTATTCTGCCAATTCCAGGCACTAAGTCTAGTGACCACGAATTGCAAAATATTCAGGCCCAAGACATTGATCTGAGTCAGGCTGACTTTGACGCGTTGAAGGCCTTGGCAAAGTAATATTTTAACAACTTAGTCCCATAAAGAGGCGCCATCACTAGTAGAAATCAACCACTAGTGATGGTGCCTCTTTAATCTTCTACAAAACTAGTGTCCCATCTCGCGCCGATCTTTTGCCCGATAATACGCGCGCGCAAAGTCGACCAGCGCCCGCATCCCTATCGCCCTGGCCTGATGGTGCTGCCCCAGCGGCTGTTGGATGACCTGCTCTGGATGGGCCTGACAAAAGGCCGCTCCCATCGCATTAAAATCATCATATGGTTCCAACTCAACCATTTGATAAGACCGCCACTGGGGCTTGCCGGCCACGCTAATGGGCGCCTGTTCTTCAAAAACCGGGCGGCCAATGGTCGATTCTGCTAAATGAATCGCCGTAGCCGTTTCAAAATCAGTACCTAAACACACGACCTTGGCATTCAGATCATAAAGCTTTTGCAACGGCCCTTGCGCACCAAAGGGCAAATCCAACGTCGATGTTGCACAAATTTGCGCCGCATTTCGGCCCCAAGCCGTCATCGAACAGGTTGGGTGCCCACTGCGTTGCGTATCTGGCAGTGCCCGAAAATACTCTGGTGTGATTCCGATAAAGTGGCAAGGTGTCAGTGTCCGATCATAGGCGGGCATGCCAGCCATCACTTTAGCCTGCAAATCCTGCCGCACGGGGGGATACAGCCATTCGCGTGGGTCTGTATAGCCTGCCGACTGGGCCGGCATCACAATATTGCCTTGAGACAAGGTCGTTTTGAGCGCCGTCACCAACGTCTGCTCACCCCCAGGAATGTAGCCAAAGGCACTCAATGAGGTGTGCACCAAGCAAGAATCCGTGGCCCGCAGACCCAACCGGTCAAATAAGTCATATAAATCTGTTGCCGTCGTTACTCGTGTTATTTCTCGTTCCTGCCAATTGGTCATTTTTTCAGCCCCATTTAGGTTAATCAGTCGTTAACATCACTTATATCTAGCATACCATTTTCATAATCACATTAAAATCTAATCATTAGAAGCGTGAAATGATTCCTCATGCCCATATTCTGTTAAATTAAAGTGGTAGCGATTTCAATTCTAATTGGTGAGAAAGTCGCTTCCATTTGTTTTCTACAAAAAGTTTTTCATTTTCATGAAAATGAATTTTGATGTAAACGTCGTTTTACAAGCATTGCAACCGGTTGTCCAAATTTAAAATTCTTGCTTTAAAAAGATCGCGTTTCATAAAGAAATAGCGTATAATACTTTGTGAAGTGGTCTAGACATCAATTAGACAACTCGCTGCGCCACTCCCGGATTTGCTCCCGGTAGTGACAACATCATATAACAGGTTTTAAATTTTGGTAGAAATCTTTTAACGTAATCACACTTAAGGAGTGACGATCTCGTGGCAACTGAACGTACAGCTTTATTCATGTTCTTCGGGGGTACCGGTGACTTAGCTTACCGTAAACTCTACCCTAGTCTTTTCAATCTTTATCGCAAAGGTAACTTACGGACGCATTTTGCCGTTATCGGCACCTCTCGTCAAAGCATCGACGATGATAAATTCCGAGCTGCAGTTAAGAAATCCTTAGCTGACAGTGGTAACCGTGCCGATTCTAAAGAAGCCAGTGACTTTATCTCTCACTTCTACTATCAATCACACGATGTTACCGACACGGCGCACTACTCTGTCTTGAAGGAACTCGCCGAAAAATTGGATAAGAAGTACAAGTTACAAGGTAACCGAATCTTCTATCTATCCATGGCACCACAGTTCTTTGGGACCATCGCCCAAGACCTGAAGTCCCAAGGCTTAATGTCAACAGACAAAGACGCCTTCAACCGGTTAGTTATCGAAAAGCCATTTGGTCGTGACTTCGATTCCGCTAAACAACTAAACGACGCCTTAAGCAAGTCCTTCGAAGAAGAACAAATCTTCCGGATTGACCACTACTTAGGTAAGGAAATGATTCAAAATATCGAAGCCTTGCGCTTTGGTAACACACTGGTTGAATCCCTCTGGAACAACCGGTACATTGATAACATTCAAGTTACCCTTTCTGAAAAGTTGGGTGTTGAAGAACGGGCTTCTTACTACGACAACAGTGGGGCTTTACGTGATATGGTCCAAAACCATATCATGCAAATTGTTTCCCTGTTAGCTATGGAACAACCTGTCGCCTTTACGGATACAGATATTCGGGCTGAAAAGGTTAAGGCTCTACGGAGTTTACGGGTTTACAACGTAGCGGACGCCGCAACCAACTTCGTTCGTGGTCAATATGGGTCCGTTAACGACCAACCTGATTACCGACATGAGGACAACGTTCCTGTTGATTCCACCACAGAAACATTCGTTGCCGGGAAGTTATTATTTGATAACTACCGTTGGTCAGGGACACCATTCTATGTGCGGACGGGTAAGATGTTGGCTGACAAGTTCACTCGAGTAGATGTTGTCTTCAAGCGGCCATTAGTAGATATCTTCGCCTTTCCACAATCTCAAAACACCCCCTTGGCAGCCAACGTTTTGACGATCTTCGTTGAACCACACGCTGGTTTCTCATTACAATTAAATGCCAAGACCAACGATACTGGTTTCCAGACTGAACCAATCAAGTTGGACTACATTGTGGGCGCCGAAAAGTCTAAGGATACGCCGGAACCTTACGAACGTCTCATCCATGACGTAATGAAGGGTGATGGGACCAACTTCTCAAGTTGGCCAGAAGTTTCCTACGCTTGGAAATTCGTTGACCAAATTCGTCGGGTTTGGGACTTACAAGAACCAAACTTCCCGAACTACACACCACATTCCATGGGCCCTGCCGCTGCTGAAGAACTTATTCAACGCGACCACCGCGAATGGATTTACCGGTTAAATAATTAAAGATTGTATTTTAAATTTTAAAAGGGTCATCATCGATACTTAATCGGTGATGGCCCTTTTTTTATGCTAGTACGCGTATTAGAATCAAGTGTCCCTGCAAGCTGCTACCTTACCTAAGACCTGCCTTGTCCATCCGAATATGGGGCGTACCATTAAAATCAAATACCGCGCCGATTGCCGCGTAGCCAAACTTTTCATAGAAATGCTGCTTATCAACCTGCGCTTCAATACTAATGGCTTCTCCGGCAAAGTTACGCCGGATTTCCGCTTCAATTTGGACCATTAATTGACGCCCGAGCCCAGTTCCCCGTTGTTCCGGTATCGTCAATACTCGGCCAAATGTCACGTGGCCCGCTTCGCGAAACACGCGCGCATAGGCCACTAATTGCCCTGCTTGATATCCCAAAATGTGCCGAGCCACTTTATCAGTTGCATCGATCTCCTGATATGGTCGATGTTGTGCAATTACAAACGTTCGAATACGTTCATATGCAATATCGAAGAACTCTTCTCGTGATAACTCATCAAATGATTTAGCTTGCCATTCCACGATTAATCTCTTCCCTCTGTGGTATACTATGGTTATCTATCTTACACTTTTTAATTGCATATGCAACTATCAAAGGAGAAAATTATGCCCAATGCTTTTCGTAGCATCGGCCTGATTGCCCGGGCGACCGCCGCCATGGGGAACCAACTGTTCCAGGCCAATGATTTGAGTAACAATCAATTTATTTTTCTAATGCGGATTATCGAAACCCCTGGCATCACCCAGGCCGAACTAGCTACTCAATTGCACGTTGATCCATCGACCTGTTTACGCGCCGTCCGCAAGCTCATCGCAACCCAATACGTCACCCGTGGAATCGATGCCCACGATAAGAAGCGTCGGCCGCTACTCGCAACTACCAAAGGACAAGCGATGTATCCAGCGTTAGAAGACTATGAACAACAAATCTTATCCGTGGGTACCCAAGGCCTGTCAACCGGCGAGACGGCCCTTTTGGAAGAATTGTTAGCCAAGGTTGCCCGCAATGTCCGCGATTATCAAAACCAGCACTAATTTTTATTTAGCTAGACCAATTTTCGCTTTTTTTCAAAAAATGAGACAAATGAGTTTCCTTTCAAATTGTTCAATGCTACACTAACTGTTGGAAAGTCCGTTATTAATTTTGAAACGAAAAGGAAGGTTACTAATGGCAGATCAAAAAGCAAATATTGGTGTTGTTGGTATGGCTGTTATGGGCAAGAACCTAGCCCTTAACATTGAAAGTCGCGGTTACACGGTCGGAATTTACAACCGTTCCGCTAACAAGACTGAACAAGTTATGAAGGATCACAGCGAAAAGAAGCTGGTGCCTAGCTACACGGTTGAAGATTTCGTGAAATCATTGGAAACGCCACGGCGGATTCTATTGATGGTTAAGGCTGGTAAGCCAACCGATGCCGTTATTCATGAACTCTTACCATTGCTTGATAAAGGTGATGTCTTGATTGATGGTGGGAACACCAACTTCCATGACACCATGGCCCGTAATGCTGAACTCGACAAGTCCGGGATCAACTTTATTGGGATGGGGGTTTCCGGTGGTGAGCTGGGGGCCTTACAAGGTCCTTCCTTAATGCCTGGTGGTCAAAAAGAAGCCTATGACTTAGTTGCACCAATTCTGGAAAAGATTGCTGCTAAGGCACCTCAAGATGGCAAGCCTTGTGTGACTTACATCGGCCCTAACGGCGCTGGTCACTACGTTAAGATGGTCCACAATGGGATCGAATATGGTGATGAAGAGCTGATCGATGAAAGCTACAATATTATGCGTAATGTTGCGGGCATCTCCGTTGATGACATGGCTGACATCTTTAAGGAATGGAACAAGGGTGAACTCGATAGCTACTTGATCGAAATCACGGCTGATATCTTGACTCGTAAGGATGACTTAGGTGATGACAAGAACTTGCCAATCATCGATGCCATCAAGGACCGGGGGAACAACAAAGGGACTGGTAAGTGGAGTTCCGAAGATGCATTGGACGTTCAAGTTCCCCAATCGGTTATCACGGAATCCGTTTATGCCCGTTACATTTCTATGTTGAAGGACGAACGGGTTAAGGCTTCGAAGGTCTTACCTGCTGCTGAAAAGCAAGGCAAAGCTGACATCGCTGACAAGGACAAGTTTGTCGAAGAAGTTCGTCAAGCCCTCTTCTTTGGTAAGTTGATGAGTTATGCCCAAGGTTTCGAACAATTGCGCTTTGCTTCTGAAGCCAACGATTGGGACTTGAAGTTCGGTGAACTAGCACAAATCTGGCGTGGTGGATGCATTATCCGGGCCCAATTCCTGCAAAACATCACCGATGCCTTTGACAAGGACCCTAAGTTGAGCAACTTGTTATTCGACGATTACTTCAAGGATATCGCCGGCAAGTATCAACAATCCATTCGTGACGTGGTTGCGATGGCCGTTCAAGCTGGTATCCCTGTTCCAAGTTTATCAGCTGCTATCACTTACTACGACAGCTTCCGTGCCGAAGTCTTGCCAGCTAACTTGCTGCAAGCACAACGGGACTACTTCGGTGCCCACACCTACGAACGTAACGACCGGGAAGGTAACTTCCACTACTCATGGTACGAAGAACAATAAGACTGATGACTGACTCGATTAAGTAATCAAAACGCCGCTAACCCACTGTTATTGATGTGGTTAGCGGCGTTTTTGTGGTATCGCACAGGGAGGTAATCGTTTGGTATAATAAATAATATGCCGATGGCCTTCATGCGGTATTCGAATAAAAAGTAGGCTAGTGCAAATGGAACAACTCTTGCTACGTGGCACGTTAACGCTTTTTTTGTATGGGATTTGGGTAACATGGCTGTGGCGGTTAGATCACGTCTTTATGATCGACGATAACCCAGCAATTGGGGAAGCTATTGGCTTACTCCTTAGTGGTCTAGGCTTATTGGTTTGGATTGTCTGGAGTCTCGCCCATTGGAAGTAAGACCATGAATTAGGCCTTAGTGGGCTCTTACTCCTTTTGCTATTACCAGTTATTGGTATTCTCCGTAGCCAGCTGGCCCCCGTTATCCCTATTCTATCAATCATCACCTTCTGGTTACTCGCAGGTGTATGTCTCGGCCGCCCAGCAAAGGATCGATCACTGGGCTGGCTATTGGGTGGCACTGTTTTCCTGAGCTTATTATGCCTGCTGACCCCTTCAACGAGTGCTCGCCTCTACCTCGCCGGATATCGTTCCCCGGCTGTGGCGGTGAGAACCCAATTATCTAGTGACCGGTATCATCAGGTCACCACCTATGAATTCAGTCACCCCAACACCACAGAAGTCCAATTAGTCGGATCAGCCACAGATCCCTTTTTATCCATAGACGTTCATCAAGTAGGTTGTCTTTATCTTCCCGTGGAAGATAAATGGTGGATTGGTGGCTAACGGTCAGGCGTAATCATGAAAAAACTATTCGCAAGTTATTCCAAATGGTTCCGCGGTCTGGCTTATCTGGCTGGGCCAATTATCACCATTGAAATCGTTTCATTTTTGATGTTCCTGGCCGATTTGCTTCAACTAGGTTGCGCTGTCTTTTACGTGATTTTCTTTGCGACCTTTTTAATTGAAAGTCTCAGTCACGGCATTCACGACTTAAAGGCCAAATAATTATGACGCCCACGTTAAAGGTCCTCCTCATCTTAACACGGGCGTCTTCATCCCCGATAATCCCCGTCACAACCGCTTTGCAAGCAAACTTAGCTCGTCATCAGCCATCAAATTTGCTATGCTTAGCTCAACTTCAGGGGGGATTTTATGACACTAGGAGCAAAATTAAAACAAGCACGTGCCGATCATCAGCTCACCCAACAGGCTGTGGCTACACAGGTTGCGGTGTCGCGGCAAACCATTTCTAGTTGGGAAACGGGTAAAAGCTTCCCCGATATTGACAGTCTAGTTACACTGAGTAACCTATACGGGTTAAGCTTAGATATCTTGATAAAAGAAGACACCGGTATGCTAGATTATTTACGCAAATCCGAAATCTTGCGTAAACTACGGCCCATTTATCAGAGCATGCAGATTCTAAACTTTTTGTTTCTGATTATCCTAACGTTTTTTTCTTCCTAGCCAATTAGGCAGTTGGGTCATCCTAGCGGCAGTCTTCTTTAATCTGCTAGGCGTCTTATTCATGCAAAAATTCGAGGCACAACTCAGCAGCCTACCGCCAGCTGAACAACGGTGGCAATCCGGTTGGCTAAGTTCCTTGATTAGTAACTTATTGATCACCGGCGCATTTGTGGCGACCTATTGGTGGCCCGTATCACCGAGTGTGGCTACTACTCTTAGTAGTCTAGCCTTATTTTCTTGGCTCATCTGGTTTATCTTGTGGTTTGGTCATCTCACCCATCGCTTAAAAATCAGCGAAGATAAACTCAATAAGCAAAAGAACGATTAGCATCAAGCATTGATTTATCAACGATGCAAAGACTCTTTGCTAGGCAAGCCCCCTGCGCTTTGCTAGACTAAAACTAAAAGTGAGACATCCAGCCATGACATTCGGTGAACGGTTAAAGCAAACTCGCCTAGCCCAGCGAAAAGTCCCAGCGCCCAAGCCCGGCCCGCTGGGGGAATGGTCTTATTTTTCGAACTGTACTATCGACATCAAAAAAAGGTCAGCGCCTGATGCGCCGACCTTTTTATTAGCGACCTATTGCCGCGTGTGACCACCATGAGCGGTCCCCATTAAGTTATCCGTTAAAGCCAGTTGAATCGCATGGGGGCTTTCCCAGTGGTCAATTTCGGTAGCTAAGCCAGCCTGCCACTGTGCCTTCTCACGACTCTTCGAAATAAATTGGTCCCAATCCATGTCGGCAGTGGTCCGGTCATGGGTCTGCCGCCATTTTGCCCATTCATCCAGATGTTTCGCTAATTCCAGGGCTTCCGGTGGGGCTAATACAACATTCTCAGTCATAACCGTAACCTCCTTAGCAAAAATACTGACAGTCA
The DNA here is from genome assembly GCF_050106635.1 of Levilactobacillus sp. LN180102. Classification (NCBI taxonomy): domain Bacteria; kingdom Bacillati; phylum Bacillota; class Bacilli; order Lactobacillales; family Lactobacillaceae; genus Levilactobacillus; species Levilactobacillus sp. LN180102. The sequence goes on from NZ_JBNIIX010000002.1 coordinate 238,586, forward strand.
CTCTCAATTACTACCCTTATTTTACCAAGAATGTTGCCGCCTGGCGATCATTATGCTCATAATTGGTCAATCACCTGCGCTATTGATTGATCCCCACTCAATAACGGAATGGTTTTCCCAATCGTCTGTGGCGCATGGAGTGCTGCCACTAGAAAGGCCGCCAAGTCAGCGCGTGGAACGCTTCCCACCGCCAAAGGATCACTCTTGATTAAGCCCGTACCAGCATGAAAGGATAACGCACCTGGCTGGACAATCGTATAATCAAGGTGGGTCTGGCGAACCAACCAGTTGTCAGCATAAAATTTCGCAACATACAACGGTTTTAACGGATCGGCCCAGCGATTACGATCTTCCGCAAATAACATACTGATCATTAAAAAACGCGAAACTCCGGCAATCTCAGCCGCTTGCATGGTTTTAACGGCACCATCGAGATCAATTAATAATGTCATATCAGCTTTAGTTTGACCACCAGATCCCGCTGCAAAGATCACTGCGTCCATACCCATGATAGCGCTAGCTAATTGCTCTGGCTTGGCTAGTAGATCCATTTTACACACCATCAATCCCTGATCAGCCCATTCTTCACCATCTTCGGTCGGCTTCAACCCCGCCACCGGGGTATCACCCGCGGCTAGTAGCTGTTGCATCAATAACCGACCAACCTGCCCATTAGCGCCCACAACCAATACCTGCATCCCTGTCCAACCCCTTTTTCCGTTTAATTCCATTATACACGGCCTAGTTTGTGAAAAAAAAGGGCCACTGGACTTTACCGCATCCATCTATCTGCCATATAATAAAAATAGGGCATCGATCGACACTGGTCACGACCCAGATTTTTGAGGAGGTCTTCAACTTTGCAAGACACAGAGTTAACCATTACTGACTTGGACGAACCAGCACAACAAACTGCACTAACTGACTTCGCCCACTTTTATTTACGCCACTACCGGACAAATGATTTGGAAATCATCGCCCAGTATAAGGTAGACTACGCCATGAACGACATCAACATGTACTTGTATGCCAACCAGTATTTCCAACCCCAACAACTGGCAACTGACGTGTTAACTAATAAACGGGATTTATTCTTGGCGATTCTTCAAACGATCAATTTGCCATACAACACCAACGGCTCCTTGAAGGATAATTCTTGGGACAGCTGGTATCAACAACAATACGCTGCTATCGATGAAGGTAAGTAATCCTTCTCTAAAAACATCTAGCACCTCATGAAAAAATCGGTCAACTCAGTATGAACTACTGGATTGACCGATTTTTTAAGTTTGAACTAATGGTGACTAGCTTAACCCGGGAAATGTTAAATCTTACCAACCAAATCAGTTCCCGGTTTCAAAGTCTGCTCACCAGCATGCCAGTTCGCTGGGCATACCCGGTCTCCATGTTCGGCCACAAATTGGGCAGCCTGCAATGTCCGCAAAATTTCACCAGCATTACGGCCGATCCCCATATCATTAACCGTATACGACCGGACAGTGCCTTGTGGATCAAGGATGAAGACGCCCCGGTACGCCTGACCTAGTTGCTCATTCAAAACGTCATAGTGCCGCGCCAAAACCCCCGCAGGGTCGGCTATCATTGGGTACGTCACTTTACCAACCTCGGCACTCTGTTCATGCCACGCTTGATGCACGAACTCAGTATCTTCAGAAATACTGTAAATTTCTGTGTCAGCCTGTTGAAACGCATCATAATGATCAGCCAAATCACCCAACTCGGTCGGACAAACAAAAGAAAAGTCAGCCGGGTAGAAGAAGAGAATCGACCAATGCCCCATCAAATCTGACCGCGTCAGTGAGTTAACCTCACCATTTTGAAACGCATTGACTTGAAAATCGGGTAACACTGAACCAATATAATTCATCATCATGTCTCCTCTCATTTAGTAAAATTAAGCACACTCTTAGGGTAATCTTTTATCTCAATTAAATCAAGAATGATTCTAAACTAGGAGCAATAATTCTTTTACCATCAACGGATAAACGTTGGGGTTGGCTTATTATAATAATTATTTTCTGTAACCGATACTTTTTTCTTGCACTCTTTCTGAAAATCGGTTAGTATTAACACATAGGATAAATAGAAGCTGTTAGGTGAGGCTCCTATGCGGAAAATGCTACTGCTCAGAAACGTCGAGAAACGCCAATGAGTCAGCTGTTCAGGTCAATCGAAGGCCTGATCTAACGTAGCTGTTAAGTGATTAACTACGCCGTATAGTGCTAAAACTCAACGACTAGCTAGACACGTTTACAATTTTTTTGGTGCGCTTAGCTGGTTGTGGCTAAGTGCTTTTTATTTATCCACAGTTGTCACTGTTGACCCAATTTAGGAGGTGATTGAACATGACAACGCAACTTATAGATGATCCTGGAGCGTGTTATAACTCGCTGGTGGGAAAGTTATTGTCCGTTCATCCCTCTTGGTTGACGCTTTGAGGAGAGCGACTCTAGCTTTCCCGTATCCGGACACCGTAGCTTGATGCGGTGGTTCGATTAACCACGATTAAACTGAATCGGCTGGCCACTTTACTTCAGATGCTGTCGGCGTTGCAACCGACCGCAACGCATCTGGATTTCTCGTACTCGTTTGTGCGCCAGCTGGATTCGCCCCACTCGATGGATAACGCAAGCTAGAGTTACTGGTCTTTCTCGGCAACTGACGACCGCTATGCATTGACGTGCTAGTCGTTCACGTTCGCTTCACTACTGGGGGAACCCAACAGGGAGGAACACATAACGTAACTGACGCCGTTTCAACGAGTTGGCTTTTACTCAAAGTTGATCGATACGAATCCTAATACCAAACCAATACGGTTATCACTGCAACGCCGCTAGCTCCCATGGGCTGATGGGAATCACCCCGCAAGACTAGCAGCTGAACATTGATGAGCTGGTATTTAAAACACGTTTGAACTCAAAAAGAGCCGCCATTGGTTAAAATGGCGGCTCTTTTTATTTTACCTTCGCTGCTCGCAACTCGCGGAGATAGCTTTGACTCTTCTCTTCACTAAATTCGTGCTCTGATTTCCCAATAATCACCGTTGCCAAGGAATTACCAACCACGTTCACGGCTGTCCGTCCCATATCGACCAGCCGGTCAATCCCCGCGATAAAGGTCAACCCACTCATTGGGACTCCAATCGTTGAGACTGTTGCCAGTAACACCACAAACGAGGCACCTGGTACACCAGCCATTCCTTTACTCGTGATCATCAGCACCACCAGTAAGGTGATCTGTTGACCTAAGCTCAAATGGATGTGGTAAGCCTGCGCTAAGAACAACGCGGCCAATGACTGATAAATGGCCGAACCGTCCAGGTTAAACGTATATCCCGTGGGAATAACAAAGGATACAATCCCTTGACTAACCCCAAACTTATCCATTTTATCGATTAATCGTGGTAATGCTGCTTCAGAACTAGCTGTCGAAAAGGCTAAGACCGCCTCATCTTTGATCACATAAAGCAAGTCACTTAATTTGAAGCCAAACATTCGGGCAGCGATTCCCATAAAGACAACGATGAATAACAGCATTGTCCCATAGGCTAAGATAATGAAGTACCCCAGTGGTGCCAAGGCCGACAAACCCATTTGTGCAATGGTGACCCCGATCAGGGCGCATACTCCGATGGGAGCTGTATGCATGACCCAATTAGTGACCCGAAACATAACCTGTGATACGGCATCGAGAAAGTCAACGATAATTCGTCCTTGCTTCCCGATCGCCGCAGTTCCCAAACCGAAGAAAACAGAGAAGAAGATAACGGGCATCATGTCCCCTTCAGATAATGATTTAAAAATATTAGTCGGAATAATGCCCATCAAAGTGGACCAAATTCCTGTATTGCTAGCAGATTTCGCCGAGGAGACGTATTGGCTAATATCTGTGCTATGTAATTGGTGAATGTTGATAAAGTCGCCGGGGTGGAAAATATTTCCAATCAGCAGCCCCAGGGCAATCGCAATGGTGGTCATAATTTCAAAGTAAATGATCGTTTTACCACCAACGCGTCCCAACTGCTTAATGTCACCCATGTTTGCAATACCAACGGTCAAACAAGAAACCACAATCGGCAAAACAATCATTTGAATTAGCCCAATGAACATATTGCCGATATTCTGCATGGCCGTAATGGCTAACTTATTTTGATAAAATACGGCCCCCAAGACAATCCCTAAAGCCAGACCAATTAGAATCTGCCAGCCGAGGCTTAATCGATAGCTACGATATTTCTTCATACGACTTCCATCCATTCTCTCTTAAACTAGTTTTTAACCGCTTTGTCATACCTATTCATCATAGCACACAGGCACACTAGTGGGAAGCTACGGCCCGGTAAGATTAACAGCTTTGATTTCTTTTAACTGTAGTAAACCAACAACTGCAATTACTCATTGTGCCCCTAAATAATTTTATTTACAAAAAAAGTGGAACCCAATCACTGGGTTCCACAACTCGCGTGGCAACGTCCTATCCTCGCAGGGGGCGATCCCCCAACTACTATCGGCGTGCTGAAGCTTAACTTCTGTGTTCGGCATGGGAACAGGTGTATCCTTCAGGCTATCGCCACCACACTATAAGAGAACTTCTTCCCTCAAAACTAGATATTAGTCAATTATTCTCGAAACAACTACGTTGTTGACTTGGTTAAGTCCTCGACCGATTAGTACTGGTCCGCTCCACGCCTCGCGGCGCTGCTACTTCCAGCCTATCTACCTGATCATCTCTCAGGGGTCTTACTTCCATATAGGAATGGGAAATCTCATCTTGAGGCGAGTTTCACACTTAGATGCTTTCAGCGTTTATCTCATC
>NZ_JBNIIX010000020.1:0-42734 GCF_050106635.1 Levilactobacillus sp. LN180102
GATTTAACGACGACGTTACTCCAAATTAACCAGCGACCGCTTAAAATACTCGACTGGCAAACACCGTATCAGGTTATGCTGACAAATTTGTCCAAAAATTCGGATTAAATTTGCAATCTACCAGTTACCAATAAATCTTTGATTTCAGGAGCATTTTTGGCAATTGACTTTGAGGCATCAGTAACTCCCTTAGCCAATGAGTTCATCGCACGATTCATAGCTTGCGGGGCTGATTTAATACCGAACGCTTGTGCAAATGCCTTTGTAATCGTGTTGATTCCTTGGCTAGCAGACCGACCCACTTTAGTGAATTCTTTGTCCGTTCGCGGATCAGAAACCCATTTAGCCACCGCCGCATATAACGGATTCTTGGCCGTCATAATTGGTTTCTCCATATCACCTAATAACGCGGGAACACGTGCTTTGATAGTTCGTTCCATGCCCACCATCGTTTTAAGCATATTGTCCGCAGCTTTATCATACTTTCCAGATCCTAATTGATTGAATGTTTTTTCAATGTCATTAGCTGAAATTTTACCGGACTTTGCCATGGCAGCTAAATCTGCTACAGTGACTTTCTTTCCGTGATGAACTTCTGTTTCATACTTTGCCAATTGTTCCCGGAACATCGGGAAATATTGGCTAATTTGGTTAAGCATACCGGCATTAGCCTTACCACGGGATAAACCGTTGACCATGTCTTGTGTAACTGCTTGAATTTGCTGACTGTTCAATCCAACGGCATCAGACATGTTTAACATCGATTTAGTTAGCTCATCAGATTCTTTTTTGCTGGAATGCAAATGATAGAACCCTTGTTCTAACTCATTAACAACGTCCACGGCCTGACCTGTCTTGACTGACAATTCATTGATTGTTTTAACCATCGAATCAGATTTTTTTGCTGTCCCCGTCAAGGTTAGCCAAGTGGCCTGCATTTTTTGCTGTTCTTTTTCGTAATCAGCACCCGCTTTAACGGCATCACTAATATGATTAGTCAATGATTGCCATGCGTTAATGACACCGCTAGCCAATAAGTGTGCTCCGAATATCTTGCCAAACAAATGGTCAGCTTTTTCTGTCTTATGGTTAGCACGATCAGTAGCAGCAATCAACCGGTTAATTCCTGTCGGATGAAGTGCGTTATCTTGGCGCCGAACATCGGCTAGCTCCGTCTTAGTGTGAGCCAGCTTAGTGCCTAGTTCATTGACCCGAATGGACTGCTTGCGGTACTCATCAGAGCTTTTTCCGCTAGCTTCCGCCACCTGATTAAGCCGTTGCTTTTCGATAGCCAGCTGTTTGTTCATGCCAGAATAAGATTCTTGTAGTCCCTTATGCTTAGCGGTAACTGCGTCAGCCGTACGCCCTTCGGCCTGTAGTCGTTCTACAAATGCTTTGCTGGCTTGCGTTGCCAATTGGGTACTACGTTGAACGTCAAGAACACCAGATTTAAAAAGTTCAGCAGATTTCTTAGCGCGTTCCTGTTGCGCCGACAAATTGCTAATCTCAGTTTTTGCTCGCTTAATCTGATTCTCATAGCGCACATAGGCTGAACGTCCCTTTTCGGTGTCCATATCTAGGCCCTTTTGTTGCTCTCGCAGTTTTTTAATAACTGCCTCTTGACCGGAGATGGCCCGTTTCGCATCAGCCACTTTGCCGGCATAAGCCTTCATGGCATCACCGCCTGACTTTATTTCAGTAAAGTTAGACTTCATAGCCGTCTTTAATAGCTTGGCTTCGTTACGTATCTCCTTTAGGGAGCGTGTCATACCGCCGTCATCAAGATCGATGCCAAACTTATATCCCTGAATTTCTTCCACCATTGCTCCTCCTTTCCTACATGTTTCCTGGGGTGATTCCTAACCTCTTAAGCATTTCCATTGGGTCTTCTGGCCGTTCGTCAGGATCGCGAGCTTGAAGAATTTCTTGCATCCGATGGAAATTAGCATCGTCGAACTCATCAGGGGACATTCCCTTATTGATCATCAGTTGCTGCGCATAGTAATCAAAGTCTTCAATTTGATTTTCTAACTCTCGGATGCGTTTTCGCCGTCTGATTTTGGGTCCGGTTCGTCCTCCTTGTCTGTATCTTCTGCATTCGGGTTAATGTCCGACAAAGCATATTGCAAACGACCTGAGAGCTCGCCAATTTCATCATTGGTTAAATCTTCTAATCGATCTTGTTGCTTTTTGTTAAGGCCTAAAGTGGTTGTCAAAAATTCTTCTGTCTTATCTAATAATTCGATTGCTTGATCATGTTCTTTTTGCAAATCATCAAACGTTTGTAGCTCTTTGCCTTCGCTTGAAAACGCTTTGGCTTGAATGAGTTGTAAGTTCCAAATCTTGCGCATATTACGATTGCTAGGCTTGATTTTTTTCGTTTCGTTTAGTCCGATTTCAGGAGCTGAAAATTCAATGTATTCAATCATAAATATTTCCTTTCATAATAAAAAAGCCGCCCCATTCGGTATTGTTAGCTTTCTTAGGCGACTACTATTTAGTTACTTAGCATTAACAGTTACATGGCTTGAATCCGTGCTAACTGAATTAACCGTTGGTTGGGCTACTCGCCGGTGTTACACCAAAAATTTCTTTATCAATAACACTTTGATCAAATCCAGTCTCACCATCGTAGTAAATTTTGCCAACATGATTGTCGTCATTAGCAAATGGCGTGAAAGTGAGTGCATCGTTGACTCGTGTTTCGTTTTCGTTGTTAGTCCCTAGTGATAAATCACCAGCGGTGACGTATCCGTCGTAGAATCCAAAGTGAATACCACCACCAGCAACTGTTTCTGAAACGATTTCTACCGCTACATCGACTGGGTGACCTTCAAGATCGTAACCACCTTTGCCATCAGCTTCCCGTCCCAAAATAGCTGCCAGCACATCATGAGCTAAGAAGTTAATTGTCAATGCAACACTTGGTTGAGCCTTGCCGACTGAAATATCGGCAACAGAGTTGTTCCCCCAAATACGGGTCACAGATGGTGCCAGCCCAGATAGTGCTGCACTAGAAACACCACCATCTTGGGACGTTGTAACCTTGTAAATGCCATTAGCATCAGCACCTGGAATCCCAGAAGTTAACGCTTTGCCAGTCGTAGCATCTAATAATGCAAAGCGAGCATAGGAAACACCTACATACCCGCCGTCTTTTGCTTTTGCCATGTTAAATATCTCTCCTTTATTTTTTGTGATTGAATTTTAAAGTTGCCATCAATTGACCATCATCTGGGGTCAAAATATGACCATTATTGCCAAAGCAGTAATAATGATCTGAACGCATTACTTGTTTTAGCTGATTTTCTAAGTCGTCCATATCACCGGAATAATCTTTTGGATAGTAAATCTGCACCTGAGCTTGCTGCTGTAGATAAGTAGCCTCATTATCGCCATATCCAGATTCATTGTTTGAAATTTCTGTAATTAAAAAGACGGGCTTATCGTCCGTCCAATCATTGGCTTTAATTCCGAATGTATGAATCTGGTCACTACTAACGTTTGGTAGCTTTTCAATAGAATTAACAATTACCTGACGAATCTCACTGGCTAACGTCACTGGCTATGCACCTTCTTATCCATTGTTGCTTTTAACGAAGCAGCTACAGCCTTGCCAACTTCTCCTTTAGCTTCACGTTGCGTTGCTTCCCAAAAATGCTTTCCAGCTACCGGATCATAATTTGATTGCTTAGCACGGCCGCCTGGTGGCTTCGGAATCCAACCATCATTGATGATTCTAGCCACGTAACCCTTCATGCTTTTCTTAGTAAAACCAACATCGACCGACCCATTCGCATGTTCCACATTAATCAGGGAATCGCGCAGATGGGCTGTTTCTCCCTTACGCAAATTAAATCGATAAGGAACTTTGGGCTTCATAATTTGGGCGAATTTTTTTGCCCCAGCTTTGTTGGCTTGAAACCGTTCTTCACGCCCAAACCCATCTGCAAGATCGTCTAGCAAGTGGTCAAAAGATGTTTCATTGCTAATATGACTAGCCATGCTTGGTCACCACCCGATGGCACGTGATTAAATCAAAGCCCTCATTTTGTAAGCCGTCATCCGCCGAAATACTGTCAATCTTGTACAGATCAGATCCGCACTGAACTTGCAGCGTCTCGTTAACGGCCGGATTATGGCGAATAAAAAAGACCACTGCATTAGTGATCCCAGCTCCGGCTATGGTTAATTGCTGTTGCACATTCAACGACCACTGGCCCGCCCAACAGCTGAAATCTGCTGAAAATTGTTGAATTGGCGTGCCAGTATTCGGATTAACCTCGCCAGTATCAGCATCATGGCCAAAGGCGATGCGGAACGTCATTCGTGAAGGATTAATCGCTTTGGTCATCAGTGATCGCCTCCATTTTCAGATCATAGAGCCCTCTCAGTTGCCCAATGATCGAATCAACCGGTAAATTAATACTAATTGCCGTGGTCGGAACCAATGAGCTACGGTAATTATAGTAGGCTGAGGCCAATGCCAGCACAGCTGTATTAAACAAATCAATCACACTGGCATCATCATAGAAGCTGTCTGATTCCGTGCCAACTGCTTGTGTGATATAGCTTTTTGCAGTATTTAAATATCCGGTCAGAAGTTGATCATCGGCATCACCATCTAGGCGTAGCGATAGTTTTAGGTCATCTAGTGTTGGCATTTAGCCACCTCCTAAGATGTCTTAGTCGGAGTTGTCTCCGTTGAGTTGACCGCCGGTTTACTTACTCGCAGGACTAGCTGCAAAGTTCGCTGGTTGGTCAGCAATCGCCGCAAACGAACCCGCAACAAAAGCTTCGGTATCCGTTGGTTCCACATCAAACCGATCAATCACACGAATCTTAGTTTGATCGGTTTCAAAGGCTCCACCACCGATGTTTGTCGTCAGCAAGGACATGTTTTCGCGGTCAAACAAAGTAACCGCTTGTGATAGATCACCGTAATACAATGGATAAACTGGCGCCGCTGCCGTCCCAGCATTTGGTAACCACTTGTCAGCAATCACTACAATCCGCTTACCACGAATTAAATACTGATCAGGTTGGGTTGGATCTGGTTGCAATAGGTAATTTCCCATAGCATCCTTAACTTCTGACAGCACGTTAAACCCGGACGTGTTCGTCATTAATAATGAAGTAGACTTGATAGCTGGATCAACGGCCGTGTTGATCATCGTAATGATGTCATCAAACTTAGCTAAGGTTGGCTTTTTAGGTGCGTTGTTCATAGCAGCAATGATTTTAGCGTTGCGAGTAACAACAACTTTCTTAGCAATCCATTGTGATAGCCAAGCCATGATGTTGTCCGCTGTATCCTTTAATAAGGAGTTCGTCACCGTGCTAATTCCGGCGTAACGATGAATAGCGTACTTGATAAGCGTCAAGTGTGGATCATCATTGTCACCGATTTTAGCCGTTTCATCATCTAAGTCAGCCAATGGCGTAACGTCCGTCCACTTTTCCCAAACCCGTGACCCGGTCGGTGTTGAAACAGCTTCTCGCTTAACGTATTGTTGCAAAGAATCGTATTGACGAACTAACGTGTTAATCGCTGTCTGAATATCTTGAGGGATCGTCAGTCCAATAGCGTTACCCGATTCATCAGTGGAAGATGTAATCAAGTTCATAACTTTGGGGTCACCCTTAATCATGCCTTGGAAGTTCTTAATGAACTCATCTTCAATTTTGCCTTCTTGATCGTTCAATGGTTTCTTATCATTATCAGCCATATTAGCGACCTCTTGCGCCTTACGTTCTTCTTCCAGTTGTGTGTGTAAAGCGTCACGACGAGCAACCGCGTTATCCCGTTCTGCAGTCATGTTTTTGAATTCTTCTTGGTTAAATTTATCATCTAAAACGGCAGCATTAAGCTTGTCATTTAGATCTGATACCTTTTGCCCTTGGGCAATCCAGGCATCGTTTAAGTCATTAATATTCGTAGCCATTAGTTGGCCTCCTCTTTATTTTTACCCATCAAAATAGCCAACTTGCTTTGCATTAGTGCATTAGCAGGTTGGCTTTCTTTAGGTTGTGTAGGTTTGGGTTGTGTAGGTTTGGTTTGTGACTTGGAAATCAGATTCATAAATTTGTTGATTGCTGCCTTAGAAGGAATTTCTGAAACTGAGTTGGTAAATTGAAGTTGCTTATCATCGACAAACATAATCTCATCAGCAAAGCCTTTATCCACTGCATCTTGTGCCGTCATCCAAGTCTCGTTTGCCATTAATTGCAACACATCCTCCGCGGCCATGCCAGTCTTAGCAACATACGCTGCAACAATGGACTGATCAATGCTATCTAGCACATTCGATTCATGTGATAAATCGTCCGCGTTGCCTTGGACACCGGACCAAGCCTTATGAATCATAATTTGTGCTGTGGGTGAGATAGAGACTTTGTCACCAGCCATCGCAATCACACTTGCAGCGCTAGCTGCTAATCCTTGCACATTAACCATGACATTCCCTTGATAATTTTTTAGCATTGTGTAGATTTCGCTAGCGGCGAACACATCACCACCATTAGACGCAATGTCAACTTCTACATCGTCATTAGGCCCCGCGCTATCTAGCACATCAGACACTCCGGCTGGTGATACCGCTGGCATACCGAAAAATTGATAGAATGCCGCTGTTTCATTGTCGACCACGTCGCCTTTAATCATTACCTTCTTCGTTGTTGTCACCTCCTTCCACTGATTGAATAGCTTCTGGCATATCTGCAGGAAAGTATCCTAGTTGTTGCAGCACCCAGGTAGCCTGATTGTTAGCAATTGTGCCGTCCTTAGCCAATCCAGATAGCGTTGTAGCAAAGGCATCGCCTAATGGATCAATTGCCGGCCGTAAATTGGCGGTGATAGTCGCGTTCAACTTGTTGTCTAGCTCCGATATAATACATTGCATATATCGGTTGAGCGCGTTGGCGTACATGCCTTTAATCTGGTCAATGCTGCTTTGCTGATCGCCTTGACCGTTTAAATAACTATCCGGGATACCAAATACTTTGGCAATCTGCTTGCTGGTCCAATCAGTCTGGCTTAGAAGCTTAGTTACATCAGCCTTCATTTCAAGTGGCTTATATTCTTCCAGCTCATCAATTACAACTGGGCCGCCATTTGACTTATTGACCTGCCTCATAAAGTTACGTGATCGACTAGCTTTCATTTTTTCACTCAACAGGCCGCCATGCTGAATAGATAGCACACCAGGCGCGCTTATCGAACGTGCTAAAGCAGCTAAGGTTAAGTCATTGGAAGCGTCCTTAATCTGTAGCTCACTAGTTAGTGCTTCTAAGGGACTGATACCCGTTTGCCCGCCATTAATACCAGTTAAACGAATATGAATCATGTCGCCCTGTGGTACGTATTGCCGTACACCCAATTGGGTTTCATCAAACGTTACGGTATAAGTTAGGCCGCTTCCATCTTCCAACAAGTACGTTTCAACTTGACTGGGCCGCAAATATTCCCAACGCATATCTAAGCCATTTGGATTACGCCAACGGTACGCAAAACATTCGCCGCCTAATAGTAGCTGGGCAAACATTGATTGCCAGAACGCATGACCATTGGCCGTGCTGCTGGGATTGTTCAGAATTCCTTGTGCTCGTGGCATATTGGCACTAAGCTGTACCGTCGCTAAATCACCAGATAACTGGCTGACTACCGAATAAATATCGGAATTTTTTAACGCGTCCGTTGCACTGACATAATCACGTTGACCATTGGGGGTTAAGAAATTAACAATGTCACTATCTTCAACGGGCACACTTTGTACTTGGTTCTTAATCTCAGGTGGTCTGAAAACTGGCATTTTTAATCACCTCCTTTATTCTGGGACGTGTTAATCACTTCTGACAGCCAGCCAATTACAAAAAGTGTCACCGCTACTGCCATGACACCCCAAGGCTTGCCAAATAAAAATGCCCCGTAATCCGCCACAATCAAGGCACTTACGAAGCATATCAAGTCGAAATAGTGCCAAATCATGGCAAAAAAGCGTTTAAAAATCATCAATGTCATCTCCTAACAGCCCCGACTCTGGATTGTTAAACCATTCTAAGACCTGTTCCTTAGTCATACGTTCCACTTGCTTATCAGGATTGTTCACGTCTGAAAAGTCTTCAAAGTGATACATGGCTTGGAACAAGGCATCAATCAGCGCATCAACCACATCAATTTTTAGCGTGGCTTTAGCCTTATCAACCTGAATGCCGATCTTGTCTTCATAAATCTCAGCATTCAGTAGCGCCTTTTCCATAATTCGATCATTGAGTCGGTCAACTGACCCTTCAACAAACACCTTTTGTAAAAACTTGGTTGGATCTTTCAATTCACTGGTTCGTTGACGAATAGCTTCTAGCGGCCAGCCCGAATTAAGCTCTAACTGTTTGATAGCCGGCGTAGCTCCCCAAGCATCATAACCAAAAAAGACCACCTCTAACCGGTGACGATCCACGAAGTTAAGCAGCCACTGATAGACTTGTTCGTCATTAATCAGTCCTTGTGGGTGGCTGCTGATTGTACAGAAACCCTTTTGAGCTAAATCACGATAGTTGATGCCATCTTGTTTTTCTTTGGCTTCAATCGATCCAGCCTTTTGCCACGGGATAAAACTATGCTGGTAAATAAACCATCGCGGTTTGCCCTTAGCATCCTGATAAGGAAACACAAATGCCAAAGCCGTATTATCGCTAAACATTGAGTAGTCAAAGCCAATGTAGACTTGACGTTCATCAAAGCTAAACGATGGCACAATGGCTTTTTCAACGTCAGGCAACTTGAGGAAGCTGTCCACTGATTGCTCCAGCCAAAGGTTAAGATTCTTGTTCTGAAAGTCATTAATTGTGCCCGACAACGCGTCAGAATCACGTTTATCTGTCAGTCCGTTCATCAAAACTTCATATTGACTTGGCAAATCAAGCAAAGGATTACTTTTTACCCAAGTCTCCGGCTTAAATGTCTCGTCTAAGCTGTCTTGGGCCCAAATCAGGCCTAAGTACGTATCAGCATCACGCAAGTAATCCTGTTCCATCGCTTGCTGAATCATGCGTTCATCATCATGGAATGGCACGGTTGGATCTGGATAAGCCGTTGAAATCTGAACGAATTGCTTATTACGCACCTTAACTTGGCCCGAAACAATTTTAGAAATCTTCTGCCGTGTTTTTACTTCGCCGATTTCGTCAAAAATAGCAGTTGTGAAATGAAACGAGTCGTACTGACCGGCTTCATGACTGATTGCTCGCAGCTTGTTATTAGTCTTGCTCATCGTGACTTGATCGGCCTGTGAGGACAGCGTCCGTGTATCTAATCCACTGTCCTGTATTAGTGTTTTAAACGGCTCAATAGTTGCAATCTTGGCTAGCATCGACTTAATGTAACCCAGAATTTTACTAGTTTGTTTGTAGTTAATGGATGAGACTAAGTAATCTTGGTTAGATAGTCCTAGTGATTCAATTAAATAGCTATAGGCGGTGATAATTGCCATCAAGTACGTCTTACCTTGACCATTCAACCTCGCGCAACTGAAACAATAGCCCGTGAAAAACGCTTGCCGCCGTCATCATTACGCCAGCCAATTAGCATAGCCATAATGAATTCCTGCCACGGCATAAGCTTAGTTGGTTCGCCTGTGTCAACGTTCGGACAGATGGAAGCAAATTTAAGTACTTGATCCACTCGTTTTACCGAGTAAGCAAACGGGAATTCAACGCTACCTTGTCGTTGCAAGTCTCTAATATGGCGAAAAGCCGCTAGCTTAATCAGATAGCCAGTAATTACCTTCTCATCCAGGACTTCAAAAGCATATTTTGTGCCTGGATCAGTGTATTGCTGGCGGACTTCTGAACAATCTAACGCTTGATAAGCTCCAATAACATCATGGGTTTGGGTTAAATCAATGCGCAAATTAATCACCTCCTTCGAGAAGTAGTCTTTTTTATCCTCCTAGAAATTCTTTCATGCGATCACTAATGCTTCGCTCGTCCTTGTGGTCATCTAAGTTTAACTTGAGCAAATCACTACGTGACTTAGGAGATAGTCCCAATTCAGCGCCTAGCTTCGTTAGATTTTTAACCGCTGAATCGTAAATTTGTGTCATAGGATTACGCTTATAACCTGTAAAGTCCTGACCGATTTTTTTACCAGTCTGGTCTTGCAACGTCTTATAGATTGCTTGGACTTCACCGTTCTTTTGAATGTGTTTATACGCATTGCGGTAAATCTCATATTGGGAAGCATATTGTTCCACAAGACCGCTATCAATGCGCTTAACTGGGGTATTATCCTCTAAAAAAGGCACTAATCGACGCCAAACGACCTTAGCTTGCCGTCCTAAGTAAGCTGGCGGTGTGCGCGTTAATTGACCATTGTTGACGTCTTTATCCGCTTTTTTCATTTTCTCTGCCTCCTTTCATTATTGGGTGACCCCCCCTACCTAAAATATTTCAAAAAACGTTTGTGTCACAAGATGAGGGTTATGTGAGCGCTCTAGGATTTGGCTCGAAGGGCGGGGGGGATAAAAATTATTCAAGCACGCCGGAACCTTATTCCGTGTGTCGTTTTCTTTTTATTATTCAAACAGTCATAGATTCCACTTGGTGAGATTCCAAAATATTTTGCCGCCCGTTTAACAGATGGAAATTCTTTCTGCTTGTCGTTAAATAATGCTTTAACCCGAATGCTTACGGATGGTGCACGCCTGGAGATCAAACCGCGGTATGCATTGTTGTATTTTCGTGTACACCACTCTAAATTTTCTACAGCATTATTAGTTTTATCCTCATCCTTATGGTTAATCTCTTCTAATCCATTAGGGTTGGCCACAAATGCTCGGGCCACTAATCTGTGAACTTTTGGCCGGTACTGTTTTCCGTTGTAATGTAGTAGCACATCTTGATAACCATCCGGTCGGTTTCTATTTGTTAAAATCCTTCCGTGACGAACTCTGCCATTAATAAGCATATCAAGTGAGCGTACTCTTCCAAGGCTGCTAACTTGATACCGGCCAATGAACCCTGTTACATCCTTCCATTGTTCAATCACGCTGTGTTCCTCCATTCATTAATACGCCTACGGACTGCACATCATGTATTTCGTTGACTTGCCTTAACTCATTGCCTTGACCTGTGCCATAGTAGCCTTGTTCCCAATCCGTCTTTAGTCGGTGACACTTACCACAGATGACAGCAAGGTTATCAACATTTGCTTTCAGTGCTTCGTCAAACTCAATCGGCACGACGTGATCAACGGTTTTTGCTGGTGTGATAACGCCTTTAACTTTACAGTAAGCACACAAGTAATGGTCACGTTCTAGTACTTGTTGTCTTAGATGTGACCATTGTCGTGTACGATAGAAGTTGTATTGCTGGCGCTTAGTGTCATCACGATTACGTGTGACCGTATTGTATTTGTGCGTGTAAAGTTTGTCATGGCTACGTGCCCAACGCTCACGGCTTGCTAGGTACTCTGCTTCGTGTTCATAGTGTTGCTTGCAATAGTGATCAGGGAAGTTAACCATGGCATGGCACCCTGGCTGTCTACAGCGTCTTACTCTTGGCATGGTCACCACCACCTTTGTGTAAATTAAAAGCGCCATGCTGCTTAGCACGACGCTCACGTTTCTTCTTATCAGCCAACCAGCGCTCCAAGTCATGATAGCAATGGTTCTCTGTTGGGCTAACATAACCATACTCAGTGTGTCGCATGCAGCCACACTCCCAACACGATAATGAGCAGCACCATCAGCAGGCCGAATATTAAGTTGTCCCGTTGATAGTTTCTCATTGCCATTCCTCCAAATTAAAAGTCCGCCTCGTTAGAGACGACCGTGTATGTGATTGGTGTGGAATCGAACCACACGCGGAAGTCAGACCGCCATCTTCTGGCAGGCAAACACCAGTTACAATCACGTGATGGACGCTATAGCCTTGGATGAACGGGAGAGTCCATCTCCTTTAAGTTATTGCGCCCTTATACGTGTAACGGGAGTCGAACCCGTATCTTCTTTGCTCTGCCGTTGAGCTATGCACGCCCATTTCATCAATCGCTTATGTTATCAATTTACACCCAAACTAGGGGTCAAAAGTGCCATAATAGTGCCAAATTAATCTAAATCATAAAGTCCGAACCTTTTCGCACACTCCGATATAAATTCTTTTTTTAGTCGATATGCGCTTCGCCGACTACAATGGACCAAATGATTTACCACTAAGCCATCAACCGTGTATTGTGGTCGCTTGCGAAAGTACAGTTCACCAATTATCACCTGTGTATCTTCGCCGACACCATCTAAACAATCATCAATCACTTCACGTTGCCTTTTTAAAGTGTTAAGACGTCGGTCCTCATCAATTGTGATTAGCATTGTTAATGTTCGTTCGTTACGCAACGACTGGGAACGTCCTCCTCCAATGTTTTCGTCGTCCTGAGTCATCGGATATCGTAGTTCTTTTTCTCGATCCTCGATATATTTATCAATTTCTGGATAGTCTCTTAATAGATCCTCTACCTTCCTAACCGTTGATCGTTTCACCCATCATGCCCCCGTTCCATTTGTCAGCAGATGCCCATCCTTCTTGGCTGATACTGTCATTACTACCCCACAACCCATCAGCAAACATTTTCGAATATAGTGATACAATTTCAATGATTCATCTTCCGACAAGTTGAAACTGCTATTCAGCTTGCTCTCAGATATTTTTTGGCAGCAAACGTCCTCACTCATAAGATATTCGTCTAAATCATCAGAACACGTTGCCTCTAGAACTAGGCTATTATCAATCACTAAATCCATGATTGTTCCTCCTAAAATGGCCGTGTAAGCTCGTGTAGCACGTTAGTAATCTCCGCATTGCTCAGCATACCCAAAGCAATGTAAACTTCCTTAGGAACGCTGTGCTCGCTTAATTTGGATTGAAACTCGGCTAGTCCCATCAATACATCGTCTTTCGGCATCAGTGCCTCCAGATAGCTAAGCAGCATACGTTGGTTGCCGTTCATTTCGTCTCGTGTTTTATCCATACGTCCTCCTACATAAAATAAGAATTTTATTTAGATTACCGTTGCGAAATACCGTTGATACTCCTTTTCTGACAGTAAAAATTGTTCATCAAATAATGGGCTTTCAATAATTCGATCATTTAGCATGATAGTTTGCTGGCGACGCTGGTTTTCTGTTCCATAATTAGCCAAAAAATAAAATCCAAATACGTCGTTCCAAACAATCCCATGGAATTTATAAATCATTTTCCAAGTATTTCTGGGATTGCTATCAGATGAGCTTTCATCTTGCTTTCGTGCTGTTTCAAAGGCTTTTTTAACTTCATCGCCAAGTTGCTCGGTAATCTTAATCACCTTAAAGTGTGTTTTTAACGAAATGCATTCTCCGATTTCCATATTCTCACCTCTACATAAAATAAGAATTTTATCCAAATGGTGGTCTATCTAAAACATAACGCAAAGCTGTTTCTGGATATTCACGAATCCATACACCCAATTTATTTGTAGCATTTCCACCATAGGCCTCTGTTGCAATAGTCTTAAGCACCATTAATTTAAATTCACGTCTACTCATCCCGCCAAAAACATAAAATGCCTCACCATTCACTAACCACTGTACAAAAAACTCTGGTATCTTAATTTCGTCCTTCCGGCGATTATCTTTATTCATGGATTACACCTCCTACATAAAATAAGAATTTTATCCCATTGTCAACTCATGGATAACCTGGTTACGTTCCTTCGCTGACAACTTGTTAATCGCGTTGCGCTGACTATCACTCAGCTTGGTGAAGTGATTGCCACACCACACTAACGCCTGTGCCACATCGCCGCCATAGCTTGCCATGCCTTGCATCACGAAATTGCGATACTCAATCTGTTCGTGTGTCATGCTGTGCCTCCAATAGTTCTAGGTTCTCGTGTACGTTGCCAATGATCGTAAAGTGTTTGTTAACATGTAACATTTTGGGAACGTCCAAATTGCTTGAATCAAAATCTTCTGGATATTCTGCCTTTATTCTCGTTAACACAACTCCAGTTGATGGCCAGATGGCAACCTTTCCGATAACAGTTGTTTCTATACCCGGTTCACCACCAACTGTGCCTAATGTGTCAGGATCATAAAAAGTTTGTCCATGTGTCACATAATAATATTCTAAAATGTCCATCTCGTAGATTTCCTTGCCATTGGCATCTTTCAGGCCGGTATACTGATCTAAAATTAACCCATCACCATCATAAGAATATTCTGTAGATCCCTCAGCGCCTCTGTCATCTAGATAGCAGTGAACCTGAACACCTTCAATTGGCCCATCAAAACTAAGTCTATATACTTTAAGCATTCGTTTCTCATGAACGTCCCATGCTCTAAATTTTGGTACCATAATTTTTCCTCCCAATCTCAACATCACTTGGTGCCACCTCAATATGCCTGTGGCTGCCTTCAACTTTAATCATCGCTAACCGCCTATCACCACGAGTGGTCTAGCATAGCCATGTAGCAGGCTTCTTTACGTGGTGGCGTGGGTGGTAATATACCTTATCGCCGTGCTTCATTGTCTGCCTCCATAGATAACGAGCGCCGAAGGAAACGGTGCCGCATCTTTTGATTCACCATGCAGTTCAAATTTAAGCCGTCCACGTAAAAAATTGATTTGTGCTTTCCCAAAAATGAAATCATGCCAGTAGCTGGTGTCTGTTCTTGCTGGGATAAGTAGCACAATGTAACCGTCATGTTTTTTGAGACTTTCCTCATATGCTTTCTTGACCCATTTTCGTAATTCTCTACCGTATGGCGGGTTTAAGAATAGATTACCTTTAAGCTCATTCCATGGCTTAGCAAGTGAGTTGTCTTTCTCGCTGAAAAAGTTATCACATTTGGTATTCTCAGGACTTGCTGCTAGGTCAAAGCTAAAATGGTACTTGTCATTCAGCTTCTTAAAAAAATCATGTGGTGTTTCCCAATAATTCTTTTCTGATGATAGCAAGGCGTTATTCATTGGCTGCCTCCCGTAGCTTCTCTCGCATGCAGCGCACCCAATCTTTGTCGCGGCCCATAACACTAGCGACTCCTTGGTTGTTAGGCCGATTCATGTGTTTGACGTTATATTTTAACTGTGTCAGCTCATCTGATGTGGCTTGGTAATCCAATTCGTCCCGTCTTCGCATTCTTCCACGTAATTGCCGTATATAATCCGGTGTCTTGGACCGTTCTTGTGAAATATATTTGTTGGTGTATCCGTGGAGAATCAGGTGACGTAGAATCTTATTTTCAGCTGTGTGCTGTTCCTCAGTTTGACCGCGGACCTCCTTTTTAACATTTTCCGGCCAATCATCTGGATTGTCGCCATAATTGGCGTAAGCATCTCTAATTTCAGCTGCCATTTTCTTGTTTGGTGACATAGCTTCTACTCCTTATCAACAATTGCTAACGCATCTTCAACTGATCGTGCAACGCCATATAGAACTGGGTATTGGTTAATAAACTTTTCAAACTGCTGCTGGTCTTCACGCAACCGTCCACGATCATTCTTACACTCAATCAATATCATCTTTCCATCCGAATGACGGAATCCAGTAATATCAGGCCAGCCTTTAGGAAACAGGGCAATTGTTCGACCATCTTTAGTTTTAACTTTTCCAGCATTACTTCGGCATACGGTTGTGCCACTTTTTGATAACTCTAGTAAAATTTCGTTTTGAATCTCATGTTCTGATTTAATGGTCACACCTCCGATATGACGGATAATATGACGGATAGTTAAATCGCTGTATGCATTGACGCAGTAAGCGTTTAGCCGATTTTTTTGTCATATGACGGATAAATCAAAATAAACTCTTTCTCTTATATATATTTTTTTATTTTTTATATACTACTTTTATACATATATCCGTCATATAAGAATAAAGTAGTAATAATAGTAGTAGTACCAATGGATTGAGAGATTTTTTTATCCGTCATTTATCCGACATGTTTTGAGTTTATCCGTCATGTTACTTGGCCCAATTAAGCCTTGAATCTTGACTAATTTTTAGTCCCAAGTAAAATCTTCCGTTCATTGTCTTTTTCATTTCAAACTTCTGTCGCATTTCCCGACCAAATTTCTGTTTGCTCATAGAGTATTCCGAGTTGTCATTAGCCCATGCTTGATACTTCTTAAATATCTCGCCAGCCGGAGCTCTATAACTGTCACCTGTTTCACAACAATCATTCACAAACAAACTAATGACATCCATTTCCTCACGATATTGCCGACTAGCATTAGTCACACTAGCTGGCGGGTTTAATCCCTCCCTCTGCCACATTAATGCGCCTTCCACAATCCAGTTTAAGATTCCAATTGACTCGCGTTGAAGCTTATACTTTAAGTCCTTGTCAACTTTATCTGTCGGAATTTGAACCTTGAACGGGATCAGCATTAATCGCCGCCAGATACCATCATCTGTGCCTCGTATGATTGGCTTGTGGTTAGTTGCTAGCCACAGCTTAAACTGTGGTTTAAACTCAAATTCCTTACCATACAAATACCTTGCTGTTACTTTGTCTCCACCAGTTAATTGTTTAACTAGACCTTCATCTAATCGAACACCCTCATTCGGTTCACTAGAAGTCACCAAACGTGCACTTTCTAAACGAGCAATATCTGAATTGGCACCGGAACTGCTTTGGCGAACCATGATAGAATCAGCCTGCATTGACTTAGCATAAGTTCCCAAAATATCCGAGATGGTATCTATAAATATGGATTTTCCGTTTCGACCGTTTCCGTAAAGAATGAACATAACTTGTTCTTTGATACTACCAGTGGCAGAATATCCAACAGCCTTTTGAATGTAATGAATTAGTTCTTGGTCATTATCGAAAATCTGATCTAAAAACTCACTCCACTCTGGACAGTCAATGTTGTCGGTATAATCAATGTCAGCCTGCTGGCTAAACATTTTTTTAATGTCATGTTCATATAAGATCCCTGATGACAGATCAACATAGCCATTTGCTGTATTCAGCAGCGTTTTATCTTGATCAAATTCGCCATGTAAAACTGGCACCCGATGTTGAACTTCACTTAGAATAGCTTTTTTTGAACTGTTGCTTCTTGTTTTCTTTAAAAACTTATCCCAAGCTTCTTTGGCTTTTTCAGGGTCTACATCAGCAGACACATGAAGTTTTTCGTTGCGCATGTTATCAACTGTCATATCGACGTATTGCGCTACTTTTCCTTCATTATCTGTCTCCCAATAACCACCGTTGTAGCAATACCAGCATTTATCAATATATGAATATTTAACAAGTTTTCCAAACGTATCCATAAACCGATCTGCATTACCTGTATCGTCCCAACTTCTTGGAGGTGTTTCTGTTTGCTTATCTTCATCCTTAGCGAAGTTAAATTGATATTTACGTAATGGCATACGTTTTGGATCAAATGTCTCATGAGCTTCATTGATAGCCTTATTTAGCAACGCCACACCATAAGTTGTTTTACCGTGTTTTTCATCATACTTCGGCCGAAACAGATTTGAAGACCTGAATATTTGATCCATTTTATTAAAATCGCGACCAGTCCAGAAGGCTAAGTCATTGGCAAACGCTAAATCTGCTTCCGAATGTGAGGGATAAAACCCTTCCCATCCACCGTTCATAAATACCTTGAATCGGTCACCGGTACGAGACATCTCTGCACGTTTAATGACTTCATCAATGTCCAAATCATTAGGCTTTATTGGATTGTGATTATTAATTGTAACCACATTGTCTTCACCAAAATACTTGTGATACATCAGCTTCATGACATCTGTGGTAACGACGTTTACTTCTTTTTGGTACTGCCCAATGGTGTTGCCAGTTAGTGCAAAGAAACGACCAGAATCGTACATTTCTACATTGCCTTTACGCCTGCGAGTGCCAGGAATTTTACCTTTAAAAATCGCATGAATACCCGAACCTGAAATGCTGACTTCCATATATGACTTTGTCATAGTGATAGCTTGGGAAACCGTGTTTTCCTGATAGTCACCAGACCGGAACTTGTCTAATTCATCGCCAATATGATCAATATCAAGGCCGACGTAACCGTTAGCAAAGAAGAAAGCTAATCCATCCATTTGATACGTTTTAAGGGCTTCTAAGGCCGTTTTAAAGTCTACCCATGTACTTGGGTCATTGCTTTTTCCAGCACCACCATTGAGCGCGTTATGAGGTATTTTAGTGTATTTATTGCGCTCTGGTTGCCATATCTTTTGGAACAAGCCCCATTGCTTCAGGGCCCGTAACTCATTAGGTATATTTTCATAATTCACGGTTTATCCTCCTAAAATGGCAAATCATCATCATTAATCTGAGGTGCTGACGTGGTCTGATTGTTAGCAAACGGATTCTCTCCGTTGGATTGTTCCTTCCATGCATGTTGAACCTGTGGGTAATCGCTCTTGTTAAAGTTCCATGGTGCTACTTGGTTCACTTCTCGTTCTTCACCTTGGTAGTTATCTTTAGTTTTCTTGACATATACTTTAGCTGATTTATTAGCCAAAGCATTGACTAAATCCTGAATGCTGTTAATTGGAGTTCCTTCGGGAATCTGAACAGCCTCAAGAATGTATTGGAAGCTGTCTAAGTCGTACTGGTGAGTAGCTTTACGCTTCCAGTTATCCATAAATACGTGTCGGTTGTGATACTTAGCATTTGTTTTAGCAAGCGCTGGGACTGCGTCAAGATCATTACGTACGACCAAATCAATTTGTAGAGATTCAGCACCATTGGGAGTTGCCTTTTCCTGTGCCGATTTGATAATCATTTCGTAAACACCTGTTGGTAATACGGAATAGCCTTGATGTTCGTTCTTTGCGTAGTTCGTTGTAATTAATGACATTAGTTATTTCCTCCGTTTATTAATTAAAATATTTTTGTTCGGCTGTTTTGCGTGCTGCAATTGCTTCTTCTTGAGTTAAGAAAGATCCAAGGAATTTGCGCTTGCCATTGATATTAATTCGGGCTACCCATTTGTTATTTGATTTGTTAAATAAAGTTCCTACGCCTTCATGTCTGTGACTTTCACGAGTAGCAATACTTTTAGGAATTCCTGTTGATTGCCCAGAAGTAATACTGTTTAGGCTTTTTTCTTGAAATTCATTTGTTATTAAATTTTTTACAAGTACTCTTTTATGGTTTTCAGGTACATAATCTATGATTAAGAAATTGCCTATTTTTTTGCCTCGATAGTCTTTTCTAATTGTGCCTTTGCCCCCTTCGCTCCCTCTTTTGACTTGTCCATATTCTTTTTCCCACTTTTTTCTTAGCTTAATTGCTTCTTGCTCTGTGCTTAAATACTTTTCAAAAGCAACACCTTTAGCTTTATTTTGATAATTTGCTATCCAATATTTCCCTCGCTTGCGTACTCCTCTCATTTTTATCACCCCAGCATTCCCATTCTCTTAGCATTCATGTAAGCCCAGCCCGGTTTATAACCGCGAGCTTTAGCTATTTTGTATAAATCTTCTACATTATCGGCGTCATCTGGTTTCATCTTGCCGTACTGATTATTTTTGTAGTCAGTCGTCATTTTAAATTCGCCAACTTTTTCAAGTTCCACATTGTCTTGCGTATCCATACCTTCATTGTCAATTGGTATTTCTTCGCCACATTGTGGGCAGACTTTACATTGTGCCGGAATTACTGCCCAGCAGTGTGGACACGTTTTTATCGGCAAAGCAGATGTGTTGTTGCCTTTCTTCTTAGGTCGACCAGTTAAACTCCACTGCCGAGGCGTATCTGGCAAACCGAAACGCGAATAGTTAGCAACATGGTCGATAATGGTCGCCATTTTTCCCGGCTTATATCGCATACATCGCATGGACTGTTGAATGTCCAAAACCAATGATTCAGTTGGTCTTAGCATGATGACTACCGAGCAATCTGGAACGTTAAATCCTTCGGAAATAAGATCCACGTTGCATAGAACCTTAATCTTTCCTGATTTAAAGTCACTCATTATCGAATCTCGGGTTGTTTTAGGCGTTTTAGCGTCAACATGTGCTGCTGAAATACCGGCATTTTTAAAAGCTTCAGCTGTAGCTTGGCTGTACTCCACATCATGCGCGTAAACAATTGCTTGCTGATCATTAACCTTTGTTTGATAGGTTTTAACAACATCACCAAAAATCGTTTTCCCAATTGCTTCGTCCATTGATTTACTGGTGTAATCACCGGTACTCGATTTTTTTAATTTACTATCATCAACGAGTTTTACTGAGTAATACTGATATGGTGATAGATAATGGTGGGCTATTAACCAGCCAACGTTTTTACCCTCAATCATCGAGTCGTAAATGTCGTCTAATCCTTGTCCATTCATACGCCACGGTGTGGCAGTAAAACCAAGTCTTGGAACACTTGAGAAGTAATCATATATTCTTCGATAAGTTTTAGCTTTACTGTGGTGGGTTTCGTCAGTAATAATTAAATTGGGCTTAGGCAAACGATCTAACCGATTAACAATCTTTCCAACGGTCATGACAGTGGTTTTCATTAAATCAACATTTGCTTCTTGGAAACTTTGGGTAATCTGGTTAACTAGTTCTTGCCGATGAACCATGAAAAGTACATGGCCGCCTTTTTCAACACATAACCTAGCAATCTCGGCAATAATTACTGACTTACCTGAACCCGCCGGGCTAACCAGCAGAACCGATTTTTTCCCATTTGCTAACTCATTCCGTGCTTGATTAACCAGCGTTTTCTGGTACGGATACAGCTCCACCATGTTGATCACCACCAAAACTAAACAATTCATTGATAGGGCAAGCTTGGCGATTATCCAATCTGTTTTTGGCATATATTGAATCATCACCTTGTAGGATCACACCACGATTGCCTGTCTTAGGGTTGACTGTTAAGCGTCCAACAACGTCGCACAGACCTAGCAGACCGTCCATAACACTTGTACGAATCTCAGGCGCATACTGATTGAATTGCTGACCATTTGCTGATGTTATTTGTCGGCTGGTTTCCCAAGCAGTGATTAACACATTGACAGGCAGGGTATAAATTTCTGTCATGATTCGCGAAAAATAGTTTGTCCACTGTGAATAATCTTGTAACTCGTTAGAAATTCCGTTGTGGCTATCACGGCCTTTTTCTACAAACCAGTCTTTCTCAAAACTTGAGATGTTATCAATGATTAAATTGTCAAATCCATTAATTCGTTGTTTAGCTGATTTTAAAAATTCCAGCATATCCTCTTCTGGTTGGCTTCTATCTAATTGATCAATTGTGATGTTGCTTAATCTATCAAGAACCTTAGCTGAATTATCAAGATCTAAAATACGTGTCTTTCCTTTTAAAAACTTAGCTGAACTTGTCTTACCTGTCCCTGGCTTGGCATATAAAATGATTCGCCAGTTTGAAGTTCTATTCAATTCTTTGGCAGTAATTGTTTTCATTTGTTCCTCCTACTTAATTCGAATTGACCGTGTCTGTACTAGCTTGGCGCCAGGAACCTCTTCACCATCATTGAGCGCCTGTTTAATGGCCGTTTTATTCAGTTTCTTTTCTACCTCAGTAAATTCATCAGGAATAAGTTTATCGTCCGTCACAGCAACGCTAGGCTGGTTATTTTGAATCCAAATAGATAAGTCAATATCTTTGATTTTATCCTTGCCTGCTGTTTCCATTCCGTGCTGTAACGCCAATTTCAGCCGACTAATATTGTTGGATAAAATACGTTTTCGGTCTTTGTCGTGGCTTATTTTGTCTGTCAGTTGCTTTTCGTCAGCTACCAACTGGTTAATAACTTTTCCGTAGCCAATTGCTTTGTCAGCGATGCTGTCTTGTAAACTTTCAATTGTGTCAGCGAACAGCTGCTGATCTTCTGGTTTGGCACTATTGGCTAATTCAACGACATGCAATAAGTTGCCCTCAAGTTCGTATAGATTCATGATTATTCCTCCGTTAGTAACTGTTCTAGTCGCTGATTAGTGCGGTCAATCTTAACCGCCAAATACCGCTTATACTTTTCATCAGTGGCGTGTTCCAGACAATTCCGTAAATCCGTTGCCAATGTTTCCAGCGCTTCAACGTGGGCGTTATGCTCTAAGATCGCTTGTTCCTCGTCAGTCTGGTTAATGTGCGTGACCACAGGCGTAGCAAATTTTCGGTCATATTCTGCGGTAGTTCCACCTAAAACCATTGCCAACGCCCACCTTTCTGAGTAGAATTGTCATAGAATAGTTTTGACAAATGTTTCATCTTTTCGAGTTCTGACGGCCAGGTCAGGACTCTTTTTTTGTGCCATAATTTCATTCGCTTTCCTCAATTCCAAAAAAGTTTTTCCAAAATGGTGCCCATCCGCCAGCATGTACCACTGACTTACGTAGCTGATAACCAGCTGAGGCAATCAACACAATTACTGTTAGCCAGAAGGCTAGGAAGCCAACTAGCAGGTAAACTTCGTACATATATAGCCATTCCTTTCAGTGGTAAATGATTATGATATGGCTTATCACCAATTACTTAGTATTGTGAAGCAGACTCGTTAGATAGGAACTATAGGACTCGTTAAGCTTTGAAAGTGTCTCAGACAGGGAGACACTAACTAATTCATTGTCTTTCGAGTCCTTTAGTTCATCTAAAATGTTCTGCATTAATTCAAGAAATCTTACCTGATTCATGCTTAATCCTCCTTAATGTCAAATTCACTAATCATGCTAATGATTAATGCAGTAGCCTTTGGACCTTTTGCTTTTCCGCTAACAACTTGTTGAATCCATTGCGGAGTTTTGCCAAACAGTATTCCAGCCATACGATAAGTAATACTTTTTTCTGCCATATAATTCTTAACAGCCTTACGTCCCGGCTCAGTATCTAACAATAAAAACATCTCCTTTTATAAAGTAATTTATCAAGCAATGTTGACTTATTTTTAGACTTAGTCTAAAATGAGTGCATACGAAATAAGCAATATAAAACCTACTACCAACGCAATCCCTCGCCAAAGTTATTGTTTTGTAGGTGTGTTTTTTGTTGCTTGATTACTTGATGAATTAATAATAAGCCTTAGTCTAAAAATAGTCAACTTTTATTTAGCCTAAGTCTAATTAATTTGTCATTGATTGGGAGAAATTACCGATATGACAACATTAGATAGAATTAAAAAAATTTCAAAAAAACGCGGTTTTAGCTTAGTTCAAGTTAATGATAAAGCTGGTTTGGGAAAAAACACTATATATTCTTGGAAAACTAAAGAACCAAGTATTAATAACCTGAAGGCAGTTGCCCACGTTCTAAACGTATCTGTTGAATATTTACTAGGTAATACTACAGACGAGTCAGTTCCAAGTGAGCCCAAACGGGTAGACCTCGCAGATGATGATTACATCATGACCTATCAGGGCAAGCCCATTCCTGAGGAGGATATGGAGTATATCAAACGTATCCTAAATGGTGGAAAGGACTGATCGTCTTTGAACATTTACATCAAGAGATTAATGCAGTATGCATGGGATAATGGCATTTCTTGTGTTTTAACGGATAAGATGAACGAACACACCCCATCATCCGCTCAGCCCAAAAACAAAATAATTCTCATTAATCTTAACTGGTACAATCAATCGGAAATTATTTTTCAAATGGCTCATGAAATTGGTCACGTAATCAATAATGATGAGGGTGTCTTGTACTATTCAAGCTTCAGTAATAAATCAAGTTATGAACGAAACGCTAATCTTAAAGCACTGGATATCCTTATACCAATTTATTTAGATATTATTGGTGATTACAATAGCGATAGCGTTTTCCCGTTTATGGAAGCCTTCTGCATCCCAAATCGTTTAGAGAACGATGTGTTAAATGCCTTTCGAAATAGCATTTCAAAGCAGGCAAATTAAATCTACGTCCAAACGCTGATCGACGCTAAAAGCTGTACATATTCCAGGGAGGAATTATTTTGAAAAAAATGTTTTTGCTGTCATTGGCAGTCCTAGCACCATTGTCTTTATCCGCATGTTCTGATCAGTCTAGTAGCTCAAGTTCAAAAAGTAGTACAGGGTCAGCAACCTCAAGCAAGGTTGTTAAAAAACCGACTGTTGCTATAACAACATCTACTACCGGTGATCCTAAAAACATAGCCGTTACATCAACTAAGATGTATAAATCAAACGTTTCAGACTCTTCTTGGCAGGGTAACATATTTAAAATAGATGGCATTAAAATGATTACAACTAAGCCATTTAAATACCACGATGATGACGACGGAATTTATAACTCAAAGGGTGTTGCTTTAATCAAATATTCAATAAAGGCTGTCGCTTTTGATATTGATGGTGATACAAACACTTCGAATTTAACCACTAACCTTGGTGGTCAAACTAATATTGATTATATGGACTCTCAAGATACAGACACAGTAAATAAGGGTGTGACTAAAACCGGAATTATGGTATTCCCACTTACCGACAATCCATCTTCAATTAAGTCACTTCGGCTAAAGACTAGTATCGATGCCAGTTCTGTTAAAAACGATAGTTCCAAAGACTATGACTTGCATATCAGCTTATCTAAGTAAAACTATTATTGGAGGAAAATACAGTGAAAAGATTAAAAATTAATACATGGACCGGAATTATAGATATTGTTAACTGCTTCTTATTTGCGATTTCTTGGCTGGTTATTTTTAGCTCAGCATTTAGTGACGCAAGCAATGGTGGTAACTCTACTGACTCAGTAGCAACATTCTTCTATGTTATGGCTTGGATTGGTGTTGTTCTAAACGTAATCGCTCTAGTTCAGTCACGTAAACATGGAATTTCATTAGTTGGATCCGTTCTAGGAATTATTGGAAGCGCACTATTTGGATTTACAGCGGCAATGGCCTTTCCAGCAATAGTTGTTCTAATTGTCGCAGCAGTATTCATCATGTTACAGCACCCAAGTAAAAGCTACGAAGATAAAAACATTCATCCTCAAAATATGTAACCTAGAAAAAAGGCCTCCAGTGTTAAACCGGGAGCCTTTTTTAGTATACCAATTTCTACTTTACATAAGGTGGCTTATCCCAAGTAACCTTGCCTGGTACCGTTGGAACAACACTCTGATATTTTTCTCTTGTGAAAATCTCTGGTAACCAATTGGTATAGCTATTCAATCCCTTAATTACTGGGAAAGGTACTTTGTGAAATTCTCTTGGATTACTCCTAGACCATTCGCTTAAATTCAGTAACTTTCTTTATATTTGACTTGACGGGTTATGGTTTTCCATTCAGTTTAGAGGGAGTGACGTTTTGAGCGCAGAATTGTTCCCTGGAATCAGCTATTTGGAATAACTGAACCAGAGTACAATTCTACTACTAAAAGTTTCCCCTTAGTTCGTCGGTCGTTAACGCCCGTCGCTTGTCTGTACAATTGCGGTATTGCTACCACCACTCATTATAAACCTACGTTTTCGGTTTAACCTACTAAAAAACGCCCTAGTAGGCGTTGGCAATACGTATTTATTTTTGTTCGATCGCCAACTAATCAATGGCACCAAGCCGAAGCTTCGTTTTACCACCCGCGCCGTTAATGGTCGCGCTCACCATTCACCACCCAGCCGTACAGATGACCTTGTTGTGGTATAGCCAGACTTATTGAAGTCGCACTGGCAAACGTGTCCCCTTGGATTTAGACCCCAGCTTGTCCCCTAGGGCTTTAAAAATCGCACCGGCCATGATATAATAATCTATAAATTCAGAAGATTGTTTGGCGCTCACCAACTACAATTGGTGGGTGTTTTTTTGTGTTCTATTTTGACTACGGTTATCATTATATCAGTTATCAAATCTTTGGTCAATTTTTCTTGTGTACAGTACACCGTACACGGTACACTGTATATTGTACACTGTACACCGTGTATTGGGTACTGTGTACTGTACACTTAAATAATTTCATAAAAAAGCCGTCATTCCGCATTCAATGGTTAAGGATTTTTTCCTGTACATTGTGTACTGAGTACGGTACACTGTACACATAACGCAGTACACCGTGTACCGTGTACGAATGGAGGAATTTTAAAAAATGATAATTAGTTGCGCCAATGAAAAGGGTGGTACTGGTAAAACATCTACTACAGCCTTAATCAGTTGGGAATTATCAAATATGGGATATAAAGTGCTTATGGTAGATTGTGACCCTCAAGCAAACCTAACTGATTTAATGATAAAAACAAAAAGCCACGAAAATTCCAACATCACAATTGATCCATCTCTTTTCGCATTACTAATTAACGGAAAAGACTTAAATGACGGCATCATTAACATTAAGAACGGTCTTGACTTAATACCAGCTGCTGCTGATATGAACTTATTCAGTCGGTGGGTTGATAAACAAGACATTGATGAAAAAGCTAAAGTCAGCTATCTTAAAAACTCTTTGTCAAATATATCTAGCAAATTTGACTTCGTGTTTCTTGATGTAAGCCCTACAATGAGTTTAACAAATGATAACGTTTTTATGTGCTGCGACTGGATCGTTGTTATGCTACAAACTCAGCAAAGAGCATTGCTGGGAGCAAAAAGTTTCTTAAGCTATTTACAAACGAATTTAATTGACGAATTTGGAGCAAAAGTAGATGTAGCAGGTATTCTTCCAGTTCTTACAAAAGGGCAATCAATTATTGACAATGCCGTTCTTAAACAGGCCGTAGAAGAATTTGGGGAAGACAATATATTTGAAAATGTCATTACTGCTATGGAAAGAGTAAAGAGATATGACCTTACTGGAATCACTGAAAGCAGTCGTTCTGTTTGGGATAAAGCTACTCACAGCACATATACGGCTGTTGCTACTGAATTAGTATCTAGATTGGAGGCAGAATAATATGGGGGGGCTTTTGAAACACGGTAATGATGATCAGGTAAAAAGTCCTGATAAGAAGGTAAACGTAAATGTATCATCAATTTCTAGAAAGCAAGCAGGTTTTGGCGAAGATAGTGCGGAAAAAATTCCTACCTTCGATGTAAACATGCGAGTTGATAATCATACCAGAAACGCCGTTTTGGCTTTGTCTAAAGCAACAGCTGATAAGCGCTCAGCTAGTGAAATGGTTTCTTTGATGATTGAAAGTTATCTTGAATCACTAACTCCCCAAACACGTGATACTTACGATGAATTGGTATCGATGATGGAAACAAAGGATAAGCTTGACTATAAACTAAAAAGTAAATAATCACGTGCTCTCAGACAACACGTTCACCTTTTAGACGTAGACTTGTCCGCTTAAATAAAGCAGAATGCACACAAAAAATCCCCCTACTCCTCACGGTAGAGGGCTTTGCTTATCTGGCATAGAATCACTTTCCCTTCACTAAGCTGTCGCCAATTTCAGAAAGATAATGTGCATCACTGTCAGATAGTCCCATCCACTCAACGTTGATCAGTGGACGGGCTTCTTCATCCTGACGATCAGGGTAAAATTCACCATCTTCTTCGTGGTAAAAGCTGCTCATAGCATAGGACAAGTCCCTCAGAACGTCATCACATATAACTTTATCATTCGCCACGTTATTGACGGCAAAGCGCACTGTATCACCACTTGGTAAGTCAAGTTCTGCAACTACGGCCTCATCACCATCTCCCATATCTTCAACCGTGATAAGCGCGGTGGCACCGGCTTGTGACAGTGTCTGAATCAGCAGCAGCTTAATCTCGCTAGTAGTCATATCATTTTTCATCTCCATTTTGATAAGGTCATCAAGCACTTTCCCGGGTGTTGTATGCAAGACTTCAGCAATGGCGAAAAGAACTCGTGGGTTGATATCATCTGCTTCTCTGGTACTTGATCGCTGCAATGTTGTTGTCGCAATCTTAGTAGCACGGCTAATTTTATTTCGCGTAATTCCTTGGCTTGCTAAATAAGTGTCTAATAATTTTTTCATACTTTTTTCCTCCTGATTAAGCGACTAGGATGCTCTTAGCAACCCATGCCTTGTGATGATCGACGTAGCCATTTTCATGTGGATTTTTAGTATCAAAACTGATCTGAACGGCATTTTCAGTTTCTTTGATAGTCTCAAATTTTATGGTAAAGAAAAGAATATCATCAGCGCTGGCGCTACCGAAATCTTTTTTGATGGCCCATGCAGGCACACCGGCAACTGATTCGGGAGTGAATGCCTTACGTGCCTCGTCTGTGGCATGTAAAATATTACCCTCTTTTTTACATTTGTAAACAAACTTAAGTGCGATACTCATAGCAATCTGATAATCACCAACCATAGTGACAATAAGCTTAGCTACATTATGTGCGGAAACCATTGTCGTGCGACGCTTGAAACTAAGACGCTTTGCTTTTTTAGTTGCCTTTTCTTCTTTACTCATCATTTTAAAAACTTCCTTTCTGTTTCTTTCTATGCTCTTAATATACACGATTCGTGTATTAAAGTCAACACGTTTCGTGCATTATTTTAAAAAATTGTACGCAAAAAAAGCCACCCACCTCGTAATGAGATGAGTGGCTTTTTGGTTGTGTCAACTTTGAAGGATTAACTTAATCCTAGCACTATTTATTTTTCAATTCACGTACATCGCCTTCAACTTTGTCTAAGCGTTCGTTGATAACTTTGTGCTCACTTCTGCTAGCGATAAAATCTTGACGCAGCGTATTTTGCGAATCAAACAGACGCTCAATCCGCTGGCTACTATCCTTCATACTTTGAGCAATGTCTTGCAGCCGATCCGTAAAAGGCTTCATGACAACCATCAAAGCCGCATAGATACCCGCGACTACAGCCAAAGCCAAGGTGATTAATTCGATCCAACGATCAAAGGTCATTACTTACCACCCGACTTTCTGACCAACTTTACATAGTCCTTATTAGCAGAGATATACCCAACGTCAGTCTTAATCCGGTACACCTTACCGTACTTGACGGCCTTACCGTAGATGGTACTTCCCTTGGAGAAGTGAATACGGCGCTTATTAGCCTTGTCTAGGGCTGGCTTACCATACACGTTAACCTCACTGGTAATCACTTCATACAAGCCATTATCAGCCCAGTATGAGGCTTTCTTAGCAGCCTTTTTAGATGTTTTCTTACCTGAAAGTTTACCGTCGAAGTCATAACTGCAATCTACGCCGTGCCAGTTGTCAGTATATTGCCAAGCGTTGGCATTATTAACTCCCGGTTGACTGACACCATAGGCTGCTACCCAGATTGCTTTATCAACTAACTGGGAACGATTAATCCGTCCAGCATTGAACCAGCTACCTGAACCATACGTAATCACATTCTTGTACCCGTGACTAATCAGATACCGAAGGAATACGTTAACCTGGCTGGTTGTGGAATAGGGTAAGTCGGGTGCTTCAACGTCAATGGCTAATACTGTTGACTGATCTAATCCCATCTTCTTCACCCAAGCCAGAAAGTATTGAGCTTCAGCTGTTCCCCGACCATGGAAGAAATGGTAAACCCCAACGGTATTGAATGTTTTGAAACCATTAGCAATCTGGGTACCAGCCTTGGGACTGAGATAACCAGTCCCTTCTGTTAGCTTGACCATAATCCCATCAGCGCCCCAACCTTTGAGTTGCTTCATGTAAGCCAAAGAATCAGATTGGTACGATGACAGGTCAACAATTTTCTTAGTCATTGTCATCAGTCCCTTCTGATGGGGTAATGACCTCCGTTGGTGCTGGTACAGAGATTGGGGCATGATTATCCCCACCTGATACCTTGTAAGCTTGGTAAGCCTTCTCAACCAGCCCTGAAATAGTCTGGACGTCTAAATCAAAGCCATTGGCTGTTAATTGCGCGTTGACGAAGCGGATTGCTTCCTGCTTCCGGTCAGATAAGGATAAGCCAGCCATGATTGCCATTTCTGGAACAATCGTATTCGCCAAGTTTAATCCCACTTCTAAGCCTTGCTTAACATGAGTGTTCTTTTCAGTCTGTACCTTGTGAGTTAAGAGTGGCTTTACCAACTTGTACACAGCGGGAATTAACACTAGTAAGAAGGCAAATACCCCAGCATTATTAAGCCAATTGAACACATCTGTAATTTCTTTGAACATAATACTCCTCCAATTTTGAGTAAATTAAAAGCACTGACTAACTGGCTGAGTAGAAGCTAGTTAGTGGTGCTTGTTGTCGTTGCTTGAGTTGTTGGTGCTACATAATCATCACCGGTGATAGCCTTGTAATCTTCAGCGGTAATCCCATCTGGTAATCCCACGACTGTTGCTAACGTTTCCTTGGTAATTGTCTTCCAATCCTGAAATGCCCACGTATAAATTTGAACCATATTATTTCGTCCCCTTTGCTGATTGACTGAGTGCAAGTGCTGTAATTGATTGCTGTAACTGGTTGAT
Organism: Levilactobacillus sp. LN180102; assembly: GCF_050106635.1. NCBI lineage: Bacteria > Bacillati > Bacillota > Bacilli > Lactobacillales > Lactobacillaceae > Levilactobacillus > Levilactobacillus sp. LN180102. The sequence continues at coordinate 30,340 of NZ_JBNIIX010000020.1, forward strand.
ACTCGTTGCTGATACCGTTTGCTGTTGTGCTAAGGTAGTGGCTGAGTTAACCGCTTGCTGACTAGTCTCCAACACGCTGGAATACTTGTTATTCAACTCTTCAAGGGATAAGTCTGGCAAGTTACCCGGATTGAGTACCACCTTTTTATCAGTGTCGTACCGGAATTTGTCTGAATGCTGGGCAAACTGGGTAATCCATGAATCGAGAATGAAAACCTTCGTGTACCCGTCTGCTTCCGTATTCTGGTACCCCGTGATGAAACCTTCTGTATCGTATGTGATGTAGATAAACATTTAATCATCCTTTCTAAACTAAGTTGTCATAATTAACGAAACAAAAGTCATTTTTTAAAACCCCATTTTCATCATATAAACTATATAAAGAACTTATATAACCTCCACCACCGGACAATGTAATTTTTAACAAATTTCCGCTAACAGTTATATTAGTGTACACGTTACTGCTGTTTTCCACAGACCAATTATAAAATGAAGGTAGGCTTGGATTAGAAATATTACTAACTACACTGCTAAAATCAAGTGTAACCGTAGTTTCAGATAGATGGGTACTTATTGTGAACACAAAAAACAATCGTTTATTAAGGGTATCTAGTCTATAAAGAACGTAAGTTCCATGGTTTATCGATCCATTAGAAGAACTAATTTTGCTATTCTCTAGCTGACGCCAAGCTTGGTCTTCAACGCTTTTTAAATCAGCCGCGGTTGCGACATCGACACCTCCAGATTGTAATCCCGCAGTGAAGTTTGTGGCTTTAGTAGAGTCAACCATGTTAGCCGTAGCGGTGCTGATTGCGGTTGTAACATCTGATTGTGTAGCTACATCTGCCCCACCTTTTTGAAGTCCCGCAGTAAAGTTGGTTTGCTGAGAGGTTCGTGCTAGATCAGACGGTAAACTACTTGCTAGTAGTAGCGGATTGTTGTTGACCGTTGGGACAGTGTCAAAATTGTTTGCTCCAGATAAGTGAGCAACTTTGGAATCATCAGCAGGTGTGTAACTGTTGCCATTGACCCGAATACTGCCATCACCGTTATCAGCTACTCGGTGAACTAAATCGCTAAATGATGGTGTCCAAGGGTGTGCTACTGTACCTTCTTCAAGTTGAACTTCCGTAAAGGCGAGGTAGGAACTATTGCCGTCTTTAGACCCATTGTTATCTACTCGAATATAAGCATCTTCGAAGTTTCCAGTGGTAAACGTCTTGGTAATCAACTCCGCCTTAATAGGGCTTTGAACATACCCACTAATAATGCTCGTGGAGTTAGTACCTTGTCCTATCAACCAAACATCAGTTGAAATAGTATTGATAGTTCCAAACAAGATGAATTGGAACGTGTATTGGGTATTGGGTTTTACCTTGAACCAGCCACTGGAAGCGAAGGCTTCACTCGTTTTAGTGTTATACAGTTTAATTACGTTTCCCGTTCCGTTGTGATAAAACGAGTGTGTCGATAACGCTATATTCCCACCATTCGTACCCTGCCATCCATCAAGGTTAACCATGTAACCAGAGTTAGCGATAAGATTTCTAGTGAGGCTCTTGGCATCAACAGCGTTAACTTCTTCAATTCCGGCTACATCGTTGGCTGGCTTACGCATATCAGCTGTATGAACAACCTTGCTATCATCTGCTTTACTACTTAATCCATTGTTCAAATCAGTAACAGTTACGTACTTACTTAAATCAGGACTTACATTACCGCAATTTTTCCATGCTCCAGCATCCCAAACATACAAATCTGTTCCAACAAAATAACAGTACCCTTCTTGATTACCAGTTGTTGGTAATTGGGAAGCATTACTTACTGTGCCTTTTACAACCAATCCAGCACCGACAGGACCTTGTGGACCGACTGGACCAGTAGTACCAGTGTCACCCTTATCACCAGTGTCACCCTTATCACCTTTTGATGATACAAGATAAAATGGCTTTGAAGTTCCATCATCATAATTTAAGGTTACTTGCGTCCATAAAAATGGATTAACTTGCGTAGTTGCAATTAAGGTATTTGACCAAGTTCCGGTTGGCGTTGTTGTTGCACTATTTGAAATTTGATATTGAATAGTTGTTGATGAAACGCCTGTACCAGTTTTTCCTGGAACACCTTGAGGACCTTGAATTGAACCACAATCTTTCCATGCCCCACTAGTATAAACATAAAGTTCCTCGTTAACTAAATAACCATCACCTTCGGTTGCAGTGGTTGGTAAGGCAGAAACTGAATTAACTTGTCCCTTAATGTCAAGTCCTGCACCAGTATCACCTTTTGGCCCTTGCAATGTGGCGACTTTGTTAGTTAAGTCAGTCTTAAGCTGGTCAAATTCCTGTTGGAAAGTATCAAGACTCATAACCGGGATAACGTCCCCAGAATCACTCATAACATTTTCAGTAATTGTGAATCCTTGTGGGTCATCACTTGGGAAGATGGCGTTGTACGTAGTTGTTGGGGTAGTAGCAGTAGTCGTTGAGGTAGCAGTATTAGTGGTTGAACCATCATCGGTTAAGCCTTCTTGGCTACCCGGGGTAATCAGGCTGGATAAGGTCACCCACACTTCAATTGTGTAATCATCGGGTACCAGGGCATTCATAACTTCGGCATCAACCGGCATGGTAATCAATCCTGCTAATGGTTGCTTAATTGTAGCCATATCAATCGACTTAGTGAATACATAACCGGTGTCGTTGGCAACCTTTACATCAATGGCTGTAGCATTAGTTAAGTCGAATGCTGAGCCATCTTGGGTAATCGCCAAGTTAAAACTTGCTGTGGTGTCGAGGTATTTAACCTCATTGTTGCCATCGGTAAAGTACAGTTCTTTACTCACTTGCACCGCCTCCTAGGGCATTCGTAGCCTCAGTTTTCAACCGGGTTAGTACCAACTTCTTGAATCCAGCCCACATATCTTCCTTGGTTGACCCGGAAAAGGCTGTAGAAGCTTCATCAGCCGTAGCATCGAAGTTACCGTAGGCTTGGTGATTGGTACCGTTGAAAACAACCGTGTAGACAACGTGAGTGGTGTTATCTGAGTTCTGCTTGACATCTAAGCTTGTAATCATTGGGCATTCTTCCTTTCTAATTGAGTAATTCGGTAGCTAAGCTCATCTATCCGCTGGTTGGACTTCTTTAAGGCCGCTAACAAGATGGAAATGGTATTGGACTCGTTCAGATAGTAATTACCATTCTCATCCGTGCTAATCATGTCATTTGCAATACTTGCAGACTTTTTACCAACCTCATTAACATCATCAATAATTGGTCCAATATGCTGGGAATTGGTGGAGTTATCAGAATTTTTGTACTTCCACTTTTTAACATCCGTGTTCATGACAGCAGATAAAGCTTCATCTGGGGAATAATCTGTCACATCTCGCTTAGCAGATAAGGCTGACTTCAACGCGGTTCCATTGGAATAAACAAGACCAGCACGAATATCAGCTACATTGCTCTCGCCACCGCCTCCGCCATTTTTTTGAAACCAAAATTGCCCTGAATCAGCACAGGCTATGGTGTGTCCGCTAATTGATAATCCTCTGCTATTAATGCCCTTAACAGAGTCTAGGGTGACAGTTCCGGTGTTGCCGCTGGCTAGCGAAATCATGCCACCGTAGACATTCGTTGTATCCCCATCAATTATGTTACTGGCTTCAAAGCCATTATTATCCATCTTGAAGTTATCTATTCCCGAATTAATACTAATAGTGCCACCATTAATGGTACTTCCAGATATTTTGACACCGTTAATATTTCCAGCTTGAACGTTGCCTAAGTCGGCAGACAATGCTGACAGATATTTAACTGCCAAGCTAGTTACGTCCCACTTTTTAAGCTTCCAGCTTCCACCAGAATAGATATACATACTAGTTGCGACATCGTCACTCATTACCAGCCACATATCGCCATCGTTATGCTCTTTACCATCATTGAATGGGGTGCTAGTTGATTCGGTAATCGTGCCATCAAGAGAAGATTTGAGGTTTTTCATCTTTTCAGCTAAGTCATCAGCACTATCTGAGGCAATTTGGGCAAGCTTGGTGGCTTCGTTAATATCAACTGAACCCGTTGCAATAATCATCCTTCGACCACCTCCTGATAAGTCTCACCGTCATCAATGTTGAAAGCAGAATCATCGTCACTAGAACTATCTGAGTCGTCAGTATCGTCAGGTATTACCACCGGTTCTTCTACCTCGGAATTTTCCCCTTCATCTTCAGCGGGGTAAGTGACAGCTAAGTCCTTGCTATCATCACGGATACCAATTGGGATTGACCATAAACCAGAGTGACTAATCATGACGTTATGCGCAGCGTCTCGGTACTCACTGACATTGAAGCCAATTATTAACTGGTCATGAGCCAAGTCCGGGTATATCCCTTCTGGTTCAAAGTGACCACCGTACTCAACCGGCACAGATAACTGAATATCTTGACTGGGTTCAATCTGGTAATTAAAAATGACTGACTGGGTAATGAGATTGATACACATTACTAGTCGGTCATCCTTATTATTGACGTCCCCTGCTGTAAAGAAGGCGTATGGATATGCAATTGAATTGGATTGTATCGTGTTGTATTTGCCATTATTGGTAACCCCACTTGGTACAGGATTCCAACCAAAGTCTTGCAACTTGAAGCGAATAGTTGGGAAATAATTACCAGCTTTCAAATCCGAGATTTCACATACTTCTACTGTACCGTCCATCTGACTACCAATCCATAATCCATTGGTAAGGTCAACGTTAGGTCTCACATATGTTTCCATTTCACACCACTTAGTCACGGTGCTGGACCCACTATTGATCACGGCATGAGGGGTGTACGGGAAGGTTGCTAACCAATTCTTGACACCACTTAAATCCTTAATCTGGGAGTATATGAGGTTGTTGGCTTCATCATAGCCAAAGGAAGCACCGTGTTGGCCACCTTGAACAATCATTGAATCAATTAGCTTGCCATCGGCACTCCAATGTAAGAACTGGCAATCACTTAGATTGGACTTATTCTGAGTTCCTTTGTACGCGTAGCTTGCAAGTACCTCACCATTACTCATTTTGTACGAGAATTGCAATGCTCCAACGTGATTGTTACCGAACTCATCAGGGTTACCATCAGTGGTCTCCCACAACTTCTTGAAGGTACCATCAGGGTTAACCCCGGTGTCAATCCACATTTCAGACTCAGTTTTAACGAATGCGTCATCAATGGTTACCACTAAGCTACCGACAAATGGTGGGGTAATGGTGACTTCATAGCCATCCTTAGCATGGTCTGATTCCCAAGTTAGATTATGGGTACCGTCTTGTTGGACGTATTCCCAGTTGAAAGCCGCGGCTGACAAGAATGACGTAACATTTTCACCTTCAATGAATAACCTTGCGATTACCCTTTTACTGGTATCAGTATCTGTCCATGATTGTCCCAGTGGGGTAATTAAGCTGATACTAGCAGCATTTTGGTTCTTTTTGGCATCTTCAAACAGCTTAGCTACGTGGTCATTCCACTGCTGTTCCATATTTTTAATGAAATTAGGCGTCACGACTGTAACCGTACTGAACTCCCCAATGACTACCTTATTCTGAGTCGGGTCACTCTCACTAGTTGTCCGTTGAATAACTCTGGCTTGCAAGGTTAGTACTGGGGTCATTGTCAGGTCGATTACCTTAATGGTATCGCCTAATTGAGCGTCAAAATCGCTGGTTACATCAACGGAATAATTAACTCTCGGATGGTTATACAGCCTAAGTGTCTTCAATCCCAGTGATAAAAGGGCATCAGGTTCACTGACAGTTGAACTGGTAATACTTCCTTCAAGCCAAGTGTTGGCATCATTGTTGTACAGGGCGTTAGCCGAGGCATCAGTGACAAAGTTACGACCGCCGTTACCCTTAGCTGTACTGATTGAGGCACCACCGGAACCATAGACGTACAACTTGGTAATCAGAGTTGTATCAACTGTTTCCCGCTTAATACTAAGCATGTTGTCACCATAAGTGATACGTCTACCGGTATTCTGTCCCCGTTGGTCGGATAATTCCAAAATGGTATCAACCACAATCCCAGAACTATCTAATTTTACGTATCCATCAGCCTCACAATCGTAGGTCGTCAGGATTGTCTGCAATAATGTTTGGGAAGATGATTCCCCATCAATGGAAAAATCTGAAAGTAGTCCAGAAGTTGCATTATCCACCAGGGTTATCCCTGTACCCGCAATAATCCAGTTCATAGCCGCTGGCAAGGTACACTCTTTAATCTCTTTTTTTGTGGGAATTGTCTTCCCTAGTCGCCAGATTAAGAGGTTAATAGCATCGGCTGAAATAAGGTTAGTTCCAGAGGTGTTATCCATGGTCTCATCAACGGTATATATTCGGTACACTCGCCAGCGATCATTCGCTTGGTCGTAAGCCGCTAAGTGATTTCCTACTCTCAGATATTGGGCCGCTGGACTATCTGCTACCATGGTGAGACCGGTAAAGGTATCATTCCAACTCTTAGAATTAGCGTTGGGGTCAGAGGTGTTGGCTAGACTGGCTTCAGTAATGCTATCGTTTGAGCTATTATCATCGGCAAGTTGTTGCTGAATAGTCTCACCCCAGAAAATATTCGTATCAGTTGACGTATCTAAGGTGGCGACTCGTTTGAGATTTTTATCAAGAATGACGTACACACGTCTTAACTCCTTTCTACTTAATGGCTGGCTTGTACTCCAACGTTATATCTGAATTGGCTGGGTCCGGTGTGAAGTGCATTTCTTGGCTGACATCACCTTCAATCGACGGGAAGGTAGATAGCCACGAAACATACTTATCAACATTTCTACCAGCCACAGTAACCGTGTTATCAGCAGAATCTATGATGATTTCTTCGCCAGCATGAGCAATAATATGAGGAATATCATCGGGGTCATCTGATCCATCAGAAGTGTATATTTTGAGGTCAGTCAAAGTCTCAAAGTCAGAATAATATCCAACCTTGGGACTGACTAAGTCTTCCTTAATATCATGCTTCATGAATGTTGCGGCTACGTTAGCCAAGGCAAACCCAAACTTGCCCGACTTATCTAACTTTTCAGTATGAATGTGAACTTTACCCTCAGTATTTTTTGAGAAAACAACCCCAGTTTTAGGATTGAACTCGTTAATCTCAGCCACCCAGTTGTCATACACCTTGCCACCAATGGTCTTCTTTTGGCGCTCCAGCGAGAACTCACCGAAAAAGTTTGAATAAGCGTCCTTGTTCATGTATGAGGTCTCCATGACATAAGTCTTAATGGTTTTGGACTTAGTCCTAACTTTGGGTTTAGAAACCCTAGTGGACTTCCTCTTACCACCGGACTTCCTCTTAGTCACTTTCTTGGTTGCCTTTTTCCTTCTCTTTTTCTTCTTAGTGGCGGCTTTGAAGGATTCCCGCTTAATGGTAGCTTGATACAGTCTGGCTGATTTAGCTTTTGACTTAGCTTTGGAGGTAGTCTTAACTTTAACGGTCTTAGTTAAATGAACCCTTACATCATGATTGTTATATCCATTAACTTTACGGCCACCCTCGTTGTACAAAAGGGTGAGGTAATTGCCTTTATCTGTGGTGGCATTAAAAGAACTCCCCAGTTGAATGTAACCACGGGGATAACGGCCTTCTGAATAGTCGGTAATTCCCATTCGTCCACAAACATTGTTATTAGAATCCAGCAGATAGCCTTCAACCTTGCCCATGGCCCGTTCATTTTTCATCCGTTTGATATGGTGGAACCGCATGGATACCTTCCAATAATTGCTAATCTTGGGGATACCTTGGTGGATAATAACAGGACCGTAGAAGTCTTTGTGCTTGCCGACTGTACCCCAGTTGTAATGGCCTTTACTATCCTTGGCGACCATTAATGCTGAGGCTGTAGCCATTGCTTTACCATCGTTTTCCCCACGATATACCTTAATTTCTTGGGTATCGGTACCTGCTTGAAACCATGTACTCATTGAGTTGCAAGGGTCGTGTACCTGAAGTTCTTGATGAGGCGTTAAGCTAGTGATATGACCGTTAGCATCAGTAACCGTTGAACCATCGTCAACGTGGTAACCAACCGCTACATACTGGTCTCCCAAGGTATAACCAAAGTAGTACAAGTCAGTCTTGGGAATGATGTGAATAACTGGTTGAACAGCAGTGTTACCGGCTGGTGAAATAACCTGATCATTACTGGTAATCTTGATATCCCGTTGAGGTAGAAACCCCCGTGGGTCAGCTAGCATGAACGTTAACGTGGTGGTACAATCCTGAACCCCTTCGTTGAGAAAAGTGGGAGTAGGAATGGCAGTGAAATGGCCGTAGTAGACTACATCTGGCTGGTCATTAAAACGTAACGGGTACTGAGTATCAGCATCGTCATGCGTATTAATGAGGGCCTTAGATAGGTTGTCCATCTTACGGTTGTACTCATCACGGCTGCTAGCCATGATTGTAATAGGAATATCAATTTCTTTTTCTCCGTATGAATTCCCTAAAAAAACGCCCCCGTATCTACCAGGGACGTCTTGGAAGGATTCAGTGATGGTGGGAGCAATGGGCTTCGAAACATGGTTAACAAGAATTTCTAAGTCTTTGAAACTATTAAACCCATCCGAACCATCTTCAGAAAATGCATAATCAAATGTATCTACCATGGCTGTTCTACTGAATACCATTTACATATCCCCTTCCTAGATTTTTGCTTAGACTCTTTTTCGTTTTTACTTGGTTATACCCACTGTATATATCGTTAGCAGATACGACAGCCGGCGTTGGGTTCTGTTGACCAACAAGCAAGCTTTGCATAAGTCCAATGACTTGATCTAACTTGTCCATCAACTTATCTGAGCTTTTGTTGTCGTTACTGGATTGAACCTCTAAGTGATCTCGCTTAGCCATAATAGCCGCCGTTTTACCTAGAAGCTCGTAGCCTCTTGAAGACTTCAGCTTAGACAGTGGAATGACCATTTCAGGCATGTTTCCCTCGGAAATATGGGCCAACTTTTCTTTTTGGCTTAATCCACCATTAGCGTACCAATGATGAGCTTGCCAAAATTTATAAGCACCATTAATGCCGCCATATTTCTTAACATAACCTTTCATCCACTTCAACTGAGTTATTGGATTAGTTCTCCAATCCTTACCAGCACTAGCCATTTTGTCAGCTGGAAGAGATTGCGGAAGTCCATAAGCACCACCTGGGTTGTGAGCTCTAGGGTTCCAACCAGATTCATGACTAATAATATAGTTATACATTCCAAATTGGCTTGCTGGTATTCCAGCTTGTTCCAACCAATGTTTATGACTTCCAGTTGGTGCTTCACTATCTCCACTGCCAAAACTCTCGGCTGCCTCGGTTAAAGGCTCCAAAAACTTCTTAACCCAAGACAGAACACCGGAACCTTTGAGTTGCTTCGTGGCAAACTTGGTAAGCCCACTGGTGATCTTTTTTGCTGCCTTGTTACCATAACTGCCGTGAAGTTTAGTGACATCCAACCAGCCCTTAGTGGACGAACCACCATGATCCCACAGTCCCTCTGTAGTTGCTCCAATATGCACGTGAGTTCCATTAGGACCTAGCTTAGCGATGGCTTGCCCACGTTTGACATGGTCGCCTGCATGCACAAGCAGGTCTGCACCGTGAGCGTTCTTACCATTTAATTCTTGGTAAATCAGGCGCAAGCGTCCGCCTTTAGTACCGATGATTTCACCAACACCATTGTTGCCTAGCCACCGGCCCGGCCCGGCTTCTGTAACTACGGCATCTTCTAGGGCATGTACAACCTTGCCGCCAGAGAAATCGACACCATCATGAACAGACATTCCGCCACTAGTGGCCCCACGATAGCCGAACCCTGATGTAATGTGCCATCCGGAGCCGGGCGTGTGTGCTACAGGGCCACCACCACCACTTGCACTAGCAGCGTCATTAATCACATTCCATGCAGCAGACCACCATTTCTGGCCTTGATTCTTGATCTTATGATTGGCAATGTGCGCATATCCCTTTGCAACACCACCTTTTAGACCGCTAAAGTCTGGATTAAAGGTTGAGTTAAAACTCTTAGTAGCATTACTAGTAAAACCTGTAATGGCTTTTAGTTTGTCTTTCAAGGAACCAAACGCATTTTTAAAGAAGCTGCCAACCTTGCCTACTGACTTAAACAGACCACTAAGGAAACCTGTTCCGGAAGCGAAATGCATTAGCCCAAGTTGACCCATTAGCTTAGTTTCTGAGGCATTAAGTACCTCTGCACCGGGTTCCAACACCTTCATGGTGTTACTGCCATGGATTAATTCTGCAGCTCCATTTGGGTGCAAAACTGCCTCCTGGTTACCCGTTTCTGGTGAGTCATGCCCATCATTGAGAACAGCTAGCGTAGGCTTCGTGATTGTACGGCGTAGGCCACCCAACAAACCCGTACCAGTTGCATAGTATGAAGCTGTAATCGGAGCTAACGTATGAGTACCGCCATATTGTTTGAACACTTGGTTCTGCCCTTTAACAGCACCCTTGTTTAGCCCACTAATTAGCTTTCCAACCCAGTTGCCAACGGTCTTCCAGATACCATGCCAAGTTGAATAATAATTGTCTTTCGTTTTTCTATTATTTTCTTTGGTATTTTGATATTGATTGGCCGACTGCTTAGTAACACCTTTATTTTGCTTATGCGCATAATCTACCGTTTTATTATACTGATCATCAGCTTTTTTAACGGTATCGTGGCGTTGCTTCTCCGCAGCTGCAATGGCATGGTCACGTTGAGCGTGTGCATGTTTCTCAATTGCCGCCCGTTGCTTCTTGGCGTAGCTAGAATTACCCTTGTATTCATCTTTGGCAGCCTTAACGGTTTCGGCATACTTCTTATAAGCAGCCCGAACAGAAGTTTTATACTGCTTGTTGGCGTTAGCAGAAACGGTTTTGCGCTCCTTATTAGAATCAATCAAGGCCTGTTCTAGTTGCTTTTTAGACAGCTTGCCTTTTTCTTTGGTCAGCTTTTTAATGATTGACTCTTGCTTATTAGCAGAAAGCTTAATTTTTCCATCAAGTGTCGTATGAAGCCGTGCTTCCTTAGCAGTTACCGATGTGGCAAATTTAAGTTCCTGTTTTTGCAAAGCTTTCTTTTTTGCTGCTTCGTCTTTGGCAACTTCCTTAGAGTTTTTGCCATACTTTTTCTGGTCAGCCAGGATCTTACGATTCCACTTTTCGGTAAGTGATTGACGTGACTGTGCATAATACTTTGTAATGGCATTACGATCTTTTTCAGACATGGAAGATAAGCGAGTCATTTTGGACTCGTTTTTTTGAATGATAGCAAGACGCTTCTGATATTCGGATTTTGTAATGTCACCATTCTTATACAGCAGCTTAAGATTCTTGGTATCTTGGTCAACTAATCCTTTATAATGGCTTTTTGCAGTCTTAGTTAGTTTGTCAAAAGCAGAACCATCAGATAGCTTAGGAACATGTATTTTTTGGAATGATAACCCTTTTTGAATAGCTTTACCTAACTTGCGACCGATGCCCTCACCGGCAAGCCCACCAAGACCAGCACCAATGGCCGTACCAATTCCGGGAGCAATCATTGTCCCAATAGCTGCACCAGCAGCCGTGCCACCAAGTGATCCGCCAGCTGCACCAACATGTGACCCAGCAGTTTTCTTAGTAGTGCCAATTAGATCGGTTCCGGCATTTAAAACGTCAAATAGGCCAACTGATCCAGCAAGCACTTTACCAGCTTTAGTAACGTTCCCGAGCTCACCGAATCCATGTAGTTTAGAAGTTAAGCGACTAAGCCCCTTAGTCTTGGAACCATATTTTTCAACACGAGTAAGCTCTTTTGCTTCCTTGCCAACGCCTCCGCCTGCTGATTCTGTCACGTCTTCAATAGCGTTCTCAGCTTTGGACACTTTGCCAGTGCCAGTGCTTCCACCAACGCTTGTATCAGCATTTTCTTGGCGGGCTCGGCTATTACGATTTAGCGCGGCTGTCTCTTCATCAATAGCAGCTTTTTCCTTTTTTAAGCCAAATATTTCAGCAGCTTTGCCAAAAATATCCTTAAATCCTTGAACGGTCCTCAGCCCTTTGTTGAAAGCCTTAAGCCCCTTACTAGCAACAAACCAAGTTGCGGCAAATTTAGCGAACGTGTCGGCATTACCACCGATCAGCTTAACAAATGGCTTCAATAGAAAATTGGCAATTTTTAACGAATCAATCAGCGTCTTAAAACCAATTCCGCCTAAGCTCTTAAGAGTTGGTAGATTGTAAAATTAATCCGAACGCTGTTCGGACAAAAAAGATCAGCTTCCTTTAAAATGGTGTTTACCACAAACCCATCTTTTAGGAGCTGATCTTTTGTCTAGTATAACCTATTCTGA